>CAMZAK010000001.1 GCA_947304245.1 uncultured Clostridia bacterium
AGAACAAATACTAGCTGAAAGAAAAAATTATAGTAAAGCAAATAAAAAAATAAATGTTTTAGAATTAGAAAATAAAATGTTGAAAAAAATAAAAGCACGTATAGAGGGTTTATATAAAATTTATTTAATTGATGAGGAAAAAGATGTTGTTTTAAACAAAAAATTTTCTGTTGAAGAAGTTAAAGAAAATGATGAAGATTTTCGTAGATTAGTAGAAAAATATGAATTAAAATTAAAAAAAGAATTATATGGGGAAGAACGCTATTATATTAAAAAGTTATATGGAGATTTAAGAGATTTAATAAGTTTTTATGAATCTAACCAAAAAGAAAACATAGAAGAAAAAATGCTAAATAAGATTGAGACTCCTACTAGTTCTAACGAAATTTTTAAATTTAATTCATTAATGAGTGAGGAAAAAATTTATAATCTAAAAAATGAAAATGAAGAGCTTTTTCAAAAAATAAAAGATATTTTAGATTACCAGGATAATAAAATTGGAAATGGCAGTAAACTAGTAAAAATTTTAGAAAAATTAAAATTTGAAAGAGAAGTTTATAAAAATAATAAAGACGGTTCTTTCATTGTTTTAGAAAACTATAAATTACAAGAATTATTAAGAGAAATAAATGAAATATGTGAAAATTTTAATGAAGCATTTTATGAAATTGCAAAGAAATATGAAGAAGATGCTAATTTAAATGAAGATGCATATAAGAAAATTAGAGGAATATATAATAAATTAGAAGATTTAATAGAATTTTATGAAACAACTTCGAAAAATTTAGAACTCATTAAACTTAAAAATGAAAATGAGAAATATTATGCTAAAATATTTAATTTCTTATTTGAGCAGTGTAAAAACATGGAGGAAAAAGCTTCTTTAATGGAAATTTTAGAAGAAATAAATTTATTTAAAGAAATTTGGAGTAAAAAAAATATTTCGAAGAATTATAATATTCTTTTAAAAGAAAACGAAAATTTAAACGATGTTAACAAAAGTTTAAATAATTTATTAGAAAAAATAAATGGTGATAATAAATTTTGTGAAATTATAAATAAATATGAAGAAGACAAGCATTTTAATTATCTTTTAAATTATGAAGAAATTAGGAAATTATACCGTAAATTAATTAATTTGAAAGATTTTTATGCTTTTAATTCAGAAGAAACATTAGAAAATTTGAACACAATAACTTTTAATAAAGAAGAGAAAACAAATAAAACAAATGTTGATGAAAAAGAAAGAAAAATGCAAAGTGTTAAAGTTTTTAAACAAAGGTATACTAAAGAAGCTATTTATGAAGAAATTCCTAAAATTATAGCTGAAATTGAAAAAAAATTAGGTGATGTTCAACAAAACGCTGAAAACATAAAATATATTGTTTCTATAAATTTTTTGAAAAGCATGCTAGAAAAACTCAAAACTTATTATGATGAAATAAATTATGTTAAAACCATTAAAGAACGAAATAAATTTGATTTGCTTTTTTTCGATTTATTTCAAAAATTTGAAGAAATTTTATTTGAATTAAAAGATAAACCCGAAACAATAAAACAATTTGCAGTGGCATTAGATGAAAACAACAACGAAGATGTTGGAAACAACAACGAAGATTTTGAAGAAGAAGAAGTTGATAGATACACTGGAGATTATGAATGGGGTTTTCTTGGATATGAAAACGATGGCAGTTCAGAAGATGAAGATAGAATAGAAAAAGACAGAGAAAATCTTGAAAATTACTATAATAAAATTAAACAAATTTTACCAGAAGAGTTGGGTTTATTTGAAGAGTTAGAACTTTTATGTGATAATATTCATTATGCTAAAGACCCTGTATATGATTGTAAGAAAGAAAAGGAAAATTTAGATAAAAAACTTAAAAAAATATCAGATAATATGTTGAAATTAAACATGAGATTGAATAAATTTAAATCTAAATTAGATTTGGCAATTTCTTAAAAATAAACCTATAAAGTAGAATTGTTTTAATTAAATAAGATGGTTTTGTAATTTTTAATTAAAAACATATGAAATTAATTTTTCATATGTTTTTTGGTTGACTTTAAACTATAAAATTTTGTAAAATTATTATAAATTTTTTTAAAATGGAAGGGTTTAAATATGTTTAACAACATTAATGAAAATTTAAAATTAAAGCAAGAGATAGTTAAAATGCAAGATAACGAACAGTTAAAATAAATTAAAAAAAGAAGAAAAAGTTAATAATAAAAAATTATTAAGAGAATAAAGAATTGTAAGAGTTGTTTCTGATGATAAAATATCAGATAAAATATTTAAATTAGGAAAAGAATTTAATAAAAAATAAATAACACACATAAAGAATAAAAATATGTGTGTTATTTTTTAATGCTTTTTTATCCCAGCATTGTTTGCTAAATTTAATGTAAAATTTTTTTAAAGTTTATCCTTTAGCTTTAAGTAGCTGTATTTTATAAGACAAATTTTTGCTAATAGTTTCAAAATTGCAGATCAATCTTTTATATGAATAGTTTTTAGATGATTTATTTTCTTTTAATTTCTTATTTATGCGATTTATTTGTTCTTGCACTGAAACTTTCATTTCGTTTATTCGTTTTAGTGGTTCTTCTTTAGAAATTGAGTTTTCATTAATTTCATGTATATTATCTGCTAATATATCTAAATAATTTTGTAAAATTTTTATATCATCTTCTTCTTGCAGTTTTACTTTTCTTTCAATTAATGGTTTAGCCACCACATCAATTTTACTTAATACATCATTTGCTTGCACTTTTTTTCACTCCTTTTTAGATCATCTTTTCATTTATAACATTTTATTTTGGAAAATTCTGTTGTTTTTTGTTGCTTATTAAAAAAATCAAAATATGTTTATTTTTGAACATTAATTCATTTAAATAATTTTTTTTTAATTTATTTTATGATTATTTATGTTATTTAAAATTGCTTTTAAAAGAACGTCTATGTTTTGATAAATAATCAAAAACTTTGTTTTATCATATAAATTATACCCATTATTTAGTTTTTCCATTATGGTGGATAGTTTATCTAAATTTTTTATTTGCATATCAAAAATATTTAAATAATATTTTAAAAATTCTCCTTTTTCGTTTTTTTCCTCATCGCCAAATATTATATCGAAGTATTTTGTAGCTTTTTTTAAATTTAAAAAATCGAAATATTTATAATTTTCTTTTTCAAATTCATTTTGTGTAAAAATGTCTTCTTTCGTGGGTATTTCATCTTTATTGTTTTCGTTTAAAGTTTCTTTAATTCCAGTAATATTAATTAAATTTTCATATTTTTCATCATATTTAATTAATTTGTTAGAAAAAAACTTAATATTATTTAAATATTTTTTAATGTTTTTTATTTTTTCAATTAGATCTTGTATTTTGATAATAATAAATGTATTAGATTTAGATTTTAAATTTTCTTGTAATCTGTTTAAAGCTCTTTTTTTGCTTTTTAAAAAAATTTTTTCAGCCATTCTACTATATTTTCTAGTTTGTGCTATCTTTTCCTTTTTAGATAATGTTGTAAGATACATTCCATCATCGGGGTTTTTCTTTGAAAGGTTAAACAAATCATCAGCAAACGCATATTTTATGTAATAGTCTAAATATCTTTCCATTTTTTCTGTTTGTTTAAAAATTTCATCACTTAAATTTTTTAATTCTAAAGCGTAGACTGAAAATGTTTGCAGTAAAGCTTTTTTCTTGTTTTCTTTTTTTTCTTCATCTTGCCATTCTTTTAGGTTTTCATTATTAATAGCTGTTTTAGTTTTTATTTGTTCAATAATTTCTGTTTTTAGTTCTTTACTATTTTGTAAGATTTTATTTTGTGCGTTATTTTCCATAAATTTTCCTTTCTTTACTTACAAATTGCACCTGCTCTTTTTTTGGCTCTAAAGTTTTGTTAAAATTTAACTTTTGTTTTGTTAAATTAAATATTTCACATTAAGTTTTTTGTAATTTCTTATTAATGAATTTTTTTCTTTTATTTTATTTTGTAGTATAAAATTCATTTCATAATATTCAGATAAACAAAATTCAATTAATTTTTTTAAGTTCTTTTTTTTAAGTTTAATAAAATCTTGATTATGCTCATTTTCAATATTTTTAATATCTTGTATGAATGAAGATATGATGTTTAATTTATTTATTAAAAGATTATATGTTTTTAAATAATCATCTAAAAATGTATTTTCATCTTCTTCATATTCATTATTTTTATTGGTTTTCTTAAAATTTTCAAAATTTTTTTCTAGGTAAGACTGAGCATCTTTTAAATTTAAAGGTTTCATTTCAATAGGTTTTTTAGCATCTTCTTCATTTTCGTTACTTTTAAACAACACTTTAATAAAATTTTCTATTTCATCTAAATATATTTGTTTTTCTTTAATTTTTTTAATTATTTCATGTAGTTTTTTAAATTTAAATTCATTTGAAGAAGATTTAACTTTTTCAGCTAAAAAGCCTAAAATTTTATTATTAATATTTAAAATTTTTTGTTCTTTTTCTTTTAAAATATTTAATGAATCATACAGAGATTTTCTTTCAGTAAAAATTCTACTTTTAACATCTAGGTTAAATAAATCCTTGAATTCATATATATTAGCAAATTTATGTAAAAGAATAACGATTTTTTTAAAAGTTTTAGAAATATAATAATCTAAACATTCTTCCATTTTTTTTTTGTTATTATGAATTTTGCAATTTAGTTTTTGTAATTTTTGAGCATGTTCATTAAGTGTTACAGTAATGCCTTTTTTTAAGGCTTCTTTTTTACTTAATTCTTCTTCTTCTTCAAAAACAATTTTGTTTGGGTTTTCTTTTTTTTCTTCAGCTATTTTTTCTATCCATAATTTGTTATTATTAGTTTTTTCTTTTAAATTATTTTCGTTAAATTTTTGTTCAGGTTTATAAAAAATTTCTAGTGAAAATGTTCTATTTTTTTCATAAAAATCAATTAATCTTTTTAATTTGTTATGAATATTTTTAATAAATTTATAAGAGGAATTATCTAATTTTTCTTTTAATTCACATTTTTCTGCTAACTTAAAAAATTCTAGGGCTTCTTCTGAAAAATAATAATTAAAAATATCTTCTAATAATTCTTTTTCTTTATTTAAAATTTTAAAGTTTAAATTATTGTTATTATGTTTTTTTTTTAATTTCTCTAATTTTTCTAGCATGTTTTTTAAAATAATATTATTTTTAGTTAAAGTTTTCACATTTAAATTTTGTGTAACCTTTTCAAATAAACTTTTGTTATATTTTTTATAGGACTATAAGGTGTATTTAACATTTTCATCATTATTTGTGGTATTCATCTCGTTAAAATTGTTATTATATTCTTTTTCTTTAATTAATTGGTTTTTGGGTTGTTTTGTTGGTTTATTTTGTTTTTTAAGATATTGCAAAATGGGTTTGAAATCATTCTTTGTTTCTTCAACAATTTCTGTTTTTATTTTTTGTTGATTTATTAAATTTTGACTATTATTAATTTTCATGATTTCTCCTTTTATAACTAATTTTCAAAAATTAATCTAACATGTTTTTAGGTTAAAATTAAAAAATCAAATAAGACCACATAGGTTTAATCCTACGCGGTTTTACAATTTAATTTTTAAATTAATAGTTCCTTCCAGAGTCCATTTCAGATTTTGCATAAAAATCTATTAATTCGTTTAAATATTCAAATAATTTATTTACAATAGAATCATCAGTTTTTTTAATGGAATTATTAGATAAATTATTTATTTTTTCAAAAACTTCGTTAAATAAGTTGTCGTGAATTTGCATCTTTCTTTCATTGTCATATGTAATACAGTGTTTTGCTCTACCGAGATGCCATGCGAATTTAGGATCTTCCTTTAAAAAACTTATTTCTTCATCAATCTTTTTCCTATCATCATCATAAAATGTAAGAAAAAGATAAAATCTGGTTTTTTCATCATCAATCATATTTTTTATTTTGTCAGCTGGCAATTCAACTTCTTGAATTTTTTTAAACTCTTCAAAAAAAGTTTTTTTAAAATTTTCACTAATTAAATTCTTTTCTTTTTCATTGATGTTATTAAGATCTCTTTTAATTTTAGGTGAACAATTTATTATTAAATTATAAATTTTATGTAACTTAATGTTTTCTTCTTTTAAAAATTTATAAATAATATCTAAATTATTTGAAAATTTTATTTTATCAATATTGTTTTTACAATACTCTCTATAATCATTATTAAAAATTAAAGATAAAACATTTAAATTTAAAAGTTTTCTTTCTTTATAAGATTTATTTTGTAAATAAAAAGGGTCTAATGTATCTATTTTAATTGATATATCTTTATTAACATTATTTAAATTAGAAAAAATAAATTTAGAATATTCCTCGTTTTCTTCAAATAATTTTTTTGTTTCATTTAATTTTTTTATTTTATTTAATTTTTTTATTTTATTTTTTATTTCATAACTAAATTTTTTATCTTCATAATCTTTATCATTTTCATAATCTTTATAATTTTCATAATCTTTATAATTTTCATAATCTTCATAATCTTCATCATATATACCATTTTTACAATCTTTATAATTTTCAATAAATTTATTATAAAACTTTTCAAAAATTTTATAACAATCATATTTAAATTTTACTGGTTCTCCTTCCATAATGTCAGAATTAATATCATTTAAAAATTCATTGTTACTACTTAAACTTCCTAAAATACTACGCCCAATATTTATATTTCTAACTCCAAATTTTGTTATGAATCTCTTTAATGCTCTAAATAAATAGTCTAAACATTTTGTTTCTATTTTTATTATTTTGTCTAAATAATCTAAATCTTTTATATTATTTAATGATTTTCTAAACAGCATTCTTTTTTGTTTGAAATCCTCAAATATTCTATAAAATGTAGCATATATTTCATCTATTGCTCTAATTTTGCGATTACCATAAATAGTGCAAAGTCTTAAATTATAATGATAATTTGGAAGAAAATTTCTTCTATAATTTTCAAAAACACCTCTAAATAAAACTTCATCTTCAAAAACTTTATATTTAACAAGTGCGAGAAAATTATCCATAAAATTTTCGTAAACTTCATCTAATTGTTTTAACTTTAAACTTTTTAATTTTTCATCTTCTTCACTTAATTCTTTATCTTCTTTACTTAATTTTTTATAATTCTTAATTATGCTATTTAAAAAATTTTCATTTAAATTGTTATTTTGTTCTTTTTCTTTATTTTCTACAGGTGTTTCAAGATCTTTTTTTTCTTTTTCTTCTTCAAAAATAATTTTGTTTGGGTTTTCTTTTTCAGTTTCGTTTAAATTATTACTTTCTTCTCTTTTTTTCTGTTGTTCTTTTTCTTCATTTCTTTCAGGTATTTCAGCATCTTTCCATAGTTTGTTTTCAATAGTTTTCTCTTCTTTTTTTTCGTCTTTTAATTTTTCAACAATTTGTGTTGGGGCTTTTTGCTGTTCTTTTAAAATACGTTCATTGTTAATATTTTCCATAATATTCTCCTTTTTTCTAAATTTTCCATAATATTACAATATTTCCCATTTTTTGTCAAATAAAAAAACATATGAAAAATTATTTCCATATGTTCTTGATTTTAATTAAATGTTAATTAAATTTTTAATGTAAAACTTTAGATTTATTTTATTAATTTTTAAATTAATAATCTATTTCAGAATTTGCATAAAAATTTATACTATCGTTTAAATTGTTAAGTAATTTATACACAATGGTATCTTCAGAAAGTTCAGAATCGCTAACTAAAGTTGTTATTCTTTCAAAAACTTCATTAAACAAATTGTCGTCAATGTGGGAAAATCGTCCATAATGTTTAGCGTATGTTGTTTTTCCCCATCCAAATTCTTCTGGTTCTACTAAAAATTGTAAATCTTCATCTTTAGGTTTTTCTTTTTCGTAATTTCTACTTTTGCTTTTTTTCGCCATTTTTGCAATTTTATCTGCATTAATTATTTTATTTTCAATTCCATCAAAAACTTTAAAAAAAGTTTCTATGAAATTTTTACTGATTAATTCTTTTTCTTCGTTGTTAATATTATTAAAATCTTTTTTAAAATTAGGTGAACATTCCAAAATTAAATCGTAAATTTTACGTAAATTTTTGTTTTCTTCTTTCAAGAAATTATAAGTAACATCTAACTTATTTTTAAATTTTTCTTCTTTAAGATTTTTTATGCAATTATCTCTACAATGTTTGAAAAGCCTTAAGAACAAATTTTTTAAATTTAAAAACTTTTTTTCTTTGTAAGATTTATTCTTTAAAATTAAAGGGTTAGAAGAGGGTGTTTTAATTGGTATTTTTCCTTCAATGAGATCTAAATTAAATTTATAAATAAAATTAAAAATTTCAAGATTTTCTTTAAACAATTTTTCTATTTCATTTAAATTTGTAGTATTATTAATAGTTTCATTATTTTCATTATGGCCATGAGTTTGATTTTTATAAACATTTTCTATAACTTTAAAACAATCATATTTAAATTTTATTGGTTCCTCTGTAATAATTGATGGGGGGCAGCTTAGGTAAAAGTCTATATTAAAAAATTCATTGTTAACTATAAAATCTTCTAAAAAATTATTCCCACTATCATATATATTGTGTATTGCAAAATTTTTTATAAATCCTTTTAATTCATCGGAAAGATAGTTTAAACTTTTTCTTTCTAATTCTTTTGGTTCTTCTAAAGAATCTAAATCTTCCACAGTATTTAAATAATTTCTATAGTTCATTCTTGCTTTTTTAAAGGCTATGTATAAATCATAAAATGTGGCGTAAATTCTATCTTTTTTTGGAAGTCTACGATTACCATAAATTTTAGATAATTGTAAACTATCTGAATTTAATGTAATTTTATAATCTTTTATATATTTTGCTGCTAAGATGTCATCTTCGTAATATTTATATTTAACAACTGTAAGCAGTTTGCTCATAAAACTTGAAAAAAGATAGTCTACATATTCTAATTTTTTTTTAATTTTTTCTAATCTTTCATAATCTTTTTTTGTGCTTATTGTGTTTAAATTTTCTTTTTTTAAATCTTCATTTAAATTATTATTTTGTTCTTTTTCAGTTAATTTTTCTTCTTCTTCTTTAAAAACAATTTTGTTTGGGTTTTCTTTTTCAGTTTCGTTTAAATTATTACTTTCTTCTCTTTTTTTCTGTTGCTCTTTTTCTTCATTTCTTTCAGGTATTTCAGCATCTTTCCATTCTTCTAAGTTTTTTTTGTTTTTTCTCATTAACTCATTTATTTGTTCTTTCCATAAATTTTTATTATCAGTTTTTTCTTCTTTTTTTTCGTATTCTAATTTTTCAACAATTTGTGTTGGGGCTTTTTGCTGTTCTTTTAAAATACGTTCATTGTTAACATTTTCCATAATATTCTCCTTTTTCTAAAATTTTACATAATATTACAATATTTTCCTTTTTTTGTCAAATAAAAAACATATGAAAAATTATTTCCATATGTTTTAAAATTTTAATGCAAATTTAAAAAAGAGTAATTTAATTTAGAATTAAAATGCATAGATTTACTTTATGTAATACTTAAGATTTGTTTATAAAGATCATCGACATCATTTTTTAGAAAACACATTTTTAGTTAAATAACATAAATATTTATTTAATGAACTGTGAAAGTTGCTAATGTCAGCTTTCACTTTTTCAAAAGCTTTTAATTCTTCAGTAATTCTTCTGTCTGCTTCATTTATTATTGCTATTTCTTCTTCAGTAAATTCATATAATTTATCATGATTTTTTACTACATATGCTAAAACTACAACTTTATTGTAAAATTCATCATTTCCATATTCAAATAAACAAGCCATAGCATTTAAAAGTTTTTCATAATATTTAAAATTAATTTTTTTTGATTCCTCTTTTTCTTGTACATTATTTTTTAAATAATAGTCTCTTTCAAGTATCGCTTGACGTTTAGGGAATTGATAAGCATATTGTAGTTTATCCCTTAAAAATATTCCTTTCGTTATTTTTCCGTTTCTAATAAGATTTTTTGCTCTATTTAAAATAAATTCAAACCTTTCTACAAAATTGTTAAATTTAGCATATGCATATACTGAATTTTTAAAATTAAAGTTTTTTGCAATTTCTGAAAAATCTTTTTCGAAGATTTTTCCTATTGAGTTTAAATTGTTTTCTAATATTACATATTCAACCAAATAATTATCAGTATTGTTATTAAATAAACTTTTGAGTTCATTTTTAAATTCTTCTATTAATTTTGGAACTATTTTAGAATTATTAAAACCATGTTTGGCATCCATAAGAGTTTCTAGTGCAAATGGTACCTTTTTTCTTCTTTCATAATTAATTTTATTTTCTTTGGGGAGTTCATTAATTTTTTTTAATTTAATTTCATAAAAACTTCTCAATGTATTTAACATATCATATAGGCATTGAATTCCAAAGTATTTATTTCTGTTATTATCTATTCTTTTGTTAATGTTTAATTCATAATATTCTGCTAATATGTGAAATGGTTCAATTGTGTAATTAAAGAAATTAAAACAATCTAATAATTTTTTTAACATCGTGTTCTCTTTAGATGTTAAATTCTCTTCATTGTTTTCTTTTTTGTAAAGTTCTCTTTTAATTGAAAGTTGCTCCAAAATGTTTTTTAAATTACTATTATCTCTCATTTGTTTACATTGAGCATTTAAAAATTCTTTTATTTTTAGAAAAAGCCCTTCGTTTTCATTTTTTAATTCTTCAAGCTGTTGGTTTATGGTAGTGTTTTGAGTTTGCACAACTTTTTGTTTTGGTTTTATTTTCTCATTAATGTTAGATTCTATTTTATTAATCATACTTTCTTTTTTACTTTTTTCACAACCAATTTTATTTTCTTTAATGTAAAATTCATAAAAACTCAATAACTCAATTAATTTTTCATATGTTTTACTAATTGTGATTTTTCTAATTCCAAAAATTTCAAAATAATTATTTCTTTCTATGTTAATGTTCAATTCATAATCTTCTGCTATTATGTGAAATGGTTTAATACTATGTTTATTTATGTGATTAAAACAATCTAATAATTCTTTTAACATCTCGTTTTCTTTAGATGCTAAATTAACTTCATTGTTTTTTTCTTTGTAAGCTGAGTAAGCTGCTCTTTTAATTGAAAGTTGCTCTAAAATGTTTTTTAAATCACTATTGTCTCTCATTTGTTTACATTGAGCATTTAAAAATTCTGTTATTTTTAGAAAAAGCTCTTTGTTTTCATTTTTTAATTCTTCAAGCTGTTGGTTTATGGTAGTGTTTTGAGTTTGCACAACTTTTTGTTTTGGTTTTATTTTCTCATTAATGTTAGATTCCATTTTTTTTCTTCCTTTCTTTTTGTAAAACATAATATTTTGAATTTTAATGGTTATCTTTTATTTTTTTATATAACTATATATAAATTTACATTTTTTGTAAAATAAAAAAACATATGAAAAATTTCTTCATATGTTTTTAATTTTAATTAAATGCTAAAATATTATTTTAATGTAAATTTAGAAAACATTAATACAATTTGGAATTAATATATATATATATATATATATTTACTTCATATAATGCTTTAGATTTAGTTTATTTATAGATCATTATAGCCAGCATTTTCAGAAAACACATTTTGATTTAAATAACATAAATAATTATATAATGAATTTTTGAATTTGCTAATGTCAGCTTTCAATTCTTTAAAAGTTTTTAATTCTTCAGTAATTCTTTTGTCTACTTCATCTATTATTGCTTTTTCTTTTTCAGAAAATTCATATAATCCAGCATGATTTCTTACTAAATCTGCTAAATCTAAAACTTTATCATAAAGTTCATCATATCCATATCCAGGTAAAAAATCATAAATAATATATATAAGTTTTTTATAATATTCAAAATCAATTTTTATTAATTTTTCTTCAGAAACAATTGGTTTTTTTAAGTTATCTTCATTATATTTTAAACTGTATACCTCTTTTTCATTTTCACTTATTGCTTCATTCTTATAATATAAATATCCTTCTTTTTTTCTATTTCTTAAAAATATCCCTTTTTTTATTTTTCCACTTTTAATCAAATTTTTTGCTTTATTTAAAACATCTTTAAACCTTTCTACAAAATTGTTTAATTTAGTATATGAATATATTGAATTTTTAAAATCAAAGTTCTTTGCAATATTTGAAAAACCAAAATAAAAATCACTTTGTATTTCATTTAACTCTTTTGCTAAGCTTATGTATTCTTCCTTTTCATACATACGAATATTTTTATAATTAATATAAAAAAGATTTTTAAGCTCATCTTTAAATTTTTCTATTAATTCTGGAACTATGTTAGAATTGTTAAACCCATGTTCGGCATCCATAAGAGTTTTAAGTGCCACTGTTACTTTTTTTCTTCTTTCATAATCTATTTTTTTTAATTTAAATTCATAAATATCTAGCAATTCATTTAATTTTTCATATATCTTACTAATTTTATTATAATTATCTCCTTCTTTTTTAATGTTTAATTCATAATTTCCTGCTAATATGTGAAACGGTTCATTACTAGATTTATGTAGAGAATTTAAATCATCTAATAATTCTTTTAACTTATCATTTTCTTTATACGTTATGTGTGATTTATTTATCATATCTAATTTGTTTTTTTTATCTTTATAAAGTGCTCTTTTAATTGAAAGTTGCTCTAAAATGTTTTTTAAATTACTATTGTCTCTCATTTGTTTACATTGAGCATTTAAAATATCTGTTATTTTTAGAAAAAGCTGTTCGTTTTCATATTCTAATTTTTCAAGCTGTTGGTTTATAGCAGTGTTTTGAGTTTGCACAACCTCCTGTTTTGGCTTTAAGTTTTCATTAATGTTAGATTCCATTTTAATTTCCTTTCTCTTTGTAAAACATAATTGTTTAAATTTTAAATATGTTTTATACAATTTCGTAATTATTATACAAAATTCTACATTTTTTGTAAAGTGTAAATTTTTGTAATTACATAAAATTATTAAAATTAGTTTTTATATTTTATTTTTTTTGTTGGTCAATTAAATGAGAATGTATTTCATCGTATTTTTCTAAACATAATTCCATTATTTTAAAATTTAATTTTTCTTCAGAATAATAGTCCGCATTTATTAATTCTATTAGTTCATTCCACAAATCTGTTAAACAATTAAACTGTTTTTCGTAATATTCAACATTTATTTCTTTAATTTCAGGAAAATATGCATAAGGTATGGGGTAGTTCTTTCCATATTTAACATATTTAAAAGTTTCTGCTAAATTTTCAATTAAAGTTTTAGCTGATTTTTTAAAATTATTTAAATTTTCAGTTTTTATTTTAATGTTTTGTTGTAATTTTTTTATTTCAAAAATAATAAATTTAATTGAAGTTGTTTTTAATTTATTTTCTAATAAATTTAAATTGTTTATTTTAGAATTTAGGTGTTCTTTTAAAATATTTAAATTATCTTTATCTTTAACCCGGCATTTATCAATTAACTTTTGAAAAGTTTTTATTTTAGCATAATGTTGCGGCATTAAAGTTTTAATGTTGCTTTTTTCAATAATTTTTTCAATTTCGCTATATTGAAAGTTTAGTAGTCCATCTATTTCTTTTATTGTTTTTTTCATGTTTTTAATGGTTTCTTCTTCCGTTTTTTCTAAATCTTTAATTAAAATTTCAAATTTTTCTAACAGTGTTTTTTTAATTTGACAACTATTTTTGTTTTCAACAATTTCAATTTTATTTAATAGCTCGTCTGAATTAAAATTATTCATTAAAATTTCTCCTAATTACGTTTAGTTTTAAAAATATTATATGCTTAGTTATTTTGCAAAGTTTAAAAAGATTCATATTCATAATTTATGCTTGTTTTTCATATAAAAATATTAACATTATTGTTTTTGTTAAATTAAATAGTAGTTAAAATTGGAGGATTTAAATTGAAAATTTCATCTTTATTTAAAATTTTTTCAGATAAAGAAGATAATTTTAAAAAAGAAAAAACTAAAAAAGAAAAAACTAAAAAAGAAAAAAAATTAGCTAGTTATGAAATGCCTAGCATTGTTAATTCTTCATTTAATGGGCTTAATTTTAAAGAAGCTAAAAAAATTTTAAAAAAACAAGGTGAAAATACAATAAAGTCTCAAAACAACATTTCTGCTGTTAAAATTTTTGCTGGGCAATTTAAAGATTTTTTGGTTTTAATTCTTTTAGTTGCAACAATTATTTCAATTTTCATGGGAGAATTAATTGAGGCGGTTTCCATTTCAACAATACTTTTTTTAAACGCTATTATGGGGTTTATTCAGGAATATAAAACCGAAAAAACTCTAGAAGCATTAGATGAAATGGTTACCCCTAATGCTTGTGTTATTAGAGACGGCAAAATGTTTAATATCCCTGCCAACAAACTAGTTGAAAAAGACATAATATTTGTTAAAATGGGAGACACTGTTCCTGCTGACGCTGTTATTTTAAAAAGCAATAATCTTGAAGTGGATGAATCTATTTTAACCGGAGAATCTGTTGCTGTTACTAAAGAAAAAGATGATGGTTTAAATGAAGAAAACGAGTTAAACAAGAAAAATATTGTTTACATGGGAACCGCTGTTGTTAAAGGGCAGTGTGTTGCAAAAATTGTGGCAACCGGTTTGAAAACGCAAATGGGCAAAATTGCAGACATGCTAGAAAAAATAAAAAAAGAACAAACACCACTTCAAAAAAAGTTAAGCCAGATGGGGAAAATTATGGTTTTTGGTTGTTTGTTGGTTTGTTTTACTGTAATTTTTATTGGAATTTTAAGAGGGGAAGAAGTTTTAGAAATGGTTATGGTTGGCCTTTCTTTGGCTGTTGCTTCTGTTCCTGAAGGGCTTCCCGCTATTGTTACAATAGCTCTTGCTTTTGCAGTAAAACACATGATTAAAAGAAAAGCTCTGGTTAGAAAACTGCACGCTGTGGAAACTTTAGGGTGTGCTAACGTAATATGCACAGACAAAACAGGCACAATAACCCAAAACAATATGACGGTTAAAAACATTGTTACTGCGAATTTTAATTTTAATGTAACCGGGCAAGGTTTAAAAAAAGAAGGGAACATTTCTTTAAATAATAAAACGGTTATTTTAAATAAATTTCCTTTTTTGGAAAAAATTTTAACTACTGCGGTTGTTTGTAATTCTTCTTTAATTTTCACTTCAAAAAAAGATGAAAATTCTTTTGAGTTTTCAGGGGAACCTTTAGAAGCAGCACTTTTGGTTGCTGCTAGTAAAGCAGAAATTAGTAAAAAAGATGTTGAGTTTAAAGTTTTTGATGAAATACCTTTTAATTCATCTAAAAAATTTATGACCGTTTTTGCAAAGTCTGAAGAAGGAGAAAATTTTGTTTTTGTTAAAGGAGCCTACGACATAATTTCAAAAAGGTGTGAATTTTATGAAGAAGAAGAGTTGGTTTCTTTTAAAGAGGTTAAAGAAATTTTTAATGAAAAACATAAAATTTTTTCTAAATGCGGAATGCGTGTTATTGCCTTTGCTTACAAAAAATTAAATGATTTTAAAACAGCAGAGCAAGGCTTAACATTTTTAGGGCTTTGTGCAATGATGGACCCACCAAGAAAAGAAGCAAAAAATTCTGTTAGGTTGTGTAAACATGCTGGAATTAAAACAGTTATGATTACAGGAGACAACAAATTTACTGCAAGAGCTATTGCAAAAGAGGTTGGAATTTTTAAAGAAGGAGACTATTGCTTAGAAGGAAAAGAAGTTGAAGAAATGGAGGAAGCTGAATTAAGGCAAATTGTTAAAAAAACAACTGTTTTTGCAAGAGTTTCCCCTAAACATAAACTAAAAATTGTTAGAGCTTTTAAAAAAAATGGCAATGTTGTTGCAATGACGGGGGACGGCGTTAATGATGCTCCTGCAATTAAAGAAGCAGACATTGGGGTTTCCATGGGGAAAACAGGGAGTGAGGTTACAAAAGAGGCAGCAGACATTGTTCTTTTGGATGACGATTTTTCAACTTTGGTTGCCGCAGTTGAAGAAGGCAGAACAATTTACAACAATATTAGAAAATTTATGAGATATCTTCTTTCTTGCAACTTAGGAGAAGTTTTAACTTCTCTTTTTGCAATATTAATGGGGATGCCAATTCCTTTGCTTCCTATGCAAATTCTTTTAATTAATTTGGTAACAGATTGTTTGCCTGCAATTGCTTTAGGTTTAGAGCCTAAAGAGAAAAAAATTATGGAAAAACCTCCAAGAAAAACTGAAGAAAACATTTTTTCAAAAGGTTTGATGTTTACAATAGTTGTTAGAGGATTTTTAATTGCATTAACAACCTTAACTGTTTTTACTGTGATTTTTAAATTAACTCTTTCAATAGATTTATCACGCAGTGCAACATTTTTAACATTAGTTAGTTTGCAGTTAATTCATGTTTTTGAGTGCAAAAGCGAAACAAAATCTATTTTTAAAATAAACCATTTAAACAATAAGAAACTTCTTTTTGCAGTTTTAATTTCTTTTGTTATTGCAATTTCTGCTGTTTGGGTTAGCCCTTTTAACAAAATAATTAAAAACTATCCTTTAAATTTTAATCATACTTTAATTGTAATTTTTTTCACAGTTTTAGTGCCATTCATTAACGCCATTATTTTAAACTTTAAAAATTATGTAAGAAGAAAAAGAAGGTATGAAAAAATTTTAAAATTTAATTATGTAAATTAAAAAAAGAGTTAAAATAGACAAATATAATATATAAAATATAAATAAAATTATACTACCATTAAAATAATAATTTTATAAATAAGGAGTGAAATTTAAGCAAAGCAATATTAATAAAGATGTTTGCGAAAATTTAAAATCAAAACAGGAGGTTGTGCAAGAACTAGAAGCTTTAGAAAAAAATGTTGAGAATTAAAACTGTTGAGAATTAAAATAATGAAAATAATAAATCAAAAGAGCCAAAAAAAAATAATTTTTGGGGTTGATGCAACACCTCCTAAAATTATTAACATATAACCAAAGTAATTAATTAAAATTTAAATTAAACTTAAAATATATGAAATTAATTTTTCATATGTTTTTTTATTTGACAAAAAATGTAAAGTTTTGTAAAATATTGTTAAATATTTTACAAAACAAAGGAGAGCAAAAAAATATGATTAACAATATTAACAATAGCAATAATTATAATTCAATAACTGTACAACAAGAAATAACAACAAATGGAGAAGAAGTAAAAGAAATAAAGAAAAGAAATAGTGAATTATATTATAAAGCTTTTGATTGTTTATATGAAATATGTAAAAAATATCGTGAAACGGTGTTAATTAAAAATAAGAAGCCTTCATTGTTAGTTGCACTTTATAAAATAATAGTTGCTGACAAAAAGGAATATGACAAAAATGTTTTAAACATTGAAACTTTAGAAAAAGAATTTGAATTATTACAAAAAATATGGATTATTTTAACTGAAATAAACAATGAAACGTTTCTTAAAAATTTAGAAACATATGAATTAAACCGTAAATTAAAATGTTTAGATGACAAATATGATGAACATAAAAAAAATGAATTTATTAAATTTAAAGAATTATGTATAGAATTAATTGATTTGTTTGACTTTTATAAGGAAAATAAAATTAATGATTTTGGTTATATAAAAAAGATGTACGACAAATTTGCTAGAGTTGACAATTATTTCAATATATTTACGAATTGCTTAAAAAAACTTGTAGATTGCAGAACATCGGAAGATTTTTCGTGGTTTAATAGAATAGTAAATAATGAAGAAAACAAGAAAGATAAAAATGATGAAAATAAAGAAATTGAAATTTATGAAACTCGTAAGATTAAGAAAAAAGATAGAAAAAAAGCATCTTATTTACTTTTATATATGGAATTAAAGATGAGGAGGAATGTTTTTAGAAAATTATTAGACTATGTAAAAGATTTAAATTATTTAGAAGAGATTGTGAAAAAAGAAGAAAAAATTTTAAAAAGATTATTTGGATATTTAGAAAATTTAGTTAGAAAATTAAATATTCCTAATTGTATGATTGAAGGAAATGGGCTATCTGCATTAGATTTTGATCTTAATCATGAGTTTGACAATCTTTATAATGCAGAATCTAAAGACAGTGATCCTGTAAAATTTAAATATATGGTTTGCGATGTTATTAATAATTTCTACAGAAAAGAGATTAGAAATATAGAAAACAAAATAGGGAAAAAAAATGAAGAAATGAATGCAGAAAAATACGGAAAAGATGAAAAAGAGGAAGAAAAATTAAAAGAAACATATGAAAATTTAGCTAAAGAAAATAAAGCATACTACGATTTTATTTTCCGTTTAGTTTTTGATGCAATAAACGAAAAAATGTTAAATTTAGATATATTTAATAATGATTGTGAAGTTAATTATAAATATGAAATGCAAAAATTTTATAATTTGCAAAATATGCTTAGAACAGTTTATAAATTTATTAAAAATTTCACCGAAGAATCCATTGAAAAATCTCGTGTAAAATATTATAAAGATATTATTTATTGTTTAAAAAATGAAAGAGCAATGTTGCGTAAAATTTACGATTTTATTATGAGCTATGTTCCAGAATTAAAAGATAAAGAAAAATTTATTAATAAATTTATTAATGTAGATTTTGAAAAACTTAGTGAAAAAGAAAAAGCAGAAATTAAAAATGAAAAAGAAGAAATTAAAAATAGTTTTAAAAAAGCTTTTTTAGATGAAATTGAAAAAATTAAAGACCCAATTGTTATAAGAGATGATTTATGGCAATTAAATAATAAGGGTTTTCCTGTTTTAGGTATTACTGATATATTTGATGAGGAATTTAATGAGGACTCTAGAAAGAGTTCTATTAAACCGAATGGAGATTTTTTTGGTGACATTAAATATACTTCGGTTTCTCTTCCTAAAATAAGTAAGATAAGAGATATTAATTTTAATTCAGTTTTTAATGAAATAGAAAGTGTAGTTGATGAATATGGCTATTTAAAGCAAAACAACACAATAAATGATGAGGAGCCTGAAAGCAATGAAGAAATTTTAAGAAAATTAGAAAAATGTTATACATATTTTTCTAATGAAGGGTCAATAAATGTTAGTGATTTTAAATTACTTAAAAAATTATTGGAAGAATACCGAGATTTAGTTAATAATTCTAAAAATCAACCCGAATCTAACAATAAAGATTCTATTTTAAATAAATTATATAAAATTTTAAATGAAACAATAAATTTTTATTTTGATGAAAAAAACGGAAAATTTTTTATTTATGACATTTTTTATAGAATAAAACCTAAAAAAAGTTAAACTAAGAATTAAATTTTTAATTAAAACATATGAAATTAATTTTTCATATGTTTTTATTGTTTTTTTATTTGACAAAAAATGTAAAAATTTGTATAATGATTATAATATTATGCAAAAAAAGGAGAGTAAAATATGATTAATAATACTAATGAAAACTTTAATGATGGTGTTAATAGCATTTTAATACAACCATTACAACCAGAAAGATTAATAAAAAGTGAAGAAGAAAAATTAGAACAGTCAACTAATGAGTTATATAAAAAAATTATTGATTTTTTAGAAACGTCTTTAAACCCATCTCTTAAAAAAGAAGATTCTAAAGAGTTTTTTAAAATTAATAAGAATTTAAAATTAATTTTAAATGAAATAAAATTTAATAAGAGTGAATATGATGGGTATGCTTTAAAACTTGAAGATTTAAAACAAGAATTAGAATTACTACAAAAAATATGGAATATTTTACTTGAAATAAACATCAATACATTTCTTGAAGAATTAAAAGAATATGAATTAAACCCCAATTCAAATAAAAAAATTCGAGAACTATGTGAAGAATTGGAAAATTTATTAACATTTTATAAAAAAAACATAAATTATAAAGCAAATGAAATTAATATAGAAAATGAAAAAAATAAAGAAAATAAAAACTTTAATAATCACAAAGATATAAGAAAGGTATACGAAGAATTAATTAGAGTTGACGGTTATTTTAATAAATTAATTAAGAGCTTACGAAAAATGGCAACATTTAGAATATCACAAGACATATGGTCAACTAATGGAACAATAGAGGATGAAGGAAATGAAAACAAAGAAATTGAAATTTATGGATCTCATAAAATTATGAAAAAAGATAAAGTGTTTAGGATTTTTTTAGACGTATACATGGAACTAAAGAAAAACAGAGGTGTTTTTAGAAAATTATTAGATCATGTAAAAGATTTAAATTATTTAGAAGAAGTTGTGAAAAAAGAAGAAAATTTTTTAAAATATATATTTTCTTATTTAGAAAACATTGTTAGGTTTTTAAATGTTAATAATAATGATCAATATTATGGAAATTTTAATTTAAGTATTTTAAACCTTAACAATGATTTTTATAAATATTATCGTCCATATTCTCCAGATAGTTACATTGTAAAATTTAAGTATGTTGTTTATGATGTTATTAAAAAATTTTATTTTAAAGAAATTAAAAATATAGAAAATAAAATAGGAAAAAAAATAGAAAAATTAGACGAAAAAGAATGTGTGAGAGATGAAAAAGAGGAAGAAGAATTAAAAGAAATATATAAAAATTTAGCTAAAGAAAATGATGCATACTACAATTTTATTTTTCGTGTAGTTTTTGATTCAATAAACAAAGAAATATTAAATTTAAATATATTTAATAATCGTTGTAAAGTTAATTATAAATATGAAATGCAAAAATTTTATAATTTACAAAATATGTGTGGAACACTTTTTAAAGTTAGTAGTGATTTTATTAAAAATTTAGTTAAATCTAATCCTGTAAAATATTATAAAGATATTATTTATTGCTTAGAAAACGAAAAAGCAATGTTGCGTGAAATTTACGACTTTATTATGAGCTATGTTCCAGAATTAAAAGATAAAGAAAAATTTATTAATGTAGATTTTGAAAAATTTAGTGAAAAAGAAAAAGCAGAAATTAAAAAAGAAAAAGAAAAAATTAAAAATAGTTTTAAAAAAGCTTTTTCAGAAGAAATTGAAAAAATTAAAGACCCAGTTGTTATAAGAGATGATTTTGAAAAACTTAGCAGTTCATTTCCTGCAATTACTGAAAAATTTTATGAAGATGAAGATGATGAATATGGTGAAAATTTTTATATGTTTACTACCTTTATTTGTGATAAAGCTAAGATAGAAGATACTAATTTCAATTCAATTTTCAATAAAATAAATAGTTTAGTTGATAAATATGGTAATTTAAAACAAAACAAAACAAAAAATAATGAAGCAGTAAAAGACGATTCTTTTTTAGGTAGATTATATAAACTTTTAAACAAAACAATAAAATTTTACTTTAATGAAAAAAACGGAAAATTTTATTTTTATGAAACTTTTAATAGATTATCTAACCAATTTTTAAAGTAAGAAATAAATTTTTAATAAAAACATATGAAATCAATTTTTCATATGTTTTTTTATTGTTTTTTGTTTGACAAAAAATGTAGAAAATTGTACTATAATTATAACATTTTATAAAACAAAGGAGAGTAAAAAAATATGATTAACAATATTAACAATAGCAATAATTATAATTCAATAACTGTACAACAAGAAATAACAACAAATGGAGAAGAAGTAAAAGAAATAAAGAAAAGAAATAGTGAATTATATTATAAAGCTTTTGATTGTTTATATGAAATATGTAAAAAATATCGTGAAACGGTGTTAATTAAAAATAAGAAGCCTTCATTGTTAGTTGCACTTTATAAAATAATAGTTGCTGACAAAAAGGAATATGACAAAAATGTTTTAAACATTGAAACTTTAGAAAAAGAATTTGAATTATTACAAAAAATATGGATTATTTTAACTGAAATAAACAATGAAACGTTTCTTAAAAATTTAGAAATATATGAATTAAACCGTAAATTAGATTGTGTAGAAAATAAGTATTCAAACGATGAATTTATTAAATTCAAAAAATTATGTGATGAATTACACAATTTATTAAAATTTTATAAGGAAAATAAAATTAATTATTCTAGTGATGTAAAAAGGATTTACAACAAATTAGGTAGAGTTGATAATTATTATAATATTTTCATGAAGAACTTACGCGAATTTGCAAACTGTAGAATAACGGAAGATTTACGGAGAATTGATGAAATAAAAAATAATGAAAAAAACAAGAAAAATAAAAATAATGAAAAAAACAAGAACGATAAAAATGATGAAAATAAAGAAATTGAAATTTATGAAACTCGTAAGATTAAGAAAAAAGATAGAAAAAAAGCATCTTATTTACTTTTATATATGGAATTAAAGATGAGGAGGAATGTTTTTAGAAAATTATTAGACTATGTAAAAGATTTAAATTATTTAGAAGAGATTGTGAAAAAAGAAGAAAAAATTTTAAAAAGATTATTTGGATATTTAGAAAATTTAGTTAGAAAATTAAATATTCCTAATTGTATGATTGAAGGAAATGGGCTATCTGCATTAGATTTTGATCTTAATCATGAGTTTGACAATCTTTATAATGCAGAATCTAAAGACAGTGATCCTGTAAAATTTAAATATATGGTTTACGATGTTATTGATAATTTCTACATAAAAGAGATTAAAAATATAGAAAACAAAATAGGGAAAAAAAATGAAGAAATAAATGCAGAAAAATATGGAAAAAATGAAAAAGAGGAAGAAAAATTAAAAGAAACATATAAAAATTTAGCTAAAGAAAATGAAGCATACTACGATTTTATTTTCAATTTAGTTTTTGATGCAATAAAAAAAGAAATAAAAGATTTAGAAATATTTGATGATGATTATGAAGCTGATTATAAATATGAAATGCAAAAATTTTATAATTTGCAAAATATGCTTAGAACAGTTTATAAATTTATTAAAAATTTCACCGAAGAATCCATTGAAAAATCTCGTGTAAAATATTATAAAGATATTATTTATTGTTTAAAAAATGAAAGAGCAATGTTGCGTAAAATTTACGATTTTATTATGAGCTATGTTCCAGAATTAAAAGATAAAGAAAAATTTATTAATAAATTTATTAATGTAGATTTTGAAAAACTTAGTGAAAAAGAAAAAAAAGAAATTCAAAAAGAAAAAGATGAAATTAAAAATAGTTTTAAAAAAGCTTTTTTAGAAGAAATTAAAAAAATTAAAGACCCAATTGTTATAAGAGATGATTTATGGCAATTAATTAGTGACGGATTTCCTTTTTTAGATGAGGACTTTAGAAAGAGTTCTATTAAACCGAATGGATATTTTTTTGGTGACATTAAATATTCTGGGTTTACTTTTCCTAAAATAAGTAAGATGAATGATATTAATTTTAATTCGGTTTTTAATAAAATAGAAAGTGTAGTTGATAAATATGGTAATTTAAAAGAGAATAGCACAATAAATGATGAGCCTGAAAGCAATGAAGAAATTTTAAGAAAATTAGAAAAGTATTATTATTATCTTTTAGAAAAAGTAGATGTTAGTCATGATACGCGTGAAACTATTTATAAATTGGTGGAAGAATACCGTGATTTAGTTAAAAACTCTAAAAATCAACCCGAATCTAACAATAAAGATTCTATTTTAAATAAATTATATAAAATTTTAAATGAAACAATAAATTTTTATTTTGATGAAAAAAACGGAAAATTTTTTATTTATGACATTTTTTATAGAATATAACTAATAACAATTACTAAGTAATTTAAATTTAGAGTTAAATTTTTAATTAAAACATATGAAATTAATTTTTCATGTGTTTTTTTATTTGACTTTAAACTGTAAAATTTTGTAAAATTATTACAAATTTTTTTAAAATGGGAGGGTTTAAATATGATTAACAACATTAATGAAAATTTAAAGCCAAAACCAGCAATAGTGCAAAATCAAGATAACGAACAATTTAAAGAAACTAAAAAAGAGGAAAAAGAAAACCAAAATAAAATATCTTTTAGTATTAGTAATAGTAGTGGAAACAATAGTGAGAAAATTGAAACCATAAACATAAACAAAGAAAAAGAAAAATTAAACCAAATAATTTTTAATGAAGAAATAATAACAAAAAAATTTAGTGAACCTGAAAAAAATTTTAATATTTACGAAGAAGTGAGAAAAATATATGATGAATTAAATGAAGTTGACAAATATTATAACTATTTTATTAATTGTTTACGTAATGTTGCTCAATATAAAATTTTAGATGATGAAACCTTAAATTCAGAAAATATTAATTTTAATAGTAACAATAGCAAGAAAATTAAAGTTTATGCGGATTATGAGATTTTAAAAAAACATAGAATATATGCCACTTTTTTTAAAATTTATATTGAATTTAAAAGAAAAAGAGAAAAATTTAGAAATCTGTTAGATTACGTAAAAGATTTAAAATATTTAGAAAAAACAATAAAAGAAGAAAAAGAAATTTTAAAATATTTATTTGGTTATTTAGAAAACCTTGTTAGATGTTATAATATAGATAACTCAAAGAATGGTGGTGGAGTTAGTTTAGAATATTTTAACCCTAATAATGAATTTTATTGTGGTGAACATTATGACTCAAAATGTGAAGATGCTTACCCTGTAAAATTTAAATATGATGTTTATGATGCTATTAAAAATTTTTATGATGTGGAGATTAAAAATTTAGAAGAAAATTTGGTGGGAAACAAAAATTTAAATTTAGAAAACATAGATGAAAAAATGGGTTTAGAAAAAGAGAGAGAATTATATTATGAGTATGAAACATTATTTAAAAAAAATGATTTATATTATAAATTCATAGCTTATTTAAATTTTGATGCAATATTTAGGAGATTAGAGCTTTTAAGGCAATTATTTAATGAAATAGATTATGAAATTAATTTTAAAAATGAGGAAGAAAAATTTCATAAGTTGCAATTTATGTTTAGAAAACTTAGAAATCATATTAGATTATTATTTCAAAACATATCTAAATCGGACGAGATGATTTATTATTTAAAAAATGAAGAAGGAATGTTGCGTAAAATTTACGATTTAATTATATATTTTTTGCCAGATTACCTAAAAGAAAGAGATGAATTTGTTAATGCAGAAATTGAAAAATTCAATGATGAAGAATTGAAAAAAATTAAAAAGCATTTTAGAATGTCTGTTTTAAGAGAAATTGTGCGAGTTAAGGATGAAACTGTTCCGTTTAAAAAAATGTATAATTATTTTGGAAAAAAATTTCCTTTAATTTTTAGAGATTACAAATGGGAAAATAGTAACAAAAAAGCTATAAGCATATCTCTTGATGGTGTGATTGATGATGTTAATTTTAATTCAGTTTTTGAAAAAATAGATAATTTGGTTGATGAATACGGCAATTTAAAACAACCCGTAATAAAACAAAACAAAACTGAAAACAAAGATTCTATTTTGGGTAGGTTATATAAAAATTTAAATGCAATTATAGAACTTTATTTATATGGCATTGTTAAATTTTATGAAAGGTTAAAATAATTTAATTTAACTAAAATTTAAAAGCATATGAAATTAATTTTTCATATGTTTTTTATTTTAAAGTTTCTTCTACATATATTGACAAAAAATGTTAATATATGTAAGATTATTTAAAGAAATAGAATTATAAGGATGGTTAAAAATGAATAATACAAATGAAAATTTAAAACCAAAACAAGAAATAGTGCAAAATCAAAATATTGTTGAAAATAAAGAGATTGAAGAATTAAAAAGAGAAAATGAGGGTTATTTTGAATATATTGTTGAATATTTATCTAAACAATGTGAAAATATGAAGAAAAATGATAGGCTGAAAAAGCTTTTAGAAAATATTAAAATTTTGAAAGAGAAGACTTATGAAATTAATTTTAAATATAATATTTTCAAAGAAGACACTATTTTAAAAAGAGAAAGATATATTCTAAAAGAATTGAAAGAGTTTATTTTAGATTATAAAACAAAAAATATTTTTAATATTATAGAAAAATATGAATCTAAAGAAGAATTTAAAAAAGAGGAAAGATCAGATTATGAGCTTGTTGATGAATTATATGAAAAACTAGAAAAATTAAAAAGATCTTATGAAGTTGTTTTAAATAATTGTAAAGATTATGAGGTTAATAAAAAAAATGAAGACATTTATTTTAACTATAGGGATTTAACATTAGGCGATAAGAATGATTTAAATTTAATACCAAAAGAAGACTTAATTGAATATGAAAAAGTAAAAAACGAGTTTGATATAAAGAATGAAAATATAAATTTGTTTTTTACTTTAATGGAACGTTTAAATGTTGAATGTGAAAAAATGAGGAAGAATATAATTTTAAAAAAAATTTTGTTTAATTTAATTGCTAAAAGACAAAGATATATAAAACATGTTGTACGTCTTAGTGAGTACATTTATAATTTTGAAAAAGAAGCAAATTTACTAAAAGAAATAGAAGATGTTTTAAACAGTTTTAATTCAGAATTTTTTAAATTCGCAGAGATTTACGAATTAGGGCAAAAATTAGATGATGAATGTTTTTTGCGTGTTAAAGATTTATATAATAAATTAGAAGATTTAACAAAATTTTATGAAGAAGATAATCAGGGCAGAAGAAAATTGATTTGGAGTTATATGAATTATGTAGGTGATGAAAATAACTTAATTTTAAATAAAAAATTATTAAAAAGATATATAATATCAAGAATAGAAGAAGTTGATGAATATTATGAATTTTTTATGGATTGTTTTTATAAAATTGCTGAATATTTAAATGGTTTTTCTTTTGAAAAACCTAAAAATTTTATTAAAGAAAATGATGATAAGCCAATTACTATTTTTAAAGATGTAAAAGAAAAAAAGGAAAATTTAAAATATAAATCTTTTATGGATCTTTATTTAAAGTTCTATGATAGAAGAAATTTTTTTAAAAGAGTATTAGCAAAATGTTATAGATTGCATCTTTGTTTTGCATATGAATTTCTTGAATTATATGATTTAGTATTAAAAGAAAAACAAAACTTAAAATATTTGTTTTCTTATTTGGAAAATCTTGTGAGATGTTATAATTTAGATAATGTAAAGAGTTTTAGAAATAAATTAAATTTAGAAGAACAATTTAACCCAAATAATGAATTTAATAAAAAATATGACCCAGATTCTAAAGAATCTTACCCTGTTGAATTTAAATATAATGTTTACGACATAGCAGAAGAATTTTATGAAAAAAACTCTAAAAAATGGATGAAAAATTTTTTTTCTCGTCGTATTATGCGAAATCTTCCAATGTCGGTTCGACGTAGAATGGCAGATGCCCCACCTGACGAAGTTACAATTACAATAAATAAGCATATGTTCAAAATAAAAAAGGAGGTTATAGATTATTTAAAAAAAATTTCTCAGTATGAGAGACATTCGGTATTTGTTAAGTTTTTTAAACAAGTGTTTAAAAATTTAGAAGATGAAATGAAAAAAGGGGATTATTCAAAAAATTATGTATATAAAAAACTTAAAGGTTTAATAAACACGTTATTGCATATGGAAACCTATAAATATAGTAAATTTGAAGATGAATTTAAAAATGAAAATTTATTATTATTAGGAAAAGATTTTACAAGATTTGAAAGATTTTGTGATTTTTTTAAAGATAAGCGCAAAAAGAATAAAGAGTTATATAATTTCCTTATAAAATATTCAAAAGATAAAGAAAAAGAAATAATTAATGATGAAGATTTATATGATTTCCTTGTAAAATATTCAAAACACAAAGAAAAGTTTTTAGAATTAGAAAATTCTTCAAAAGAAATTGCAGGATTTTTTTCTAATGAATTAAAAAATGAATTGAAAAAAATTAAAAATGAGCCTGTTAAAGGTAGAAATTTGTTAACTGGTAGATCTACAGATTACCCTACAATGTTAAAAGGCAAACACACCTTAAACTTAGGTGAAGATTTTAATTATTATATTACAAATCATCTTAATAACGAAAAAGATGTTGAAATAGAAGATTCAAATTTTAATGAAATATTTGAAAAAATAGAAAGTTTGGTGGACAAAGAGGGAAATTTAAAACGAAATTTTGTAAATGTTGAACGTAGGTATGAGAGTGAGGCTTTAAATGAATTGAGTGAAAAATTAAGTGAACTAATAAGATTTTTAATAGAAGGAATTAATCTTTACAGGCCACTTGAAAAATCATAAAAAATAAAAAGTTTAAATTTAAAAGCATATGGAATTAATTTTTCATATGTTTTTTATTTTAGATATTTTTCTATGTTAAGGAGACAATATAAAAAATAAGGGGATATTGACAATATATGTAGAATTTTGTAGAATATCATATATTATACGGAAAGGATAAAAGGTATGAATAATAATATTAATTTTAGTGAAGAATTAAAACCAGAAAAAGCAATAGTAGAACAACAAAAAGAACAAAAAGAAATTAACAAAGAAAATATTAATAAAAAATATGAAGGCATTTATTTTGATCCTAGAGATTTAACATTAAGCGAAGAGAATGATTTAAGTTTAATACCAAAAAAAGACTTAGTTGAATATGAAAAAGCAAAAAACGAGTTTGATAGGAAAAATGAAAATATAAATTTGTTTTTTACTTTAATGGAACGTTTAAATGTTGAATGTGAAAAAATGCGGAAGAATAAAATTTTAAAAAAAATTTTGTTTAAACTACTTGTTAAAAGACAAGAATTTATGTTTTATGTTTTAAAAAAAGAATTTCTTATGTATAGTTTTGAAAAAGAAGCAAATTTACTAAAAGAAATAGAAGGTCTTTTAAACAGTTTTAATTCACAATTTTTTAAATTCGCAGAAATTTATGAATCAGGGCAAAAATTAGATGATGAATGTTTTAAGCGTGTTAAAGATTTATATAGTAAATTAGAAGATTTAACAAAATTTTATGTGGAAGATAATCTTTTTAAATCCGCAAAGTTTTATAGATTTGATGTAAGGTTAGGCGATGAATGTTCTCTGCATGTTAAAGATTTATATAATAAATTAGAAGATTTACCAAAATTTTATGGAGAAGATTGTAATCGCGAAATAAAAAGCAAAATGGAATTTTTAGAGAAAGCAGGTAATAACACCAATTACTATTTAAATTACAAATTATTAAAAGGATATATAATATCAAGAATAGAAGAAGTTGATGAATATTATGAATTTTTTATGGATTGTTTTTATAAAATTGCTGAATATTTAGATGGTTTTTCTTTTGAAAAACCTAAAAATTTTATTAATAAAAATGGTGATGAGCCAATTACTATTTTTAAAGATATAAAAGTAAAAAAGAAAAATTTAAAATATATATCTTTTATGGATCTTTATTTAAAGTTATATAACAAAAGAAATTTTTTTAGAAGAGTATTAGCAAAATGTTACAGATTGCATCTTGATGTTAAGGATCGTGAACTTAGTAATAGAGAATATATTTTTTATATATATGATTTAGTATTAAAAGAAAAACAAAACTTAAAATATTTGTTTTCTTATTTGGAAAATCTTGTGAGATATTATAATTTAGGTAATGTAAAAAATTTTAGAAATAAATTAAATTTAGAAAAACAATTCAACCTAAATAATGAATTTAATGAAAAATATGACCCAGATTCTGAAGAATCTTACCCTGTTGAATTTAAATATAATGTTTACAGCATAGCAGAAGGATTTTATGAAAAAAATTCTAAACAATTGATGGAATATTTTTTTGACATTAATCTACGTAAACCAAGAGGAAATGTAGGTGTATTAGTTGATGAATATACAAATGTATATGAATATTTAGATTGGAGAAAAATGCACTTTTTTATGTATAAGGATAAGATATTAAATACAAAAGAGGAATTTATAGATGGTTTAAAAGATGCGTCTAAAAATGAGAGAAATTCATCATGCTTTAAGTTTCTTAAAGAAGTTTTTAAAAATTTAGAAGACGAAATGAAAAAAGGAGATTATTCAAAAAATTATGGATATAAAAAACTTAAAGGTTTAATAAACACCCTATTGTTTATGGAAACCTATGAGTATGGTGATTTTGAATTTGGAGATAAAAATAAAAGAATGTTAGAAGAAGATATACTAAGAGCAAGGAGATTTTTTCAGTTTTTTGATGATAAGAACGAAAAAAATAAAGAATTATGTGATTTTCTTTTAAAATATTCAAAAGACAAAGAAAATGTTTTAAAAAATTCTTCAAAAGAAATTGCAGAATTTTTTTCTAATGAATTAAAAAATGAATTGAAAAAAGTTAAAAATGAGCCGGTTAAAGGTAGAAATTTGTTAACTGGTAGATCTACAGATTACCCCACAATGTTTAATAAAGACAAATTTGCCATAGACTTTAGTGAAGATGTTGATCGTTATATTACAAATCATCTTAATAACGGAAAAGAAGTTACGGTGGAAGATTCGAATTTTAATGAAATATATGAAAAAATAGAAAGTTTGGTGGACAAAGAGGGAAATTTAAAACGAGATTTTGTAAATGTTGAATATAGTAAATATCATAGTGAGGCTTTAAATGAATTGAGTGAAAAATTAAGTGAACTAATAAAATTTTTAATAGAAGGAATTAATCTTTACAGATCACTTAAAAAATCATAAAAAATAAAAAGTTTAAATTTAAAAACATATGGAATTAATTTTTTCATATGTTTTTTTATTTTAGATATTTTTCTACATATATTGACAAAAAATATTAATTTGTGTAAAATTATTGAAGAATTAAATTAGAAGGATGGTTAAAAATGAACAATTTAAATGAAAATTTGGAACCAGTAAAAGAAATAGTGCAAAATCAAAATATTGTTGAAAATCAACAGATTGAAGAATTAAAAAGAGAAAATGAGGGTATTTTTAAAGATATTATAAATGAATATTTATCTGAACAATGTAAAAAGATGAAAAAAAAATATATTATGCAAAATCTTTTAGAAAATATTAAAATTTTGAAAGAGAAGAATTATGAAATTTATTTTAAAAATGATATTTCAAAAGAAGCAGAATATGTTTTAAAAAAAGAAGGGATTTTGCTAAAAGAATTAAAAGATTTTATTTTAAGTTACTTAAAAATTTTGAGGGGAGATAACATTTTTAAAATTGCAGAAAAATATGAATCTAAAGAATTTAAGGAACAAGAAAGATCAGATTATGAGTTTGTTGATGAATTATATAGAAAACTAAAAAATTTACAAGGATTTTATGAATTTGTTTTAGAATATTTTAAAGATTATGAAAAAGAAGATATTTTAAAAAATAGAGAGATGTTTGAAAAAGAATTTGTAAATAAAATTAAAAAAGAAAAATTAAAAGTTGAGCCACTTAACACAATTAAAGAAGAAGATTTTAATAATAATAACAATATTGTTGAAGATGGTGAAAATGTTTTTTTATATGGTGAAGAAGAAGATTATGATGAAAGTTGGGAGAATTTAAATAAACTTTTTGTGGAAGCAGAAAATAAATTATTAGACGTAGAAGGTTATGGTGATGCTTTTACGAATAGTCTTTTCGATTTTGTTAAATATTTTTACGATTCTTATAAAGTTAATGTAAAACCAAACCAAAACAAAGAGGAAGAAGTTAACGTTTATGCAAAACATAATATTAAAAGAAAAGATATGAAAAATGATGATTTTTTGAGAATGTATATAGAATTAAAAAAAGAACTAAAAAGTTTAGGAAAAATTATGCAAAAACAAATTGAAAGAGTTAAAAAAAACATTGAAATAAAATCTCGCTATGAATATAATTTAGATAGATTAAATTATGTAATTGACACTTTAAATAAAGAAAAGGAAAAATTAAAATATCTATTTTCTTACTTAGAAAACTTAGTAAAATTAATTAATTTACATAACATTAAAGATTCTAAAAATAAGATAGATTTTAAAGAACATTTTAATTTAAATAATGAATTTAAAGATTCATTTAACCCAAATTCTGAGGAAGCGTTTCTTGTAAAATTTAAATATGATCTTTATGATGTTATGGATTTTTGTCGTATAGAAGTTGAAAAAATTGCGGAAATGTTAACAAAAAATAATTCTAGAATTGAAAAATATAAAGAGATTAAAGTACGTGTTAGAAATTATAAAACTAATGTAGTTGAATATAAAAAAGTAAGAGCCAAAAATCTTATAATTCAAACAATTGAGAGAAATATTAATCAAATTAACAAATTGTATATTACAGAAATTGAGCCTATATTAAAAAAGCTGGCATCTGAATTTAAAGATAATTTAGATTCTAAAAAATTAATTAATTTAATTAGAATTTTATTTGAACTTATAAATTTAAAAAAATCTTATATTAATAGTTGTTTTTTATCTGCATTTAAAAATGCACAAACAGAGCAGGTTGAAGGTGTTTTGAAAATAAAAACTCCATATGAAAATTTGCCATAAAAATATGAAGAGGTTTTAGATCCTAAACTTTCAGATATGGCATTTAGAATAATGAACGATCAAATTGAGGAAATTGCTAAAATAAAAGAATTTAATAAATTTATTTTAAATTATTTAAAAGAAAAAAAATTGGATACTAATGATTTTGTAAATGATGTTTTTAAACTTATTGCTAATGAATTTAAAAACATTGAAAAAGAACCTATTGAATTTAAAAATTTCTCTAATACTAAAAAATATCCTGCTATTATGAAAACTTTTGAAGATTATAATTTGAATGAAAATGAAAATAATGATGTTAATCTCATAATAGATGATGCTTATTTCAATGAAATATTTGAAAAAATAGAGAATTTAGTGAATGAATATGGGGAATTAAAACATAATAATTCAAATATTAGTAATTCTAATAATTCTTTTTTAAATTTATTATATAAAAAATTAGAAGATGTTATTGATTTTAACATAGATAATTTCATAGTTTTATTAAATTATCATTTAAATTATTATTCATAAAATTTAAATTAAATGTTAAAAATTTTTTTGATTGACAGAATATGTAGAATATTGTAGAATTATTATAATATTTTATAAAAGGAGATATGTTATGCAAAATAATAATGTTAATCAGAAAAATTCAGAAATTTTAAAAGACTTAAATTCAAAAACAGAAGTTGTGGATACAGTAGAGAAAAAAGAAGATGAGAAAAACATTGGAGAAGAAAAGGAAGAAGAGAAAAAGGGTTTAGAAGAAAAAGAGGATGAAAAAAAGAAAGAAGAGGAAAAGAAGAATGTAGAGGAAAAAAATGATGTAGAGAATAAAGAAGATGAAAAAAACAGTGTAGAGGAAGAAGAAGATAAACAAAAGAGTATGAAAGCTGAAGATTATTATGAAATAAAAAAGAATGAGAATAAGGAAAAGCTAAACAAAATGTATAATGTTGCATATAAACTTATGTTTAATGATCTTTTAGGTGGAGAAACTAAAAGACCAAAGAAAAAATAAACTTATTAAAATTAAAAAATTTAATAAAAATAATAAATAAAATATATAGAAAATTTAATTTTTCTATATATTTTTTTAATGTAGTATGTTAAAATGTTTTAGGTGATTTTATGGAAAAAATTAATAATGAAAATTTTTTTCAAACATTAAAAAAAGAAGTTGTTGAGCAAAATGAAAACCATATTGAAAGTTTTAACATTGAAAAGTTAAAGCAAAAAAATAGATTTTTTTTAAATGATATTATTATGAAAAATGTAAATAATTATTTTTACAATTTTAGAAAAGTAATGATATTTTTAAAAGAATATGCTGAAGAATATTATGAAAAAGATTTAAGTCCTGAAATTTTAACTAAAGAAGAAGAGTTATTAAAAAAAATATGGAGTTTATTAAATGAAATTTATGGTGAAATATATTTTTCAAACTTTGAATTAGAGAATGATTCTAAATTATTTAAAGTAAAAAAACTGTATGAATATATTAATTTTTTAAAAGAATTTTATATTAAAAATATAAAAGCAGATTTGGAAAAAGAACAAAAAAAAGAAGAAATTTCAAATAAATTTCTTAGTATTATTAAAAAAGAAATATTAGATTTAAAAGAAGATGTTAAAGAAAAATTTGAGTTAATTAGAGAAATTTTTAGCATATATTTGGTAGAATATGAAGATTTTTTTGAAAAAAAGATTGTAGATATTAAAAATTTACATAATTCACTTTTCGATAAAATTAAAGTTAAAGTTTTAAGTTCTAAATATTATGTTTTAGAAGAAATAAAATTTTTAAATAAACTTAGAGAAAAATTAAATTTTGCAAGTTTAAATTTAAAAGAATGCATTTTAAAATGTAAAAGAGAAACCATAAAAATAGAAGCAATATTAGAATATTATAAAGATATTTTTAATTTTGAAAGAATAATTAAAAATGAATGTTTAGATGAAGCAGAAAACATTAAAAAGTTAATTGCTGAATGTTTTTTTAAAATAACTTGTTTTTATGAAAATTGGAGAGATGTTTAAAATAAAAAGAGCCACTTAATTTTAAGTAACTCTTTTTTTAGATTAACTTATTGTTTTAACTAAAATTATTAATAACATCGTTATCTGGAATGATTCCTTCTTTTGCAACTCTTTTTTTGTATAAATTAAATATTATAACAGATGATATTAAAATTATAGCCATTAAAAGTAACATTGTTAAAGTTTGAAATGTTCCATCTTTGTTACTTTTATCTAATATTGGCTCAATCATTGTGAATATTGTTGCTAGAGATACTAATATATAAGAAATTGTGGAGATTGCTATGGCACTAGCCTTAGATTTAAATATTGTGTAATTGTGGTTTAATTTATCATTTCTTCTAAATGCAGGGAAAGATGCAATTATGAAGATGTAGGTTACGCATTGGCTAACATTAGAAAGGAACTGTAGTATTTCATAAAAAGATTTTGCAGCTGTGCCTAGAACTGAAAAAATAGCAACCAATACACAAACAATTAAAGTTTGAACCCACATAGCATTTGCTGGCATGTTTGCTTCATTCTTTTTTGTGAAAAATGCTGGCCACATTTTTTTAGGAGCACCGTCAAGTAAAGTTTTAACTGGAGAATAAATTAATGTAAACAAGGCTCCTGAAAAACCTAAAAGCATTGTAAGTCCTACAAATCTCATGAATGTTTTCCCTAAACCTAAAGCAGCTTCTGTGGAAAACCCAAGGCCTAAACCTAATTTGTAACCTAAATTGTTCATTAAAATGTATGTTGCATTACCCATGTTAACACCTTCAACGTTAATTTGTTTGTAGCTGCAACTAACACCCCATAAAAATATTCCAACACAATAGCCTATTGCAATCACACATGTTGCCACAATACATGCTTTTGAGAAGGTTTTTGCAGATTTTGCTTTGTCAACAAGGCTTCCTAAACCTTCAATTCCCCCATATGCAAATATTGCAAATGTTACAAACCCAATTAAAGTTATGATTGTGTGGTTTTCATTAGGAGAAGTTAAAAATGAAGATGCGCCTTTTATTGGTTCATTAAAAAAACCTTTGTTTAAAACTAAAATTGTTAAGCTAACAACAAACAACAAAATGTTAATTAATGTGCAAGCAATTCCTCCAATTTTTGCAACAGCAGAAACCTTGTCAAAACCTTTGGAAGCAAAAAAGGTTACACATATTATTAATAAAATTCCTAAAACACCTAGAAGTTGAGTGCCTTTAAGTCCTAAAAATTCCCAAGATTGGGTTTGGTCTTCTCCAAATAGCAATGAAGATATTGGGATCCATATTCTACCACACACACCAACCATCCAAATAATAATTGAAAAATACCACACAAATGTTCCCATGAAACCATACAACTCTCCACGAGATCTTCTCATCCATGTGTATATTCCTCCGCCTTCACCAGCTTTTTTATCATCTTCTCTAAAAGAAACAGCGTATTCTGCAGTAATGAACATTAAAGGCAAGAAAAGAACTAAAGCACCAAAAGCATACCAAATAATTGAAGCATAACCCATTCTAAAAAAGGCAACTCCTGTGTTTCCGAAACCGAAAACAACCGAAAAAATCATCATAACTATTGCGGTTATGCCTAATTTTTTGTTTTCTTTTATATCTGACATATAAAAACTCCTTTCTATTTTCAAATTGCATGTTAAAAATGCTAATATACTTTTAGTATGTACAATCACAACCCTTCTTCTTTTTACCCATTAATATATCAAATTTTAAATTTTATGTCAATATTAAATTTTATTTTTAAAAAAATCACTTGTATTTTTAATTTTAATTTGTTAAAATAAGCTGAAGATGTCTCGGTGTACCAGATTTTTTTAATTGTTTTATTGAGTTATTTTATTTTTTGGAGGAAAGATATGTTTGAAGAAATTTTTAATGTTGGAAAAGAAAATATGAAAGAAAAACCACCAGTTTTTAACATTGGTGATGTTGTTAGGGTTGGTGTTTCCATAAAAGAAGGAAACAAGGAAAGAGTTCAGTTTTTTGAGGGAACAGTTATTGCAAAAAAACATGGTGGAATTAATGAAACTTTCACCGTAAGAAAAATTTCTAACGCAATTGGGGTGGAAAGAATTTTTCCTTTACATTCTCCCAAAATAAAAAGTGTTGAAGTTGTAAGAAAAGGAAAGGTTAGACGTGCTAAATTGTATTATTTAAGAAACAGAGTTGGAAAAGCTGCAAAAGTTAAGGTTAAATTGTAATTTATTTAGTTATGTTTTTTGAAACTAATTAAAATTTTTAAAATTTATTGATGTTGAGTTTAATTTTATTTGGAGAATTAATTTGTTTTAAACTCTCAGATTTATTGTTAAATAACAATTGAATATTCACCTTGTACTATAAAAATTTCTACTGTGTATTTTTAAATTATTTTAACAAAATTGATTATACAATTATTTCATTTCATAACTAGGTTTATGTTTTTAGTTTATTAATTTTAATTAAATTTTCGTTTATTAGTTTTTCAATCGCTTTTAAAATTGTTGTTTTAGAAGAATTATAAGAAAGGCCACCTTGCAAGAAAACATTGTAGGGCGGCTTTAGTTGTGCATCGCAAGAAAGTTCTAAAGAAGCGCCATTAACGAACCCGCCAGATGCCATTATTATTTCGTTTTCATAGCCAGGCATTTTACTAGGGATTGGCGTTAAAAAAGAGTTAATTGGTGAACTTTTTTGCAACGCTTCACAAAAAGAAACTAGTGCTTTTTTAGAGTTTAGCTCTAAAACGCTTACAATGTCTGAAACTTTTTCATTTGGGTTTGGGAAAACTTTAAACCCCAAATTTTGAAACATCTTTCTTGTGAACACAGAAACTTTTAGTGCGTTAGAAACAAAAAAAGGAGATATAAATATCCCAAAAAACATATCTTTATTTTGGTTTAAACTACTCCCAATTTCTTTACCGAGCCCCGGTGCTGTTAATTTTTCGCTTACTAGAGCTATTAGGTTTTTTTTCCCCACAACATAGCCTCCAGTTTTTGCAATGCCGCCACCTGGGTTTTTAATTAAAGAACCACATGCCAAATCTGCTCCCACTTCTATTGGTTCTTGTTCTTCAACAAATTCTCCATAGCAGTTGTCTACGAAAACAACTGTTTTGGGTGAAACTGTGTGCACCGTTTCTGAAATTAATTTAATTTGCTGCATGTTAACAGCTCTTCTAACAGAATAACCTTTAGAACGTTGTATGTAAATTAATTTAATTTTTTCTTTTAGTTTGGTTTTTAATTCTTCTAAATTTAACTTGTTTTCTTTAAAAACATCTATCTCGTCATATAGAACTCCGAGATCTATTAAACTATTTTTAAAGGCAGATTTTTCAATTCCAATTGTTTTTCTAATTGTTGGGTAGGGCGTTGAGGTTATTGAAAGCATTTTTTCTTTTGGCTTTAAAACAGCAAAAAGCACCGTTGAAATAACATGAGTGCCGCAAACAAAGTTATGCCTTACTAATGCATCTTCACTTTTAAAAATTTTAGAATAAAGCTCGTCTAACTTGTCTCTTCCGAAGTCGTCGTAGGCGTAACCTGTGCTTTGTGTGAAGTGGCTGCTGCTTACTTTGCACTCTAAAAAAGCTTTTAAAACCTTGTTTTCGTTATGTTGTGAAATTAAATTAATGTTTTTAAAATTTTCTTTTAAACCTTCTTCTGTTTTGTTTGCTAAATTTAATAGGTTTTCGTTAAATTTAAAGAATTCCATTAAAATTAAACCGCCTTAAAATTAAGAACTAAAATTAAAATTATTAATTTTTTCTAAAAAAGCTTTGGTTAATGTAAACATGTTTAAAATATTCTCTTTTTTTATTGTAGCGTTGGGATGATATTTTTTGTATGGGATATGTAAAGAAATTGTTTTAACTCCATTGCAAGAAGATGCAATGTTTAAAGCAGTTTCATTGCTAGAATTTTTTAAAACAAGTTTTTCTAATGAAATTTTGTTTTCTTTTGCAGTTTCTTCTAATAAATTCAGTATATTTTCGTTAAATTTAAAGAATTCCATTAAAATTAAACCGCCTTAAAATTAAGAATTAAAATTAAAATTATTAATTTTTTCTAAAAAAGCTTTGGTTAATGTAAACATGTTTAAAATATTCTCTTTTTTTATTGTAGCGTTGGGATGATATTTTTTGTATGGGATATGTAAAGAAATTGTTTTAACTCCATTGCAAGAAGATGCAATGTTTAAAGCAGTTTCATTGCTAGAATTTTTTAAAACAAGTTTTTCTAATGAAATTTTGTTTTCTTTTGCAGTTTCTTCTAATAAATTTAATAGTTCTTCGTTATGCTTTAGTTTTTCTTCATAAATTGGGGCTAAAATTTTGTTCTCTAATTTGTAATCTTTATTTTTAATTATGTTGAATGGTTTTAGTGTTATTGCTAGGGCAGGTTTAACAAAGTAAGCTGCAGTTTTACTAGAATTTGAAATTGCTTTTTCTTTTGCAATGAAAACTGCTGTGAAAGAAAAATTAGTTTCATTTTGAAGTAATTTAATTAAAACACTGCAACAAGCCATGTCTCCAATAAAATTAGATTTATAACAGTTTTCATTAATTTTTTTGAAGTTGTTTTTAAAATTTAAAATGTCTCCTAGCTTTATGAAAGTTTCTGCTTCTTTTTTAGTTTTGCAACCGGTTTCAATTAGAAGATCTTCAAACTTGGTTAGGTTTTCTCTTTCTTCTGTGGTTTGCAGATGTACTGGTTTTGTTACAATTATTCCATCTAGTTTGTTGTTTAAACTAACAACACTTCCAATTAAGCAGTTAGAGTTTTTTAAATTTCCAAGAGGTTGAAAATTTAGGCTGCCGTCTTCATTAATTTTTGTAACCATTAAGCCGTCTTCATCTAAGTTTGCTGTTACTACCACTTTTTTTTCTTCTTCATTTTTAGGGTTTTTAAAAACAATTAAATTCCCGAGATTATCTATGTGGGTTTTGCAGCTTTTTGGCAACATTTTAACAATTTCTTTCACAATCTCTTCTTCACTAGAAGAAGGGGAATTAACACTACAAAGTTTTTTTAATATTTTTTCCATAATTAATCCTTAAAACTATAATTTTTTATTTTTTAAAAGAACATATGAAATTATAAATTAAATTCGCGGTGTTTTCAATGTCTTTAATTTCTAAAAGTTCTGTTGGGGTGTGCATGTTTTTAATGGGGATTGAAACAAGAGATGTTAAAACTCCGTCTTTTGTTGTAACTAGTTCATCTGCATTTGTTCTTGTTGGCCCGTTCATTATTTCTAGTTGATGTGGTATTTTGTTTTTTTCTGCTATTTCAATTAGTTTTAAACTTAAATTTCTGTCTAAAATGGGAGAAATTCCAATTAAAGGGCCTGCCCCTATTTCTCCAATTAATTCTTCTTTGCAATTTAAGCTTTTAGCAAAACTAACGTCAACAGAGACTGCAACATCTGGTTTATTTAAATATGCTGCTGTTTTAATTCCGCCTTGTGTTGTTTCTTCCTGCGAACTAAAAATTACTGTTAAATTAACATCTAAATTTTCTTTTTTTATTTTTTCTAAAATTAAAAGAATTGCTAAAACTGAAGATCTGTTGTCTAAAAATCTAACAGAAAGCTGGTTGTTTTTTAAATCTATTGGGTTAAATTTAAAAAGAATTTGGCTTCCTATGGGTATGTTTTTTTCAGCTTCTTCTTTGGTTAGGTTAACGTCAACTAAAAGATCTTCTAGTTTTATTTTTTCTTCAGAGGCTTCATCGTTTTCTTCTTTAAAAACAAAACCCACAAAGTTTTCTTTTCCAAGAACTATAACTTCTTGTGAAATTAAAACTTTTGGGTCTATTCCGCCTAGGTTGGAAATTTTTAAAAAGCCTTCTTCTGTTATGTTGTTTACAATAAATCCTATTGTGTCTATGTGTGCTTCTAGGGCAATTTTTGGTGACTTTGTTTTAGATGTGTTAAATTTAAAAATAATGCTGTTTAATTGGGTTTTAATAATTTTCCCAGAATAGTTTTCAAGTTCTTTTTCTAGTTGGTTTACTATGTTTTTTTCGTCTCCTGAAATGCTGTTAATTTTGCAGAGGTCTAATAATTTTTCTTTTGTTTTCATTTTAAACTCCAATTTTAAAATTTAATTATAAATTAAAAATTTTGAACAATTTTTTTAAAGTCTTCTCCACGTTTTTCAAAATTTTCATATAAATCGTAGCTTGCGCAGGCGGGAGAAAGCAAAACAAAATCTCCATCTTTTGCTAATGTTTTTGCTTTTTTAACGGCTTGCTTCATATTTAAAACCTTAAACATTTTAAATGTTTCATAAAAATTTTCACTATTTTTAATTGCAGTTTCAATTTTGTCTGCAGTTGAACCCATTAAAATTAAAATTTTAACCTTTTTTAAAATTTCTTTTGCGAGTTCATTAAAAGGCAGATTTTTATCATACCCTCCTGCTATTAATATTATATTTTTGTTAAAACATTTTAAAGCGGCAATTGTTCTTGTTGGAGAGGTTGCAATGGAATCGTTATACCACTTAATTGAATTTTCTTTTTTTATTAGTTCTAACCTGTGTTTAACTCCTTTAAATGTTGCTGCAATTTTTTTAATGCTTTGAACGTCAACCAGCTCAAATGTTGCAGCTATTGCAGCTAGAAAGTTTTCAATGTTGTGTTTTCCGAGAAGTAGGATGTCTTCTTTTTTTAAAACTTCGGTTTTTTTGCCATTTTTGCAAAAATATAGTGTTTCTTTTTCTTCACAGTAAAAAGCGCCATTTTCAACTTCACCTTTTCTGCTAAATTTTTTAACAAACCCTCTTGCGTCTTTTTCAAAAGAATTGCAAATTTCATTGTCTTTGTTTAAAATAACCTCTCCAAACGCATTTTGATGTATGAAAATATTTTTTTTAGCAGCAACATATTCCTCCATGTCTTTGTGAACATCTAAATGGTTTTTACTAATGTTTGTTATAACCGCAATGTTGGGAGACTTTCTAAGTGAAAGAAGCTGAAAACTAGAAAGTTCAACAACTGCAATGTCTAGAGGATGAATGCTTTCAAGTTCACAAAACAAGGCTTTTCCTATGTTTCCTCCCAAATGAACTGTGTAGCCTTGTTGTTGCAAAATTTTAGTTATTAGTGTTGTTGTTGTTGTTTTTCCGTCAGAGCCTGTAATTGCAATTATTTTGCAAGGGCAGAATTCAAAAAAAAGTTCCATTTCAGAAGTTATAACGGTTCCTAACTTCATTGCTTTTTCTAATTTTTCATCTTTGTAATACATTCCTGGAGATCTTATTACTATGTCGTAATCACTTAAATTGTTTAAATAGTCTTCACCACAAACAAATTTTGCTCCTAAGTTTTTTAAAATTTCTGCATTTTTTCCGAGATCTTCTTCTTTTTTTTTGTCTAGAATTGTAACTTCAATTCCTTTTTTTAAAAAAAGTTTAATTGCCTTAAAGTTAGAAACTCCCATTCCAATGAAAGCAATTTTTTTATTTAAACAACTTTTAAAAAAAACATTCAAATTATCACTCAAAAAAACACCTTCCATTAATATTTAAAACATATTTTTTAAAATTAACTTTATATATAAAAAAATAAATTTTATAATATTCTTTTAAATATATAATATGTTTAAACTAAAAACAAAGTAACAAAACATTATAAAAAATTATATTAAATATTATTACTTAATTTTAACAAGTTTTTTGAAATTTAATCGGATAATTTTTTGGTTTTAATTATATTCTTGCGACGCCTGTTTTTTTTGCAGCTTCAGAAACAGCTTTAGAAATCTTTTCTTTAACTTTAGGGTTAAATGGGCTTGGTATTATGTAGTCTGTTTTTAATTCTTCTTCTCTAATTAGTTCTGCTAAGGCAAATGCTGCTGCTAATTTCATTTCATTGTTTATGTCTTTTGCACGTACATCTAAAGCACCTCTAAAAATTCCAGGGAATGCTAAAAGGTTATTAATTTGATTGCTAAAGTCACTTCGGCCTGTTCCAACTATGAAAGCTCCTGCTTTAATTGCAATGTCTGGCATAATTTCTGGAGTTGGGTTTGCCATAGGGAAAAGGATTGGTTTTTCTGCCATAGATTTAACCATTTCCTCTGTTACAGTGCCCGGAGCAGAAACGCCAATGAAAACATCTGCACCTTTTATTACTTCTTTTAAACTTCCTTTAACCTTTTCTTTATTAGAAATTTTAGCCATTTCTTCTTTTTCTTTGTTTAAATTTTCTCTTCCTTCGTATATTGCCCCTGTTCTGTCACACATTATAACATTTTTTAGTCCTGCTGCAATTAAAAGTTTAATTATTGCAATTCCAGCAGCACCGGCTCCGCTAGTTACCACTTTAATTTCTTCCATTTTTTTTCCTGCTAGTTTTAGTGCATTAATCATTGCTGCTAGGGTTACCACTGCTGTTCCGTGTTGATCGTCATGAAAAATTGGAATATCTGTTTTTTCTTTTAATTTTTCTTCAATTTCAAAACATCTTGGTGCGGAAATGTCTTCTAAATTAATTCCTCCAAAACTGCCGCTAATTAATGCAATTGTGTTTACTATTTCATCCACATCTTTAGAACGAATGCATAAAGGAATTGCGTTAACATCTCCAAATTTTTTAAATAAAACACATTTTCCTTCCATCACGGGCATTCCTGCTTCGGGGCCTATGTCTCCTAACCCTAAAACTGCTGTTCCATCTGTTACAACTGCAATTGTGTTCCATCTTCCAGTTAGTTCATAGCTTTTGTTTATGTCTTCTTTAATTTCAAGGCAGGGTTTAGCAACACCTGGAGTGTATGCAATTGAAAGGTCTTTTGCTGTGTTTAAAGGCATTTTAGGAACAATGTCTAGTTTACCTTTCCATTTGCGGTGCTCTTTTAAAGAAATTTCGTTATAATCCATAAAAACCTCCAATTTATTATTTAAAGATAATATCTAATTTTAATTTCAAAAATTATAGCATTTGAAGTAGAATTTTGTCAAAAATTAATTATAATATTGGTGCGCCCGACAGAACTCGAATCTGCAACCTTTGGAACCGGAGTCCAATGCTCTATCCTTTAAGCTACGGGCGCAAATTTAATGTTACACACACACATAATTTTAAATTAGAATTTAATTTAAATCAATAGTGTAATTCAAAATTTGATTTGTTTTTTAATTTGACTATGAGTTTAAAATATGTTAGCATTAAATGCTATTATTAATTTTTTATTGTTTTTAAGGTTAACAGTAAAAATTTTTAATTGGTTTTTTTGGGTGGGAATTTGTTAATGAAAATATTTAAAAAATTCACATTGGTTTTTTTTACGGTTTTAACGTTAGTTTTGATTTTAACCTGTTGTAAGAATGATAATATAAACAATAAAGAAAAAAAAATAAAAATAGTGACCACAATTTTTCCTGAGTATGATTTTGTAAGGCAGCTAACCAATGGTGTTAAAGATGTTGAAGTTAAAAATTTAACCCCTTTTGGTGTGGATGTTCATTGTTTTGAGCCAACTCCAAAAAACATTATTGAAGTTAAAGAAAGCAATTTATTTGTTTATGTTGGAGGAGAAACAGAAGTTTGGGTTAAAAAAATTTTAAATTCATCTGAAAAAGATGAGAATTCTTCCATTTCTTTGCTAGAAATTTTAAATTTTAAAGATTCTGAAAAAAAAGACGAGCATGTTTGGACTTCTTTGTTAAACTGCATGAAGATTGTGAAAAAGTTAAAGGAAAAACTTTGTGAAATAAACCCAGAAAACAAAAATTCATATGAAGAAAACTGTGAGAACTATTTAAAAGAATTAAAAGGGCTCCATGAAGAGTTTAAAGAGGTTGTTTTGAACAAAAAAAGGGACATATTGGTTTTTGCAGACAGGTTTGCTTTTTCTCATTTTGTTAAAGATTATGGTTTAAAATATGTTTCGCCTTATTTGGGTTGTTCTTCTGAGGAGGAGGTTAGTTCTAAAAAGATTGCTGAAATTGTTAAAATGGTTAAAGAAAACAAAATTCCAGTAATATTAAAATTAGAGCAAGGAAATTCTAGTGTGGCAAAAGAGATTGCAAAAGAAACGGGAGCTGTTGTTAAAAATTTTAATTCTTGCCATAACTGCACAGAAGAAGAATTTAAAAAAGGGGAAACTTTTTTAGGGCTTTTTAAAAGAAACCTTAAAACTTTAAAAGAGGCAGTTGGTTTGTTATGAATTTAATTAGTTGCAAAAATTTAACCGTTAACTACGATAAAGAAGCAGCTGTTGAAAACTTGTCTTTTTCTGTTTCTTTTAAAGATTACATTTTCATTTTAGGAGAAAACGGATCTGGCAAAAGCACTCTTTTAAAAACAATTTTAAACCTTAAAAAGAAGAGCAAAGGTGAAATTTTTTTTGAAAACTTAAAAAGAAATGAAATAGGTTATTTGCCACAAAGAATTACTCTTAAAAAAGATTTTCCTTCAACGGTTTTTGAAATTGTTCTTTCTGGTTTTGTTAGTTGTTGTTCTCTTTTTTACAGTAAAAAGCAAAAATTAAAAGTTTTACAAATTTTAAAAAGTTTAAAATTAGAAAACATTAAAAATGTTTCTTTTAAAGAGCTTTCAAAGGGGCAGCAACAAAAGGTTTTGCTTGCTAGAGCTTTGTGTGCAACTAAAAAGGTTTTATTTTTAGACGAACCTTGTGCAAATTTAGACCCCGTTTTTACAAAAGAGTTTTATTCTTTAATTAAAAAGCTAAATGAAGAAAAAAATGTTGCAATTGTTATGGTTTCGCATGACATTGAAGCTGCAATTTTAAATGCTAAAAAAATTTTACATATTAAAAAAAAGGTTTTATTTTTTGGAGAAATTCAAGATTATTTAAAAAGCGAGTTTGCAAAAGTTTTTTTGAGAAAGTAGGGGAATTTATTTTGTTTAATGAAATATTAAATGTTTTTAAATATCCTTTTTTGCAAAGAGCTTTTATTGCAGGTCTATTTATTTGTGTTTGTGTGGCAATTTTAGGAGTTAGTTTGGTTGTTAAAAGGTTTTCCATGATTGGAGACGGGCTTTCTCATGTTGGTTTTTCTGCTTTTTCAATTGCATGTGTTTTAAATTGTGCTCCTTTTTTTGTTTCAATCCCTATTGTTGTTCTGGCTGCCGTATTTTTATTACTGCTTAGTGAAAACAGTAAAATTAAAGCAGACAGCGCAATTGCTTTAATTTCTAACAGTTGTCTTGCTATTGGTGTTGTTTTAATTTCAATTACAAATGGTATTAATAAAGATGTTTTAAACTATATGTTTGGAAGCATTTTAGCATTAAACAATTTAGATTTAATCTTGGCTGTTACCTTTTCTTTTGTGGCAATTATTGTTTTTATTTTTTCATATAATAAAATATTTTCAATAACTTTTGATGAAGACTTTACAAAAGCAGTTGGAGTTAGGGTTAAACTTAGTAAAATTGTTATGGCAATTTTAACAGCGCTAATTATTGTGGTTGGAATGAAGTTTGTTGGAGCACTTTTAATTTCTAGCTTAATTGTTTTTCCTGTTATTTCTGTTAGTATGATTTTTAAAAGTTTTAAAAGTGTTGTTATTTTTTCTGCCATAGATTCTGCAATTTGTTTTGTTTTAGGGTTTTTTAGCTCTTTTATTTTTTCAATTCCAACCGGAGCAATGATTGTTATTTTTAATTTAGTTGTTTTTGTTATTTGTTATTTTGTGTCTTTATTTAAAAAGTTGAAAATAACTTTAGGGTAAAATTATTTCATATTTTATTACAAATGGTATTAATAAAGATGTTTTAAACTAAATGTTTGGGAACATTTTAACACTAAACAATGTAGATTTAATTTTAGCTGTTGTTTTTTTGTGGTAATTTTAACATTGTTATTAATAAAAAGTTTAATTTTTGAAAAAATTTTAGTTAAATGTTATAATTTTATTTAAATAAGAAAATTTTGAGTTTGGGTTATTTGAATTAAGAGGAGAAATTAAGAGTTATGGTTTACAAGAATGTTGAAATATTCATTGATGAAAAAACAAAAATTGAAAAAGGTTTTATTTTGGTTGAAAATGGGCTAGTTAAAAAAGTTAAAAGAATGGAAGAATATGATTTAAATTATGAAAAAGCTGGAGTTAAAAATTTTAATGGTTATAAGATATACCCAGGATTCATAGATTCACACAGCCACATTGGAATGTGGGAAACCGGGCTTAATTTTGCAGGGGACGACGGAAACGAAGAAACAAACCCAATAACACCACATTTCAGAGCAATAGACGCAGTAAACCCAAAAGATGATGCGTTTTTTAAGGCGTTAAAGGCAGGAATTACAACTGTTGTTACAGGGCCTGGGAGTTCTAACCCAATTGGAGGAAGTTTTGTTGCTTTAAAAACATATGGAGACTGTGTGGATGACATGGTTATTAAAAACCCTGTTGGAATTAAGTTTGCTTTAGGAGAAAACCCAAAAACAGCTTACAACAAAAAAGAAATGACTCCAACAACAAGAATGGGCACTGCAGCTTTAATTAGAGAAGAGTTAGAAAAAGCTAAAAGATACTTCTTGAAACAAAAAAAAGGAGAGCAGCAAAGTTTTAATTTTAAAAGTGAGGCTTTAATTCCTCTTCTGGAAGGAAAAATTAAAGCTTTTTTTCATTGTCACAGAGCAGATGACATTTTTACTGCAATTAGAATTGCAAAAGAATTTAATTTAAATTTTAGTTTGGTTCATGCAACAGAAGGCTACTTATTTAAAGAATATTTGAAAAATGTTGATGTAATTTTAGGGCCTTTCATTTCAGACATTTCTAAACCAGAACTTAAAAAATTTAGTGAAAAAAGTGCATATGTTTTAAACAACGCTAATGTTACTTTTTCAATATGCACAGACCACCCTGTTTTTCCTATTGAATATTTAAATTTAGCTTGCATTGTTGCAATTAAAAACGGACTTTCAAAAGAGCAAGCAGTTTTAGCCATAACTAAAAATGCTGCAATAACGGCTGGAATTTACGATTTGACCGGTTCCATTGAAGTTAACAAAATGGCTAATTTTGTTGTTTTTAAAAAAGATGAGGAAATTTTTTCTCCTTATTCTGAGCCTTCTTTTGTTATAATTGATGGCAAAATTGCTTTTGAAAAGTTTTAAAATTTTGCATAAACTTGTTTTGGCTTGAATAATATTTTTTAAGATACTTCAAATTAAATTATGTTAAAATTTTTGGAAGGTTTTTTGCTATGGTGGAATATGTAATATTATTATTAATATTTTTTATAATGATTTTGTTTTACATGAATTTTAAGAATTTTTTCAAAACAGTTGTTTTTAACTTTTTATGTGGATTTGTAGTTTTTGCAGTTGTTGCATATTTTTTAGAGCAATACATTAGCTTTAGCATATTTTCCTTATTGATTTCTATGATTGTTGGAATACCTGGAATTGTTAGTTTAATTTTGTTTAGAATTTTTTGTATTTAATTTTTGTTTAATAAATTCAATAGTATTTTTCTCAATTTTACTTATTCCTTCTGCAGTGTCCGTTTTTAAAAAAATAATTAATGTTTTAATAATTATTTTAATATCTAACCATAATGAATATTTTTGAATATAAGAAAGGTCTAAAATTAGTTTATCTTTAGGTGTTGTGCTATATTTACCCATTACTTGAGCAAGCCCTGTTAAACCTGCTTTAACTTTTAGTCTATATTTAAATTCTGGAAGTTTTTCTTGAAATTCTTTAATATGTTCAATTCTTTCTGGTCTTGGGCCTACAACGCTCAAATCTCCTTTTAATATGTTTAGAAATTGAGGAATTTCGTCTATTCTAAATTTTCTCATTATTTTTCCGACTGGAGTAATTCTAAAATCATCTTTTTTTGCCATCTTATTTTTAACGTTTTGGTCTGCATTAACAATCATAGATCTGAATTTTAAAAGGTTGAATTCTTTCCCGTTAATGGTTAACCTTTTTTGTTTAAAAATTATTGGGCCTTTGTCATATAATTTAATTGCTATTGCAGAAATTAAACTAAGTGGAATTGTTAAAATTAAAGCAACTGTTGCAAAAATTATGTCTCCAATTCTTTTTACAATAATTTGTTCAAAACTCATTTCGTAGTCTGTTGTGGAGTAAAAAGTTGCATCATCTGCCGAAAGCATGGTTGAGCAGTAAACCATAACATCGCACACGTTTGGGTATATGCACATTTGTTTGTTGTGCTTATAGCAGTATTGCAATAAAAAAGCCCTAGAATTTGTTGGAATATTTAAAAAAAATATGACTTCATTTTTATTTATTTTTTTTAAAATTTGCTTATCGTTATATTTAATAATATCTTTAATATTCCATCTGAAGGAATTTTTTTTAATTTTTGAAACAAGATAAAGTAAATCTTTTTGGTTCTCAAAAATTATTAAGCTGTTTTTGGGTTTATTAATTTTAAAATAAAAAATATTGAATGATTTTGTGAAAATGTAAATTATAAATATTTGCATTAAAAAACTTAGTGTAAGATTTAAAAAACTAGGAAAAATTGTGTTTTTAATGTAGTGAAAAAAGAATTTTGAAAATTCTGGTTTGTTTACATATGCTAAATTTGAATTATTTTCAATGAAATATTTTTCAGAAAATTCTTGGTAGTTTGTGCTACTAATGTTCATTATGTGTAGCGTTATAAATGTTACGAAATCTGCAATAAATGTTCCTAAAATTGCAGAATCTCTAATTTCTTTTGTACTTTTTTTTCCAATTGCAACATCCCCATAAAGTTTAGTTGATGTGTAAATTGATGTAATAAACATTAAAACAGAAATAACAAAAGTTCTATTAATTTTTTTAATTTGAGGTATTGCATCAGAAAAAGATGCGAAAAAAATTAAGGTTAAAATAATAAATAAAAACATCTTAATGATGAAAATGAAAGTTTTTTCAAACTTTAAAAAAAAATTCATATTTTAAACTTGCTCCTAAGCTTTTTTGTATTTTTTATTAAACCTTAAAATAAACCTTATAATTAAATCTTTATTACATATTATGAAATAAAAAAATGTTAGAATGCCATATAAAACATTAACAGTGACGCCATACCTTAAAAAAACTGTTGTTGTTAAAAAATAAACCGGCATAAAATGAAGCAGATATGTTTTTTTAAATTTTAATTTTAAAGTATTATGCAAACATAAAAATCTTATGATGCTAACAACAAAAAAACATAAACTAATTGCAAGACCAGCAGACTGCAAACCAATTAAATTATGACTAAAAAACATAACAACAACTGTAACAATTACTCCAACTAATTGTGAAAAAAACATAAACCTAACTTTTTTTTCTGCTTGCATAATGGAACCAAGAAAAATTTGTACTGCATCTAAAATGCTGCTTAAATATAGTAACGGCATTAAATTCATAGAATCTTTATAAGATGAGCCTACCATGAAAGAGAAAAAAATGCAAGTTATTGGCATTAAAATTATTGTTCCGCTACTTATGAATTTAAAAAACGAATTAAATGTTTTATTGTAAATTTTGGTTTTTAAACTACTTTTATTCATTAAAAAAGAATATTCCTGAAAAGCAAAATTAAAAGACATAACGAAAAGGCCAATTAATGAAATAACCCTGTAGGCTGGTGTGAAAGCTCCTATTGCGTCTGTTCCATAATAATATTTAAACATCCATGTGTATGATGACTGGTTAAAACAGTAAGCAATGCTGTTCATTGTTGTTGGAATTGAATATGAAATTAATTTTTTAATTGTTTTAATGCTAATATATTTTAATTTGAATTTTTTAACGCTTTTTAAAAATAATTCTATGAAAACTCCTTGGCTTAAATATGAAAATGCTGTTGCTAAAATTAAAGCTGAAGATGTTATTTTAAAAATGCAAAGGAAAATAATCCCTGTAAGAAGTTGTGCAAAAGAGCCAACAACACCTGAAATGGCATAGAGTTTATTTTTTCCCAAACCTCTGCAGGCAAATTGAACAAGTTGGTTGAATGTGTAACTAAAACTAATAAACAGCATTTGTAAAAAAAACATTATAGAATATTTTTTTACTATGCAATATATTAATAGCAATATAACATACATTAAAAAACCTAGAAATCCTATGAAGTAACCGGTAGATATTATTTTTAGTTTTCCTTTAATGTTATTGTAATCAAAAATATATCTTATAATGCTCATCCAAATTTGTAGGCAAAAAATTGTTAAAAGCATTGTTGTGGTGTTTGTTATGAAGGTGAAATAGCCTATGTCTTCCTTATTTGTTAAAATGTGTGTGGCAATTAACAAAATAATAATCCCCATAAATCTACTAATGGTATTGCCTATGAAATATATAACAACATTTTTGGAAAGTTTACCCATTAAATTCCCCTTTTTAAAAATTTTTTATTTTAATAGTTTTTTTATTTTAATAGTTTTGAAAATAATATCAAAAAAAAATATAAAAATCTATTGGTGATATTTTAAAGTTATATGCTATAATTATATTCGTTATTATTATTAAATATAAAAAATTCCATAGTTGGAGGGGTTTTATTTGAAAATTGCACTTTTTACAGAAACTTATATTAATTGTTATAGTGGTGTTAAAACACACATTAAAACTTTAAAATATGGTTTGGAGAGTTTAGGGCATGAAGTTTTAATTGTTTGCGCATTACCTAAAACAAAAAAACATTTTATTAAAGATGGTGTTTTGTGTTGCCCTAGCATTAGTTTGAAAAAAATTTATAATTATGGTGTTGCAAAACCAATTAGCCCTTCTAGATATAAATTTATTAAAAAATTTAAGCCAGATGTAATACACATTCACACAGAATTTGGAGTTGGGTTTTCAGGAGCTTATGCTGCAAAGCTGTTAAAAATTCCTTATGTTTACACAATGCACACGATGTATGATGAATATTTATATTACATAGCACCAAAAAAATTAATTAATATTGCTAAAAAAACAGCTCATTTTTACGTTAAACAGTTAGCACAAAGAGCAGCTGTAATTGTGGGGCCTTCTGTTAAAATTAAAGATTTTTTAAAAGGTTGCGGTGTTGAAAAAGAGGTTGAAATTGTTCCTAATTCTGTTGAACTTAGTTTATTTGACGAAGAAAATTTAAATTATTTAAAAAAAGAAGAAATTAAAAAAAATCTTTCTTTAAAAGAAGAAGACATTGTTGGTTGTTTTTGTGGAAGACTAGGAAAAGAAAAGAATGTGGATGTTTTATTAAAATATTGGAGTGAACTATTAAAAAAAGATAAAAAATTCAAACTATTAATTTTTGGAGATGGGCCATATAAAAAAGAATTTGAAGAGTTAGCAGCTAATTTAAAAATTACGGATAATGTTATTTTTTTAGGGAAAATTGAACATAACAGCCTACCAGAATACTACGCAGTTTGCGATTTTTACATAACCTGTTCTTTGTCTGAGGTGCATTCAATTTCCAATTTAGAAGCTATGGCAAGTGGGCTTTTTGTTTTTCAGAATTTTGATGAATTAAACAAAGACCAAATAATTGAAAATGTTAATGGTGCTACCTTTAAAAACGTTAATGAAATGGTTGAAAAAATTTTAGATTATGGCAAAAAAAGCAAAGAAGAAAGGAAAATTTTAAGAAAAAAAACAAAAGAATCTGTTTTAAAGCATGGAGAGGAAGAACTAGGCAGGAAGATGGTTAAAATTTATGAAAAAGCAATAATTTTTCAGGCTAACAAGAAAAAGAAAAATTTTTTGTTTGGTAAAATTAGAGCATCTAAATAAAATTTTTAAAATATTATTAATTATTAAAATTTTTAGAATTTTTAGAAAGTTTTAGTGTAGTTTTTTTGAAAATTTTTATATTTATTATTGATAAATATAAAACCAAAAAGAAAAAACTCAATAAGAAAATGTAAAACCCTAAACGAAGTCCTGGTGTTTCATATTTAAATTTAATTTTATTTTCTCCTTTTTTAACTTTAATTGCCATTAAACCAGAATTAACATTTTCAATTTCAACATTTTTATTGTTAACCGTTGCAGAAAAACCTTCTTCAAAAGGGACGGTGAAAACTAGAAGAGAATCTTTTTCTAAATTTATTGTTGCAGAAAAGCCATAAGAGGTTTTTTTAAAATTTGTGCAAGAATTTTTTCTTAAAGTTTGAATTAAATCTTCTGGTTCTAATTTTAAAGTTTCTTTTGTTGTTGGAGTTAAAATGTCTTCATATTTTTCAATTTGCTCTTTAGAAAGAACAACAGAGTTCATTAAAAGTTTATTTTTAGAATTTTTACTTAATTTAGAAAATTTTTCTTTTTCAATGTAGTTATTTAAAACAAAACCCATACTTAAAAAATTTTTGTTTTTATATATTTTATAACCATTTTCTTCTTTAAAAAATTCAAAACTTTTTGGGATTTTTTCTTCATATTCGTTTACATGGTTTAAAGGAATTAAAATATATTTAACAGACAAAAAATCTCTAAGGTTTTCATATTTTTCAAGTGGGATTTCAGAAGAAACATCTCTTTTAATTTTTAAGTTATTGTAAAAACTCATTATTGAAGAGTTTACTGTGCTGTGAAATGTTGTTATGGAAGGGATGTTTAAAAGCATTCCTAAATTATTTGCAGATTCTGCGGGGACAACATCAATTCTGTAAAATTCTTCTGGGTTATCTTCAAAATTAATTTTGCAATTAACTCCATTAGTTATTATTTTTTCATATGTGTTATTTGAAAAATAAAACTTTCCCCATAATAATTGAACTTGTGAGTATATTATTATAAATAAACATAAAACTAGCATGAGTTTATTAAAATTTTTAGTAATCAAAAATTTAATTAAAATAACACCTAAAAGTGCTATTGAAAAATTAACCCAAAACATTGGAGGGTTTTCTGGCATATTAAAAAAAATAATTTCGCCGTCCACTTTTTCTGGCAAAATCCCTATTAAAGAAAAGCAAAGCAAAACAATTAAATTAATTTTTATAGCGTAGTTAAATGAACACTGTTCAATTGAAATTGCTGTTATTAAAGCTAGCATTAGTGTTAAAGAAAAAAACCATCTTGTGTAAAACGAAGAATTAAAGCCGTTAAATGAGCTATTTAAAAAAGGTATGGCCATGAAAATAAATAAAGTTACTATTAATTTTTTAAGCCATAGTTTATTTTTATCTTTTAAATTATTTTTAAATAAATTATTTTTAAAAAATGCTATAATGCCAGTCATGCCAAACATCGGCATATATGCCGCAACAGAAAACCATTTCGCGTTTGCGTCTGGAAAAAAGTTTGGTAAAGAGGGCATATCTGGAGGAAAAAACAAACTATGAAGCAGCAAGCCATATCTTTGAACCGCGGGGTAAAACAGCATGTTAAACCCTAAAAGTGTTCCATGTGCTCTAGGGTTTTTAAGAACCATAATAGCAGAAGGCAAAAATAAAACAAACCCTAAACCAACACCAATTATTAATTCTAAGGTTAAAAACATAAATGTTTTTATGGAGATTTTTAAATTTTTATCTGTAATTCTAAATATGAAATATATTAATAAAAAAACAGATTCCGCAACAAAAAAATAAAAGTTAGTTAAAAGGTTTAGTGCAATAGACACTGCAAACAAACCTTTTTTTTTGTTTGTTATTAAATTTTCTAACCCTATTAACATTAAAGGAAAAAATGCAATTATTTCATGAAAGTGGTTGTAAAAAATATTGTAAATTGAAAAACCAGAGAAAGAGTAAAGCAAGGAAGCTAAAAAAGCAGTTTTAGTTTTTTTTGTAAACCTTTTAATATATAAATATGAAGTTAGAGCTGCTGTTGCAAACTTTAAAATTAAAAGTGGCGCCATGAGGTAGGGCACAAAATTGTTTGGAAAAGGAATTGTTAACCAAAAAAATGGACTTCCTAAAAGGTAAAAGCTGTAAGATGCAATAAAATTTGTGCCTAAATCTGTGTTCCAATTCAGGCCAAATTCACCGTTTCTTACAGCGTTGTGGGCTAATTTGTAAAAAGGAATTTGTTGAGCGTTGTAGTCTCCATAAAAAATGAAAATGCCTTTGTCGTAAATAATGTATGGCAGAAAAATTATTATGGCAAGGGTTAGTGCAATTAAAAATATTTTAATCATATTTTTCTTTTCATTCTCTGTGGGAGTTAAAAAGAGGTTTAGCTTTTTAAACATTTAAATTTTTTCTCCTGATTAAAATAAGGTTTAAATTATAAGTATAGTATAACATATTATATGTTTTATATGTTTTGTTTTAATTGCAAGATTAAATTTTATATTGTATAATTTTCGTGTAATTTTTTTAGTTATTTATTAATGAATTTTGTTAACTTTAAGGGCATAAATTTTAATAAACAGCATTAATATTGGTTAATTATTTAATTTTAATCTTTTTGAAGGAAGGTTTTATGTTGGAATCTAAAAAAATTTTGGATTTTTTAGATTATAATAAAATTCTTTATAAATGCGACGTTAGCATGAAAAGTTTAACTAGCTTTAAAATTGGTGCTAATGCTAAATTTGTTGTTTACCCTGAAAATTTTGAACAGGTTAAAAGTTTAATTTTATTTTGCAAAGAAGAAAAATTGTTGTATTATTTTTTAGGGAATGGCAGCAATATTATTGCTAAAGATGAAGATTTTTTAGGAATTTTAATTTCTAGTAAGAAGCTAAATAAAATAAAAATTTTGAGTAATAATAAAATATATTGTGAAAGTGGTGTTAATCTTTTTAAACTTTGCATGTTTTCATGTGAAAATTCTCTTTCTAATTTAGAAAATTTATATGGCATTCCAGGCAGTTTGGGTGGCGCTATTGTAATGAATGCGGGAGCATATGGAAGCGAAATTAAAGATGTTGTTGTTGGGGTTTCTCACTTAGATGAAAATGGGAATTTATTTTATTTAAAAAGAGAAGATTTAAATTTTTCATACAGGAACAGCATATATCAAAAAAATAATTTTTTTATTGTGAGTGCTATTTTAAAATTAGAAAAAGGAAACAAAGAAGAAATTGAAGTTAAAATGCAAGAAGTTTTAAAAAAAAGAAAAGAAAAGCAGCCATTAGAATTTCCTAATGCTGGGTCTGTTTTTAAAAGGCCAAAAAATGATTTCGCTGCAAAGTTAATTGAAGAATGCGGTTTAAAAGGGCTTAAAGTTGGGGGAGCCATGGTTAGCAAAAAGCACGCAGGATTTATAATAAACACTGGAGGGGCAACAGAGAAAGATGTTAGATGTTTAATTGAAAAGATTAAAAATACTGTTAAAATTAAAAAAAATGTGGACTTGGAAACAGAGGTAAAATTTTTAAATTAGGGGAATTTTTTAATATGGAGATGCTTATTATAACTGGGCTTTCTGGTTCTGGAAAAACTAGAGCTATTAATGTTTTAGAAGATATGGATTTTTTTTGTGTGGACAATCTTCCAACAAAACTAATTTCTAAGTTTGCAGAAATTAAGAGAGCTTCTAGAGGATGGCTTAAAAAAATTGCCATAGTAACAGACATAAGAGGCGGCTGGATGTTTTCTAGCATTTTTAACGAACTCAAAATTTTAGATGAATTTGGAATTAACTATAAAATTTTATTTTTAGATGCAAAAGATGAAACTTTAAAAAACAGGTTTAACGAAACAAGAAGAAAACATCCCCTAATTGGGCTAGACGGTTGTTTTAGCATTGAAGAAGCAATAGAGAAAGAAAGAAAAGCATTAGAAAAAATAAAGGAAAGAGCAGATTTTATAATAGATACTACAATTTTTAGTAGTTCTCAGTTAAAAGAGCATTTGTGTGAAATTTTTTTAAAGGAAAGCAAACAATCTGTTATTGTAGACATTATTTCTTTTGGGTTTAAACATGGAGATATTTCAAGAGCGGATTTGGTTTTTGATGTGAGATGTGTTCCTAACCCTTACTATGTTGAAAATTTAAAAAACAAAACCGGAAAAGATGAAGATGTTAAAAAATATATTATGTCTTTTTCAGAGACACTAAATTTAATAAAAAAATTAGAAGATTTATTAGCATTTTTAATGCCGTTATATGTTAAAGAAGGGAAAAATCAGTTAACCATAGCATTTGGCTGCACTGGAGGAATTCATAGGTCTGTTATGTTTGCGGAACATTTTTTTAATATTTTTAAGAAAAAAGGAAACAAGGTTAATGTAAACCATAGAGAACTCAGCAGGAATTATAATAAGTTTTAGTTAATTTAAAGAAAGAGATGGTTTAAATGAAGTTTGTTCATTTGCATTTGCATACAACATTTAGCATATTAAATGGAGTTTGCAAATTAGATGAATTAGCAGAAAGTTTAGAAAAACAACAAGCAAAAGCAGCAGCCATAACAGATCATGGAAATATGTTTGGGGTTGTTGGTTTTTACGATGCACTAAAAAAAAGAAACATAAAACCAATAATTGGTTGTGAACTTTATTTAGACAACGAACTTGAAAAGAAAAATTTTAGTTTAAAAAAAGATGTTAAACATTTAGTTGTTTTATGTGAAAACAAAGAAGGCTATGAAAACCTTGTTAAAATTGTTTCTGCTTCTTATGTTAATTTTTTTAGAGAAGTCCCTAGAGTTGGTTTTGAGCTTTTAAAAAAACATAAAAAGGGTTTAATTTTTTTGTCTGGCTGCAAAAAGGGAGAGATTGCAACAAATATTTTAAATAATGAATATCACAAGGCTAAAAGTTCTGCTTTAAAATTTAAAGATGAATTTGGTGAGGCTAATTTTTTTTTAGAAGTGCAGGATTTTGGCAAAGATGAAGAAAAAAATTTAAAGCGTAATTTAATTAAACTCTCTAAAGAAACAAAAATTCCTTTAGTTGCAACAAACAATGTGCATTACATTGAAAAAGAAGAAAAACTAACTAAAAAGATTTTGTCTTGCATTAAGAATAATGAAACTTTAAAAAGAGAAGAAGCTTTAAACGGTGTAACTGGAGAAAAATATTTAAAAAGCTATTTTGAAATGAAAGAAATGTTTTCTTCGCCTTGCGAGCAAGAGGCTTTAAAAAATACCGTTAAAATTGCCAAAAGGTGCAATTTTAGTTTTGAAATTTTTAAAATTAACATTCCAAGGTTTAATTCTGGTTTTGAAGACAATGAAAAATTTTTACTAGAAAAAGCAAAAGAAGGGCTTTTTTTAAAGTTTGGAGAAAAGCCAAGTAAAGAAGTTATTGAAAGGTTTGAATATGAATTTAACGTTATCTCTAAAATGGGGTTTGTGGACTATTTTTTAATTGTTTGGGATTATGTTAGCTATGTTAAAAAAAAAGGAATTTTTGTAGGGCCAGGAAGAGGTTCTGGTGCTGGAAGTTTAATTAGTTTTTGTTTAGGAATAACAGAAGTAAACCCTATTGAGTTTGGGCTTTCTTTTGAAAGGTTTTTAAATGAATATAGAACAAAACTTCCAGATTTTGATGTAGATTTTTGCAACGAAAGAAGGCATGAAGTAATTGAATATGTAATTAAAAAATATGGTAAAGAAAGAGTTGCAAGAATAATAACATTTGGAACATTAGCCGCAAAAGCAGCATTAAGAGATGTTGGAAGAGTTTTAGCGTTGCCATATGAATTTGTGGACAGCATTGTTAAAAAAATCCCTTCTAAAATTGGTGGAAACTTGGCTTTTCTTTTAAAGGAAAGCAAAGAGTTTAAAGATGCAGTTGAAGAAAGTGCGGATTTTAAACTTCTTTTTAATTTGGCAGAAAAAATTGAGGGTTTGGTTAAAAACACTTCAACTCATGCAGCTGCTGTTGTAATAACAAAAAACAGGTTAGATGATTTGGTGCCAATTTATGTTGCTGAAAATGTTGTTTTAACGCAATATGCTATGGGAGACATTGAAAGATTAAAACTTTTGAAGATGGATTTTTTAGGGCTTAGGAACCTAACAATTTTAAGCAATTGTGAAAAATTAATAAATGAAAAAAATAAAGAGTTTAAAGTTTTTAAAATTGCTTTAAACGATGTTAAAACTTTTAAAATGCTTTCTAATGGAGACTCTGTTGGGGTTTTTCAGCTAGAGTCTTTAGGAATGAGAACAACCTTAAAAAAAGTTAGGCCAAACAATTTAAAAGATGTTATGGACATTTTAGCTTTAAATAGGCCAGGGCCTTCTCAATTCATAGATTTATATGTTAAAAACAAAGAGAACCCAGAAAATGTGGAATATTTAAACGAAAAACTAAGAGAAATTTTAAAAGAAACTCATGGCGTTATAATTTACCAGGAACAGGTTATGAAAATTTTTAAAGAGATTGCGGGTTATTCTTTAAAAAGAATAGACATAATAAGAAAAGCAATAACTAAAAAAGATGCTAGCGTTATGGAAAAAGAATTAGAATTTTTTGTTTATGGCAGAAAAAGTGAAGAAGAATATTTAAACTGCCCTGGTGCTTTAAAAAAAGGGTTTGATGAAAAAACAGCAAGAAAAATTTTTAATAATATTTTAAAATTTGCGTCTTATGCTTTTAACAAATCTCATGCAGCGGCTTACTCAATAATTTCATATAAAACAGCATATGTTAAATGCAATTTTTTACTAGAATATTTGGTGTGCTTATTAAACAGCGTAGTAGAAAACAAAGACAAATTAAAAATTTATTTAAAAGAGTGCAAAGAAAAAAGAATTAAAATTTTGCCTCTTAGTGTTAATGAAAGTGAGAAGTTTTTTAAAATTGAAGGAAATAATGCAATTAGGTTTTCTTTTTTAGCTGTTAAGAACGTTAGTTTTAATTTTTCGGAGGCAATTGTTAAAGAAAGAGCTTTAAAAAAATATATTTCAATTAAAGATTTTTTATATAGGGTGTTACAAAGCAAAAACGAAAGAGAATTTAACAAAAATGCAATAATATCTCTTTTTTTGAATGGTGCTTTTAAAGAGTTTAATGAAAATTTTAAACTTTTAAAAGACTTTGAAGTTTTTTTAGATGAGATTTTAACAGATGTTAAAAATTTAAACAGAGAGGTTAAAGGGCAAATTAGTTTTTTTGAATTTGAAGAAAAACGAAAAGAAAGGCAAAAAGAAAAAAGTTTTATTTTAACTGGAGTTTTTAAAGATGTTGTTGTTTTAAAAAGTAGGGCTAATGAAAAAAGGCTTTATGTTTTAAAATTTAATTTTAATTTAAAAGAGATTAAAATTTTTATTAAAAAAGAAAAATTTAATGAATTTTATAAAGAAATTTTAAAAAACCTTGAAGAAAAAAATTTTGTTAAAGTTTTTGTTAAAATTTTTGAGTTTAAAGGTAAGAAATATTTATTTTTAGAAAGGTTTGAAGAAATAAAAGTTTTATATTTAAATTTAAATAATGTTAATTTTAAAGATGTTTTGAAAATTTTAAGTGGTTTTGAAGGAGAAAGTGAAGTTATTTTTCATAAAATTAACAAAGGAGAAAGAAAATTTTTTAAAAACTCTAAAATTAAAGGGATTAAAATTTGTGAAGAATTAAAAAATTGTTTAAAAAAAACTATTGGTGAGAAAAATTATTGCATTAAAACCGTTAAGCGTTGACAACATAACTTTTTAAAGTTATAATGCAAGGAATTGGTTTTTTCAAAAAACAACAATAAATAACAATAAAAGAAAAAATGGGGGCAATTTAAATGAAGATTAAAAAGATAGGGATTTTAACAAGTGGAGGCGATGCTCCTGGTATGAATGCTGTAATTCATTCTGTGGTGAAATCTGCAATAAAAAACAAACTAGAGGTTTTTGGAATATATAGAGGTTATAATGGTTTAATTCACGGAGACATTAAACCTTTAATTTTAAAAGATGTTGAAAACATAACACAAAGAGGAGGAACAATTCTTTATTCAGCAAGGTGTTTGGGCTTTAAAACAAAGGAAGGGTTAAATAGTGCTAAAAAAACATGTGTTGAAAAAGGAATAGATGCTTTAATTGTTGTTGGGGGAGATGGCTCTTTTAGAGGAGCATATACTCTTTACAAAGAAGGGATTCCGTGTGTTGGTTTGCCGGGGACAATAGATAACGACATTTCTTGCACAGACTACACCATAGGTTTTGACACTGCAGTTAACACTGCAATTTCAATGGTGGACAAATTAAACGACACAGTAACTTCGCACGACAGATGCAGTGTTGTGGAGGTTATGGGAAGAAATAGTGGTTATATTGCACTTAACGTTGGAATTTCTTGTGCTGCCAACTACATTGTAACGCGTGAATTTGGGTTTGATGAAAAAGATTTATTTAAAAAAATGAAGGAAGCAAAAGAAAAAGGAGTAAATCATTTTATTATTATAGTGGCAGAAGGAATTTTAGACGTTACGAAATTAGCAGAAAAAATTGAAAAAGAGGTTGGGGTTGAAAGCAGAGCAACAGTTTTAGGGCATGTTCAAAGAGGGGGAAGCCCAACAATGAAAGACAGAGTAATTGGAGCAAGGTTTGGAGTTAAGGCTGTTGAACTGCTTCTTTCTGGTGAATATGGCAAAATTGTTGGAATTAAGGACGATGAATTAATTGCATACGACATTCCAAACGGTTTGGAGATGAAGAAGAGTTTGTCTAAAAAATTATATGAAATGGCGCAAGGTTTGTATTAAGTAAATTTAAGTATTATAATGTAATTAAGACGTTTTAGTTTGTGGAGGCTTTAATGAAACCAAAATATGAAAAAATAGTTTTAAAATTAAGCGGTGAAGCGCTGGCAGGAGAAAAAAAATTTGGTTTAGATTATGGTGTTATTAAAGAGATTTGTTTGGAACTTAAAAACCTAGTTGAAATTGGAGTTAAGGTTGCAATTGTTGTTGGAGGGGGCAATTTCTGGAGAGGCAAAACAAGTGAAGCAATGGACAGAACAAGAGCAGACCACATTGGAATGCTTGCAACTGCAATGAACGCTTTAGCTGTTGCAGATGTTTTAGAAAGCATTGGGGTTAGCGTTAGGGTTCAAACTTCTGTTTCAATGCGGCAGGTTGCAGAGCCATACATAAGAAATAGAGCTGTAAGACACATGGAAAAAAAGAGAATTGTAATTTTTGGTTGTGGAACAGGGAACCCATTTTTTTCAACAGACACGGCAGCATCTTTAAGAGCAGCAGAAATAGAGGCAGACATAATTTTTAAAGCAACTAAGGTTGACGGGGTTTACAACAAAGATCCAGATTTGTTCCCTGACGCTTTAAAATATGAGAAAATTTCTTTTGATGAGGTTATAGATAAAAATTTAAGTTTTGTGGACATTACAGCAACAACTATGTGTAAAGACAATAATATTCCAATTTTAGTTTTTAGTTTAAAAAACCCTAAAAACATTTTAAAAGCTGTTTTAGGAGAGAAAATAGGGACGTTGGTTAGTTAAAATTAAAACTATTTTAGTAGATTTTTTAGCTTTTTTAATTAATTTTAATAAATAAGGAGGTTTAAACTAAGTGGAGTTTAACATTAAAAAATTTGAAGAAAAAATGCAAAAGTGCATTAATAATTTAACTAGTGAATATGCTGCTATTAGAGCTTCTAGAGCTAACCCTGCTATTTTAAAAAAGGTTAGGGTTGAGTATTATGGCAGTTTAACTTCAATTGAGCAGATTGCTTCTGTTTCTGTTAGTGAGGCTAGAGTTTTAGTAATAAACCCTTGGGATTCTTCTTCTTTACCTTTAATTGAAAAAGCAATTCAGCAGTCAGACATTGGAATTAACCCGGTTAACGATGGAAAGGTTATTAGGCTTAACTTTCCTCAGTTAACACAAGAAGGAAGAAAAGAAATTGTTAAAGAGGTTAGAAGTTTAAAAGAAGCTGCTAAAATAACCATAAGAAACGTTAGAAAAGATGCTTTAAATGAAATTAAAAATTTAAAGAAAGATGGAACTTTTAGCGAAGATGAGGTTAAAGCAAAAGAAAATAACATAAAAAAATTAGTTGATGAATATAACGAAAAAATAGATGATATTTCAGAAAAAAAAGAGAAAGAAGTTATGGAAGTTTAATTAAAATTTTAATTTAGGAGATTTATTTTGTTTATTCCAAAACATATTGCAATAATAATGGATGGGAATGGTAGATGGGCAAAAAGAAGAGGTTTAGCAAGATATAAAGGGCACATTGAAGGAGCAAAAATAATTAAACCAATTGTTTTACATTGCAATGAAATTGGAGTGGAGGTTTTAACTGTTTTTGCTCTTTCAACCGAGAACTGGAATAGGCCTAAATTGGAAGTTAAAGCTTTAGTGAAACTAATTGAAAACTACCTTAACAATATGGATGAATATTTAAAATATGGTGTTAAGATTAAATTTTTGGGAGATTTAAGTATTTTTAGTAACTACATGCAAAATAAGATTCTACAGGTGGAGGAAAAGTTTAGTAAAAATAAAGGAATGACATTTGCAATAGCTTTAAATTATGGTGCTAAAGATGAAATAAAAAATGCTTTTAAAAAAATATTATTGAAATTTGAAAATAAAGAGCTCAACAAAGAAGAAATAACAGAAAAATTAATTAGTGAGAATTTATACACAAAAACCTTCCCAATGGTGGACCTTTTAATTAGACCGGGGGGAGAATTTAGAATTTCTAATTTTCTTTTATGGCAGGCTGCTTATGCTGAATTTGTTTTTTTAGAAGATGTTTTATGGCCAGACTTTAAACCAGAGCACATAGATTTTGCAGTTTCTGAATATTCTAAAAGAAATAGAAGGTATGGTAAAATTAGCTAGAGGAGAAAAAATTATGAAAGCTAGAATTATTAGTGGAATTTTAGGAATTGGAATTTTAGTTTTAATTTTATTTTTTTACGATACTTTACTTTTAAATTTTGCGGTTTCTTGTGTTTGTGTGATGATGGTTTATGAAATTTTTTGTGCAACCAAAATGTTTGAAAAATCTTTTTTGGTTTTTTTTGTTTCTGCTCTGTTTTCATTTGTTTTGCCTTTTTTAAAGTTAGAGCGCGGTTCAGATTTTAGGATTTTTGCAATATGTTTTTATGTTGCTTTTAATGTTTTATTTTTATTGAAAAAAAACAGAGAATTTAGAGTTTATGACATATTTTTTTGCTGTGTTTTCACAATTTTCATGACGCTTTTTATTAGTAATATAATATACATTCGTTTTAAATTTAAACCTTACGGGCTTTATTACACAATTTTGTTTTTCATAATTTCTTGGGTTTGCGATATTGGAGCTTATTTTGTTGGAGTAATTTTTGGAAAAACAAAACTAGCTCCTAACATAAGCCCTAAAAAAACCGTTGAGGGGTTTATTGGAGGAATTGTTTTTAGTTTTGTTGTTGTTTTTATTTATAGTTATACATATTTAAATTTTAATAATTTTAAAGTAGAGTTTAACTATTTAAATTTAGTTATTGCAACAATTTTAGGAGTTGTTTTTGCAACAGCAGGAGATTTGAGTTTTTCTGTATTTAAAAGGCAAAGAGGAATTAAAGATTTTGGGAACATTTTAAAAGGGCAGGGTGGAATGTTAGACAGGTTTGACAGTTGGATTTTTGTTTCTGCTATTTTATATCCTTTTATTAAATCTTTCCCAATTTTAATTTTTTAGGTTTGGGGTTTTAAATGAAAAAGAAAATTTGTTTACTAGGCAGCACCGGTTCTGTTGGAGTGCAGTGTTTGAGTGTTTGTGAGGAATTAGGAATTAAAGTTATAGCCATTGCTGCAAAAAAGAACATAAAACTTTTAGAAGAACAAGCTAGGAAATTTAACGTTAAAAAAGTTTGTGTCTTTGAGGAAAAGTATTATGAAACTTTGAAAGAAAATTTAAAGGATTGCTTTTGTGAAGTTGTTTGCGGGCTAGAGGGAATATTTAAAATATGCCAAGAAGAGTGTGACGTTGTTTTAAATGCAATAGTGGGGATTGAAGGGCTTTTTCCAACCGTTTTTGCACTAGAAGCAAAAAAAAATGTTGCACTTGCAAACAAAGAAACTTTGGTTACGGCGGGAGAATTAATTTTAAAGTTAGCTGAAAAAAATGGTTGTGAAGTTTTGCCGGTGGACAGCGAGCATTCTGCAATTTTTCAGTGCATTAGAGCTAGCAAAAAAAACGAAGTTAAAAGTTTAATTTTAACGGCATCTGGGGGCCCTTTTTTGGGTAAGACTCGTGAATTTTTAAAAAACGTTACCAAAAAAGAAGCATTAAAACACCCTAACTGGAAGATGGGAGAAAAAATAACAATAGATTCTGCAACTTTAATGAATAAGGGGCTAGAATTAATTGAAGCTGTTAAACTTTTTAAAAAAAAGCCGGAAGAAATTGTTGTTGTTGTTCATCCGCAAAGTGTTTTGCATTCTGCTGTGGAATTTGTTGATGGAGCAATTTTAGGGCAGTTTTCTGTTCCTACAATGAAACTTGCAATTCAATATGCTTTAACATACCCTAACAGGGTTTATTCTAAAATTAAACCCTTTAAATTCACAGATTACCTAAATCTTAGCTTTTTAAAACCAGACAACGAAACTTTTCCCTGCATAAAATTTTGTGAAATAGCTGCTAAAAGAGGAGGTTTGTTTCCCACAATTTTAAACGCTGTTAATGAAAAAGCTGTGGAACTTTTTTTGAATGGGGAAATTGAATTTTTAGACATAGAAAAAGCAGTTGAAAATTCTTTAAAAATTGAATTAAAGCAGGAAGAGTTTTCTGTGAGCACAATTTTAAAAACAGACAAATTAATTAAAGAAAATTTTAATAATATTTTAAAAATGAAGAAATTAGAGGTTTTTAGTTAATGTTTATTGTAAACACAATAATTTTATTTGAAGTAATTATTTTAACTCATGAATTAGGGCATTTTTTAGCAGCTAAATTTTTTAAGGTTCATGTTAGAGAATTTGCAATTGGTTTTGGGCCCACAATTTTAAAATGGGGCAAAGGTTTAACTAAATATTCTTTGCGGCTCTTTCCCATTGGGGGTTATGTTGCTTTTAAAGATGAAGAAAAATTTTCTAAGGTTCCAATTTTAAATAGAATGATTATTATTTTAGCGGGCCCTTTAGTTAACATTTTTTCAGCTATGTTTGCAATCTTTGCAATTCTTTTAATTCAGGGGAAATATAGCTCTTTAGAAGTTGAAAGTGTTAAAAGTTATTGCACACAAATTAAACCTAACGATGAGATAATTAAGGTTAACAACCATAAGCTTCTAGGAGCAAACGACTTTTTATTTGAACTTTCTAAAATTCCTCCTAATGAAAAGGTTAATTTAACCGTTTTGAGAAATAAGGAAAAAATTGAAGTTGAAGATGTTGGGCAAGAAGTTAAAACTCAGGAAGGTTTGAAAAAGTCTATTGGGCTAAATTTAAGGGTTAAGAAATTAAATTTTTTAACTGCAATAACAAAAACATTTGAAAACTTTTTGTTTGTTTTAAAATTAATTTTTTCTTCAATTTTCAACATGTTCACGGGAAAAGCCTCTTTAAAAGATGTTTCTGGGCCTGTTGGGCTTTTTAAAACGGTTGGAGAAGCCGAAAAAAAAGGGGTTTGTGCTGTAATTTTTCTTTTTGCTCTTCTTTGTGTTAACATTGGAATGTTTAATTTGCTGCCTTTTTTTGCTTTAGATGGTGGGCAGTTTCTGTTTTTGGTTTACGAATTAATTTTTAAACGGCCTATAAGCAAAAAGATGCAAAATATTTTTAACGCAATAGGTTTTACAGTTTTAATTTTAATGCTAGTTATTGTAACATTTAAAGATATATTTTTAATTTTAAAATAAGACAGAGGTTTTAAAATGAGAAGAAACTTAAAAGAAGTTAAGTTGAAAAACGGGTTTATTTTTAATGGTGAGAAAATATATTTGCAGTCTATGTTAAACAAACCTTCTAAAAACATTAAAGAAAATTTAAAGCAAGCAGAAGTTTTAGAGCAGTTGGGTTGCCACATAATTAGGGTTTCTGTTCCTAGTGTTGAAGATGTGAAATTAATTAAAGCTTTAAAAAAACATGTTAGCTCTCCAATTGTTGCAGATGTGCATTTTAACCATGAAATTGCAATTGAAGCGGTTAAAAATGGGGCAGACAAAATAAGAATTAACCCTGGTAACATCACTAAAAAAGAAAATTTGAAAAAGATTGTTGATGTTTGCAAAAACTATGAGGTTCCAATTAGAATTGGAGTTAACTCGGGTTCTTTAGAAAAGGAATTTTTAAAAAAAGGAGAAAAGGTTGGCCACAAAGCTCTTTTAAAAAGCGCTTTAAAAAATGTTAGCTTGTTTGAAAATGAGTTTAATTTTTCTAACATTGTTGTTTCAATTAAGTCTTCTAATGTTTTGGATGTTGTTCTTGCTTGCAGAGAATTTAGAAGGCTTAAAAATTTCCCTTTACATTTAGGGGTAACAGAGGCAGGGCTTGAAAAAGCAAGTTTAGTTAAGTCTTCCATTGCCATTGGCTCTCTTTTGTTAGACGGAATTGGGGAAACAATTAGAGTTTCCATAACCGGAGAGCCTGAAAAAGAAATTGAAGCTGCTAAACTAATTTTAAACGCATTAAACATTGAAAAAAAAGGGGTTGAGATTATTTCATGCCCAACATGTGGGCGAACTAAAATTAACATTTTAAAAATTGCAAGAGAGGTTGAAGAAAAATTAAAGTGTTGTGAAAAAAATTTAAAAATTGCTATAATGGGTTGTGTTGTTAACGGCCCCGGAGAAGCAAAAGAGTGTGACATTGGAATTGCAGGAGGAAACAAGGTTGCGGTTTTATTTAAAAAAGGCGAAGTTGTTGCAAGCTTTAAAGAAGAAGAAATTGTGGATGTTTTATTAAAAGAAATTGAAAAATTTTAATTTTATTAAAAGAAAAGGACTAATAATATGAAAAACAGTTTAAAAAAAATTTTTAAAGAGCTAGATGAAACATTTGAAGGCAGATTTTTAATTTTACAAGAAGGAATAATTAAAAAAATTATTAAAAATTTTGAAGAAAAAACCTTAAAGTTAAATGTTTTACTAAAAGAGAATGTGCAAAAAGAAGAAATTTTAAGCTGTGAAGAATATTTAAAACAAAAACTAGGTTTAAAAGAAGTAAAATTAGAAATTTTTTATGACGAAGTTAAAGAAGAGATTTCTTTTGAATTAATTTTAAAAAAAATTGAAGAAAACTCACCTTTTTTAGGGAATGTTTTAAGAGAATGTGAAATTAAAATAAAAGAGAAAAATGTTAAAATAATAACCGAAGAAAAATCTGTTAACCTGCTATTAAAATTAAAGGCAGATGAAAAAATTAAACAAATTATTAATAAAGAATTTAATTTAAATTTTTCTATTGAAATTTTAGATGAAGCTAAAGAAAATTTTAAAGAGCAAACAAAGAAAAAATTAAATTTTGCAGAAGAAGAAAAAGTTAAAGTTTTAGATGATTCGAAAACTTTAAAAGAATGTTTACCAGAAAAAAAAGAAGAAAAAAATGTTTTTGAAAAAGAAAACAAAACTCCTAAAGTGGAAATAATTAAAGGAAGTGAAATTAAAAACAAACCAATTAAAATTAAAGAAATTGTGGCGCCTATTTCTAATTGTGTTGTTTTTGGAGAAATTTTTTCTTTAAAAGTTCATGAATATAAAGAAAAAACAATGCAAATTAGAACATATTACATCACAGATTTTACTTCTTCAATTTCTTTTAAAATTTTTTGTAAGAGTTCAGATTCTAATCAGTTTTCTAAATTAAAAGAAGGGGAAAATGTTTTACTAAGAGGAAATGTTGAAACAGACAGGTTTGATGGAGAACTAACATTTGTTGCAAAAGATGTTAATTTAATTAAAAAAGAGCAAAAAAAAGATGATGCCATAAAAAAAAGAGTGGAACTACATCTTCACACTAATATGTCTGCTATGGATGGGGTTACTTCTGTTAAAAAATTAATTAATTTTGTTCATGGTTTGGGGCAAAAAGCAGTTGCAATAACAGATCATGCTAATGTTCAGTCTTTTCCGGAGGCCATGAACGTTGTAGACCAAATTAGAAAAAATGGAGATGAATTTAAATTAATTTTCGGGATGGAAGGCTATTTTGTGGACGATTTTGCTTTAATTGTTTATGGAGAAAAAGAGCAAAATTTAAACAAAAGGTTTGTGGTGTTCGACACCGAAACAACAGGGTTAAATTTTAAAAAAGACAGATTAACAGAAATTGGAGCAGTTGAATTAATTAACGGAGAAGTTGGAGAAATTTTTAAAACCTTTGTTAACCCTAAAATTAAAATTTCTCAAAAAATTACAGAGTTAACAGGAATTAACAATGAAATGGTTTTAAATGCTCCTTTTGAAGATGTTGCTTTAAAAAAATTTTTAGAGTTTGTTGATGGGGCTGTTTTGGTTGCTCATAATGCATTATTCGACCTTAATTTTTTAAAAGAAACTGCAAAAAGAAATAACATTAAGTTAAATGTAACCGTAATAGACACTTTAACTTTAGCTAAGGTTATTTATAAAAACCTAGCAAAATTCACACTAGACAAGTTAGTTAAACATTTAAAGTTGGGTGAGTTTAACCACCATAGAGCTTTTGATGATGCTTTAATTCTTGCAAAAGTTTTTTCTAATATGCTTTTAACTTTAAAAGAAGAGTTTAAAATTAAAGATGTTGCTGAAATTAACGCTAAACTATGTGAAAAAATAGATTTTAAAAAGCAGAAGATGAATCATATTAGTTTAATTGCAAGAAACACTGTAGGGCTTAAAAATCTTTATAAATTAGTTTCTATTTCTCATTTAGAATTTTACTACAAAAAACCTAGAATTTTAAAAAGTATTCTTTTAAAACATAAAGAAGGTTTACTAGTTGGCAGCGCTTGCTCTAGGGGAGAGTTGTTTGAAGCAATTTTAATGGGCGAAGAAGAAGAAAAGTTAGAAGAGATTGCAAAATTTTACGATTACCTAGAAATTCAGCCTGTTAAAAATAATGAATATTTGTTGGATTTGGAAAAGGTTAAAAGTTTTAAGGAACTAGAAGAAATAAATTTAAAAATTTTGGAGTTAGGCAAAAAATTAAACATTCCTGTTGTTGCAACTGGAGATGTGCATTTTCTTAGAAAGGAAGAAGCAATATTTAGAAAAATTTTGCTTAATTCTTTAAAGTTTGCAGAAGACTTTAATTCTGATGGGTTTTGTTTTCAAACCACAAAAGAGATGCTTTCTAATTTTTCCTATTTAACAGAAAAAGACGCTTTAGATGTTGTTGTTAACAACACTCATAAAATTGCAAAAATGGTGGATTACCACATAAGGCCGTTCCCGAATGGGACTTATACTCCAAACATTGAAAATTCTGAAGAAACTTTAAAAGAGTTAACGCTTAAAAAAGCGGAAGAAATTTACGGAAAAAAGTTTCCCGAAATTGTTGAAAAAAGGCTTGAAAAAGAGCTCAATTCCATAATTAAACACGGCTTTTCTGCTTTATATGTTATAGCGCAAAAGTTGGTTAATAAATCGCTAGAAGACGGATTTTTAGTGGGCTCTCGTGGTTCTGTTGGTTCTTCTTTTGTTGCTTTTTTAATGGGCATTTCTGAAGTTAACCCTTTAGCGCCGCATTATGTTTGCTTAAAATGCCATCACACAGAATTTTTTTTAGACGGAAGTGTTGGCTCGGGTTACGATTTAAAAGAAAAAAGTTGCCCTAATTGTGGTGAAAAGTTGCAAAGAGACGGACAAAACATTCCTTTTGAAACATTTTTAGGGTTTGATGGAGACAAAGCACCAGACATAGACCTAAATTTTTCTGGTGAATATCAGAATAAAATTCATAAATATACTGAAAATTTATTTGGAAAGGATTATGTTTTTAAAGCGGGCACAATTTCTTCAATTGCTTCTAGAACTGCATTTGGTTTTGCTATGAAATATGTTGAAGAGAAAAATCTTAATTTAAATAAGGCAGAAAAACTAAGGCTTTCTAAGGGTTGTGAAGGGGTTAAAAGAACAACAGGGCAACACCCAGGAGGAATGGTTGTTGTGCCCAATAACTATGAAATATTTGACTTCACCCCAATTCAGCATCCTGCTGATGACTCTAAGAGTGACATTATAACAACTCATTTTGACTTTAACTCGCTGCATGATACAATTTTAAAACTAGACCTTTTAGGGCACGATGTTCCTACTATGTATAGATATTTAGAAAAATTAACAGGGAAGAAAATTGTTGAAGTTAACATGAGTGATGAAAAGGTTATTAGCTTGTTTACTTCAACCAAAGCTTTAGGTGTTAGTGAGGAAGAAATATTTAGTAAAACAGGGACATTGTCTTTGCCAGAAATGGGGACTAAATTTGTGCGGCAGATGCTTGAGCAAGCGCAACCAAAAACCTTTTCAGACCTTTTGCAAATTTCTGGGCTTTCTCACGGAACAGATGTGTGGATTGGGAACGCTCAAGAACTAATAAACAAAAAGATTTGCACTATTTCTGAAGTAATAGGCACAAGAGACAACATAATGATTAATTTAATTCAAAAAGGAATTAAACCAAAGCTTGCATTTAAAATTATGGAAATTGTAAGAAAAGGGCAAGCTAAAACAAAACTAACTGAAGAAATAATTAAAGAGCTCAAAGAACATGGGGTTGCAGACTGGTTTATTGAAAGTTGCATGAAAATTAAATATATGTTCCCTAAAGCGCATGCTGCGGCTTACGTTATTGCTGCAATTAGAATTGGTTGGTTTAAGGTTTATGAGCCTTTGGCTTACTACGCAACATATTTTACAGTAAGAGGGCAAGACATAGATTCTAACATTGTTATTAAAGGAAAAGAAAAGGTTAGAAAAAAGATTGAAGAACTAATGGCAAAAGGGAACGAAAAAACAGTTAAAGAGAACGATGTTTTAGAAACCTTGCTTGTTGCTAATGAGATGATGTGCAGAGGGTTTAGCTTTTTGCCTGTTAACCTTTATTCTTCTCGTGCTTTTGAATATGTTATTGAAGATGGAAAAATTAGGCTTGCTTTTAATTCTTTAAAAGGGCTAGGGGAGATTGCAGCTAAAAAGCTTGAAAAATCTGCTTTAGAGGGGGAATATATTTCGGTGGAGGATTTAATTAAAAGGACAGGTATTTCTAAAGTTGTTGTTGAATGTTTAAAAGAGATGGGAGCTTTAAAAGATATGCCTGAAACTAGCCAGATGAGTTTATTAAATTTTAGTTAATTAAAGGGAGAAATTTTATGGGTGTTAAAGATGAAAATATTTTTGGCTTTGTGGAAAACATTTCAGAATTTTTAAATGTTATTCTTTTTAAAGAACTAGGAATTACAGTTAAAGACTACGATGAATATGAAGAATTGTTAGATTTAAAAAACGAATTGAAAAATTATATTGAAAAAAAAGAATTTAAAAAAGCAGAAGATTTATTATTTAAAGAAATTGAAAACGAGAATAAAGATCATTCTGTTTTGCGTGTTGCTTATTGGTTTTATTTTAAGTTAAATTCATATTCCGAAGGAGAATTAAAAGAAGGAGGTTTTGAAAGATTAGACATTTTAAATGGTTTGAGAAAAATTGAAAATTTTTGTTTGGGCGGCATTAATTAAATTTGAAAAGAGAAGCAGAGTTGGAAAGAAAAATTAGAGAAGTTTTAAAAAAAGTTTTTGGTTACGAAAAGTTTAGAGAAAACCAAAAAGAAATTATTTTAAACATTTTAAAAAGAAGAGACGTTTTAGCTGTTATGCCAACTGGGTTTGGAAAATCTTTATGTTTTCAAATTCCTGCAATTTTAGGGAATGGCGTTACTTTGGTTATTTCTCCTTTAATTTCTTTAATGCAAGACCAGGTTAGTGTTTTAAGGAAAAAAGGGGTTAGTGCTCAACAGTTAAACAGTAGTTTAACAAAAGGGGCATGTGGGAAAATTTTAAATGATGCCATAAATTTAAAGTTTAAAATGCTATATGTTGCGCCAGAAAGGCTTTTAACTCCTAGTTTTTTAAATGCTGCCAAAAAATTTAAAATTTTTATGGTTGTTGTGGATGAAGCGCATTGCATAAGTAAATGGGGGGAAGATTTTAGGCCGTCTTATGTTAAAATGACAAAATTTTTTAACCTACTGCAAAAGAGGCCAATTTTTGCTTGTTTTACTGCAACTGCAACAAAAAGTGTGCGAAAAGATATTGTTAATTTAATTGGGCTTAATAACTATTACTCTGTTATTACTGGGTTTAACAGGAAAAATTTATTTTTAGACGTTATTGCTGTAAAAGAGTCTAACAAAATTTTTAAATTAATTAAAATTATGAAGAAATTAAAAGATGAAAATGTTATAATATATTGTGCTACACGTCTTAAGGTGGAAAACATATTTGAAATTTTAAAGGAAAAAGGTTACTCTGTTGCTAAATATCATGCTGGACTGAAATTAATTCAAAGGAAAAGAAGCCAGAATTATTTTTTAAAAGGAGAAAAAAACATTTTAGTTGCAACCAATGCTTTTGGTATGGGGGTGGACAAAAAAGATATAAGATTTATAATACATTTTAATATGCCAATGAATTTGGAGAATTACTATCAGGAAGTTGGAAGAGCAGGAAGAGACGGTAAGCCTTCAAAATGTTTAATGTTTTATTCTGATTATGATGTAAGGCTTAGCAGTTTTTTCATAGAAAGTGCTAAAAATTCTAGTTTGAGTTTAAAAGAATTGGAAGCAATTAAACAAAGGAATTACAATAATTTGAAGGAAATTATAAGATATTGCGAAACTAAAGTATGTTTTAAAAGGTTTATTTTAAAATATTTTGATGAAGACTTAAAAAAAGACTGCAATAACTGCGGAAACTGCAAAAGAAAAAATAAATTTAAAATTTTTTCCAAAATTAAAAATTCAATTAAAAAAATAAATAAAAGAGCTATTATAATTTTAAAAAAGAAATTATTTAAAACAAATTAAAAGAGAGATATTTTAAAGTTAACTAAAAAATATTAGTAATTGAATTTTGCAATTCTGGTGAAAATTTCACTTTGGTTGTTTTTATTTTAAAAGAGAATTTTACAAAGAATTATTGTAATGTATGAATATTTTCATAAATTAAAAAATAAAGATGTTTTAGATTCATGTAAAAATATTTTGTTGGTTTTTTGTAGAGTTTTTTATTTTAGTTGTTTTTTTAATATAATCTAAAAATATTAATGTTTATTATTTAATAAAAATATTGCACATAAAAGAAAAAATATTTTATTACTAATATTTTCTGAAAATTTAAATAGAAATTAAATATATTTAAAAAATTTTTTAGTTTAAAAAAGCAATTATTTTAAATATGTGTTAACATATAAATGTTTTGTAAATTAAATTTTTTTGGAGGCTTAAATATGTTAGAAGTTAATTTAAAAAAATTAAATAACAATGCTGTTGTTCCAACTAAAGGGAGTGATTACAGTGCAGGGTATGATTTATATGCTTGCTTAGATGAAGAATTTATTTTAATTAAGCCAGGAGAAGTTGTTAAAGTTCCAACAGGAATTGCGGTTGAAATCCCTAATGGTTATGTTGGCTTAATTTTTGCAAGGAGTGGTTTGGCTATTAATAAAAATCTTGCTCCGGTAAACAAGGTTGGGGTTTGTGACAGTGACTATAGGGGGGAATATTTGGTTGCACTTTTAAATTCTGGAAAAGAGGAAGTTAAAATTAAAAATAAAGACAGAATTGCACAATTGGTTATTGTTCCAATATTATCTGTTAAATTTAAAGAGGTTGCAAGTTTAACAGAAACAAAAAGAGGAGAAGGAGGGTTTGGTTCCACAGGAATTTAAAATTTACATATTTTAAACTGTGTGAATTATTAAAAAATAAACAATAATTTTTTTTAAAATTCTTAATTGTTGTTAAAAATACAAAACTAAGCTGAATAACAAAGTAAAACATATCTGCCTATTCAACATAAACAAATTTTTTAACTAACTTAACTGTTTTAACATAAATTTTTTTTAAAAAGTATTTTAAAATAGGTATTGCTATTTTAAAGAAATTATTTTAAACATATTGCAAATTGAGTTTGGAGAATGTTTATGTTTTAAAATTCCTGCAATTTTAGAAGATTTATGTTATTTTTTGTTTATTTTAATTTTTTAGTTAAATCAGGTTTGCATTTTAAGAAAAAATGGTTAATTTTAAAAATTATTAAAAGAGAATTTAAAAAGAGAATTTGAGGTGGAAATAAAAACTAGAGAAATTTTTAAAAAGTTTAGATGAAACCAAAGGGAATGTTTGTGTTCTATGTTTAAACGATTAATCAAACATATTTTCATTAAACAGTAAAAATAGTGTTAAAACCAAAAAGAAGGAGATTATGCTGCAACTAATTAAAAGACTTTTAAAAATTAAACTTTTATAATTTTTTTCTTTTTTGCTATATGGTTTACTTTCTTTATTTTTTTTATTTTTTTTAACCTTTTTACTTTTTTTAATTTTCTTTATCTCTTTTTGAAAATTTTCTTCTTTTGTTATTGTATATTCTCTAGGTGGAGCTGTTAAATCTTCATAAAAATCTTTCATTGTTTGGGTCCTTAGTTTTGGGGCTAAAACCAATGCAGACATTGTTGCAAAAGAGACGTTTTTTGGAATTTTTGAATTTAATACGTTTGGTGGAAGAAGATTATCATTAGAAATTCTTGAAGTTGAATTAACAGGTTTTGTGCCTGTTAGTGTTTTGTAAATTAAAGCAGCAAGAGAATAAATATCTGTGTGAGTTCCTATGTTTTTTCCTTCATATTGCTCTGGAGCAGAATAGCCTTCGTTTAATTTAAATTTTTTTTCTTTAAAGTTTTCGTAATTAATTATAGCATTTTCAAAACTAATTATTTTTAAAATGTTATTTTCAATGGCTAAGTTGTTTGGGGTTAAATCTGTGTGTATTATTTTTTTTGAATGAAGATTTCTTAGAAGATTAATTAAATTTAAAAACATATTTTTAGAGTGTTCCCATGTTAGTTCACCATAATTATTTGCAAGATATTTTGAAAAGGTTATTCCTCTTACAAATTCTTGCACAATGTAAACTGTGTTGTTTTCTTCAAAATAAGCATAAATTTTTAACATATTTGTTAGAAATCTTAAATTTATTAAATTTTTATGTAATTCTAAAAAATTATTTTTCAAACCATTAACATATTCTTCATGATAATAATTTTTTACTATAACTTTTTTTTCAAGTCTGCTAACCATTTCATTTGGGTAAAATTCCACTATTTCAACTTTAGATTCTAAGTTTTCATCTAAACATAAATAAGATATTGTTTTTTCATTCGTGGAAATTATATTTAAAACTCTATATCTATTATTTAATAATGTTTTTGGTTTTAAAGCGAATTTTAATAGATTTATATCGTAAGTTTTATGTCCGCAAACAGGGCAAAAATTAACTTTACTGGTTAGCTTATTCATGCATCTGTTACAATAAAAATTTTCTTCATTCATTTTATGATAATCCTTTCTTTTATTTATTTAAATATTACAAAAATTTTTATTTTTTTATTGAATAAACCAACAACACCATGTATAATACTATATTGAAGATTGCTTTAATTTTTGTGTTATTATATAAATTCAACATTTTATTATAGGGAGCTCGGGCTTCAAAACCGAATTGCAGACCTCCTAATTTTAAATTAGACGAAGGGAGCATGAAACTTTTGAGAGAGCACCCACCTGGTTGTTTAAGGGTTTTTACTTTTTTACGCATAAAAGCAATCTTCTTTTTATTTTTATAAATAATTTATATGATTGTTTTTTTAAAATATATTATAAATTTTAATTTTTTTCTAATCTTTCTTTTAAATTGTTCAGTTCATTTTTTAATTCTAAAGGCAGCTTACTACCAAATTTTTTAAAGAATTCCTCAATTTCTTTTGTTTCTTGTTTCCATAAATTTAAATCTATTGAAAGAATTTTTTCTAAATTATGTTCATTAACACTAGATTGTTCTAGATTTAAATCTGTTTTTTTAGGAATGTAACCTATAGCAGTTTTTTTAGCGTCCACCTCACCATTACAACGGTTTAAAATCCACATTAAAACACGCATGTTTTCACCATAACCTGGCCATAAAAATTCTCCGTTTTCATCTGTTCTAAACCAGTTTACATTAAAAATTTTGGGAGCTTTGTCTTTTAATTTTTCTCCCATTGTAAGCCAGTGTTTAAAATAATCTCCCATGTTATAACCACAAAACGGAAGCATTGCCATTGGGTCTCTTCTTACCACGCCAACTTTTCCTGCTGCTGCTGCTGTTGTTTCTGACGCTGTTGTTGCTCCAACAAAAACACCATGCTGCCAATTAAATGTTTCATAAACTAATGGAGTTGTTTTTGCTCTTCTTCCTCCAAATATTATTGCAGAAATAGGGACTCCATCAGGGTTGTTAAATTCTTTACTAATGCAAGGACAATTTTTAGCAGGAGCAGTAAACCTAGAGTTTGGGTGTGCTCCTTTTTCTTTAGATGTTTTACCGTTCCATTCTTTACCTGTCCAGTCTATTGCGTTTTCTGGAGGGTTTTCGTTTAAGCCCTCCCACCAAACAGTGTTGTTTTCTAAATTATGTGCAACATTTGTAAAAATTGTGTTTTTCTTGGTAGATTCTAATGCGTTAGGGTTAGACTTAGAATTTGTTCCTGGTGCCACTCCAAAAAAACCGTTTTCTGGGTTTATTGCGTAAAGTCTTCCGTCTTGCCCTATTCTAAGCCATGCTATGTCGTCTCCCACTGTCCAGACTTTGTAACCTTGTTTTTTGTAAAGTTCGGGTGGAATTAACATTGCAAGGTTTGTTTTTCCGCATGCAGAAGGGAAGGCAGCAGCAACATATTTAACTTCACCTTGAGGGTTTTCTATTCCTAAAATTAACATATGCTCTGCCATCCAGCCTTCATTTTTTCCTTGGTATGAGGCAATTCTTAGTGCAAAGCATTTTTTGCCCAATAAAACGTTTCCACCATAAGCAGAATTAATAGACCATATTGTGTTGTCTTCAGGAAAATGTGCAATAAACCTGTTTTCTGGGTCTATGTTTGCTTTAGAATGTAGCCCTCTTACAAAATCGTTAGAGTCTTCTTTTAAATTTTCAAATGCTTGTTTTCCCATACGAGTCATAATATTCATATTTATTACAACATAAATTGAATCTGTTAATTCCACTCCAACTTTAGACATATGCGAGCCAATTGGGCCCATGGAATACGGAATAACATACATAGTTCTGTTTTTCATAACACCTGCAAACAGTTTTTTTAATTTAGAATACATTTCTTCAGGGTCACACCAATTGTTTGTTGGGCCGGCGTCTTCTTCTTTTCTAGAACAAATAAATGTTTTGTCTTCAACTCTTGCAACGTCGTTTTGTTTTGTTCTGTGTAGGTAGCACCCTGGCAATATTTCTTGGTTTAATTCAATTAATTCTTTTGTTTGAACTGCAATTTTTTTTAGTTCATTTAGTTGTTCTTCAGATCCGTCTATCCATACCACATTATCTGGTTTGCACAAATCCACCATTTGTTGCACCCATTCTAAAACATTTTTATTTTTAGTTAACATATCTCAAAAAACCCCTTTTAAAATTTAATTTAAAAATATAAATATATTTTTACACAACATTTTAATTATACAACAAAATTCAAATAAATTCATCAAAATTTAATATTAATTTTAAAAAATTTATTTTTAATACAATATTCATTACAATATTATGAGTTATTTTGCTTATTATTAAACTAAATTAGCTTTAAAATTAAACATTAAACCTAAAAGTTATTATGTCTCCATCTTTTACAACGTAATCTTTTCCTTCTGTTCTAATAACTCCAGCTTTTTTAGCTTCTTCCATGTTTTTAAATTTCATGAAGTCTTCATAAGAGATTATTTCTGCACAAATGAAGCCTCTTTCAAAATCTGAGTGAATTTTCCCTGCTGCTTTTGGCGCTTTTGTGTTTTTTTTAATTGTCCATGCTCTAACCTCATCTGTGCCTGCTGTTAAATAAGAAATTAAATTTAAAATTTCGTAGCTTGCTTTAATTATTCTATCTAGTCCTGACTGGTTTAAACCAATTTCATTTAAAAAAAACTTTTTTTCTTCTTCTTCCATTCCGTTTAGATCTTCTTCCATTTTTGCACAAATTGGCAAAACAATTGAAGAATTTTTTTCTGCAAATTCACAAACTTTTTTAAATTTAACGTTGTTTTCTATTTTGTTTTTGTAGTCTTCTTCCTTAAAGTTTGCTGCATAAATCACTTCTTTTTTTGTTATTAGGCCCAAAGAGTTTAAAGTTTCTTCCCATTCTTCATCATGGTTAAAATTTTTTGCAAGGTTGCCTTCTTCTAGCCATTTTAAAAGTTCTTCTAAGAAGTTAACTTCATCTTGAAGTGAAGTTTCTCTTTTGGCTTGTTTTTTTAATTTTTCAATTCTTTTAGTTAAAATTTCTATGTCAGACAAAATTAATTCAACATTTATTGTTTCTATGTCTTTTACTGGGTCCACTAAATTTTCTACATGTATTATGTTTTCATCTTCAAAACAACGAACAAGATGAATTATTGCGTCCACCTCTCTAATGTTTGAAAGAAACTTGTTTCCAAGCCCTTCTCCTTTTGAGGCTCCTTTAACAAGGCCTGCTATGTCTATGAATTCTAAAATTGCGGGAGTTACTTTTTTTGGTTTAAAAATAGCAGCCAAATTTTCTAGCCTTTCATCTGGCACATTTATCACACCAACGTTTGGTTCTATTGTGCAAAAGGGGTAGTTTGCTGCTTGAGCAGAAATTTTGTTGCAAAGAGCATTAAAAAGTGTGCTCTTTCCAACGTTGGGAAGGCCCACAATTCCTAATTTCATATTTAAAAACTCCTCATTTGAATTACTAATTAAAATTATATTAAAATATTTTGCAAAATGTCAAATAAAATATTAAAATTGTATTTGATGTTTTAAATTGTAAAAGGGAGGGGTTTAATGGTTGCAGAAATTTTAAACGTTGGAAGTGAAATTTTAATTGGAGATATTTTAAACACAAATGCTAGATATCTTTCTTTAAAACTATCTGAATTTGGGCTGGATGTTTATTGTCATACTTCTGTTGGAGATAATTTGAAAAGAATTAAAGAAGCCATTAAAAAAGCATTGGAAAGATGTGATATTTTATTCATAACAGGAGGTTTAGGGCCAACTAAGGATGATGTAACAAAAGAAGCAGTTGCAGACTTTTTTTCAAAAGATTTAGTTGAAGATTTAGAGATTAAAAAAAACATTGAAGAAAAGTTTAATTTAACTAAAACTAAAATTACAAATAATAACTATAAGCAATGCTTAATAATTGAAGATGCTAAGGTTTTTAAAAACAGAAAAGGAACAGCACCAGCTCTTTTAGTGGAACACAAAAGAAAAAAAATATTTTTATTACCAGGGCCACCAGAAGAAGTAAGAGATATTTTTGAGAATGAAATTTCTTCATACCTTAAAGATTTAGCTGGTTTTTTAATAATATCTAAAAATGTTAATGTTTACGGTTTAACAGAGTCAGGTGTGGACGAGTTAGTTGCAGATATTTTAGAATATGAAAACCCAACTGTTGGAATTTATGCAAAACATGGAGAGGTTAGGCTTAGAATTACAGCGAAAGCTAAAACAGAAGAAGAATGCAAAACATTAATTAAAGATGTGTTTTTAAAAATAAAACAAAGAATTGGAAGGTTTGTTTACGGGTTTAACACTAACATGCAAGCTGCACTTGTGGAAGCTTTTAAGCTAAAAGAAAAAACATTAGCAGTTGCTGAAAGCTGCACTGGTGGTTTAATTAGCTCTAAAATTGTGGGGGTTTCGGGTTCTAGTGAAATTTTCAAATTAGGGGCTGTTTGCTATTCTAACCATGCTAAAACTAAAATTTTAAATGTTAGAGAAGAAAGTTTAAACAAATTTGGAGCTGTAAGCGCTATTGTGGCAAAAGAGATGGCTTATGGAGCAAGAAAAGTTTCTAATGCAGACATTGCAATTTCAACAACAGGAATTGCAGGGCCAAACGGAGGCACAGAAGAAAAACCAGTTGGATTGGTTTACGTTGGAATTTCAACAGAAAAAGAAACTAGAGCTTTTAAATTGTTTCTCTCTAAAAATGAAAAAGATGAGAGAAACACAATTAGAAATTTAGCAGCTTTGTTTGCAATGAACAAGGCAAGAGTAGAGGTTTTAAAATTTTAAAAATACAGCAAAAGCTAAAGGTAAGGAAGAATGAGAGACTTGACTTTAATTTTTTAAATTTTCTAAAAACGCTATACTTTTTTCTAGTAGGTTGTTTAAATAGGCAATTAAAATGCCATAATTTGTAATGGGTATATTGTTTTCTTCACATAATTTAAACCTGTTTTGTATTTTTTTTGTTGTTGTCATGCAGCCTCCACAGTGAACAATTAATTTATATTTTTTAACATCTTTTGTGAAGTCTTCACCTGTTTTAAATTTAAAGTTTGGTTTAATTTTAAATTTTTCTTCAATTAATTTTGGGATTATTACACTGCCAATATCACAACTTTTTTTAATGTGTGTGCAGCTTTCACAAATTAAAATTTCATCTTTACTGTTAAGATTTTTTAAGCTTTTTGCGCCTTTTATTGCTGTTTTTAAAATTCCTTTTTTTCTTGCAAGCAGAATTGAAAAAGAGGTTATTTTGTAGTCTTTTGGGGTTACTTTAAAAATGTACGAAAAAATTTGGCTATCTGTTACTATTAATTTTGGTTTTACCTTTAAATTTTTTAAAAGATGTTCATATTCATAGTTTTTGCAAACTTTACAAATTCCGCCTTTTTTTAAAATTTCATAAATTAGCTGTTGTTGCGGTAGAATTAATCTATCTTTAGGGTAGGATTCATCAATCACAACAACTAATATTATTAAATCTTTTGGTTTTATTAGGTCATATAATAAAAAATTTTCTTCTTTAACTTTGCTAAAATTTTTTGAAATTAAATATAGCAATTCTTTTATGTTAATTTTTTCTTTTGCACTAATTTTTAAGAAGTTGGAGTTTGTTGTTTCGTTATTTTTTAAATTTTCGTCGCATTTATTACTTACCACAATAAACGGAATATTTTTAAGTTTTATTTTTTTTAGAAAATTTTTCTCCACTTCTTCTAATTTTTCTGTGTTTTCTAAAACTAAAATTGCAGCATTAACATAATTTAAAACTTCAATGCTTTTTTTAACTCTAATTTTTCCAATTTTTGAGTTAAAATCATCAAATCCGGGAGTGTCCACCAAAACACAAGGGCCAATTTTAGGGATTTCCATGTTTTTTTTAACCGGGTCTGTTGTTGTGCCTTTTTTGCTGGAGATTATTGCAATTTCTTGGTTTGTGAGTGCATTAATTAAAGAAGATTTACCAGAATTGCATTTCCCGAAAATTCCAATATAAAACCTATTTGAAGATGGTGTGGAATTCATATTAAACCTCTATTTTCATTACTTAGTGTTTTTTAAATTTAATTAAAAAAACAAATTTTGCTTTTCTTTATTTTTAATTTCTTCTAAAAATATAGTAGCGTTTTTTTTTAATTTTAGTTTCTTTTAAATTTTATATTTTTAATTTAATTAAAAAAACAAATCTTGCTTTTCTTTATTTTTAATCTTTTCTAAAAATTTAGTAGCGTTTTCTTTAATTTTAGTTTCTTTTAAATTTTTAAATTCTTTTAAAATTAAGTTTTCTCCTAATTTTTTTGTTTCGTTGTCGGCAAAATTTTGTAAAAATTCCTGCAGTGTTAAAAGAGCGTTTGGAGTGCAAAATTTTTTAATTTCGCCAGATTTACTAAATTCCATAAAGCTTTCACCAATTCTATTTTTTCTATAACATGCAGTGCAAAAACTTGGAATACGCCCCAACTTTAAAAGCCATTTTATTACTTCGTTTAAAGATCTTTTGTCTGATGTTTCAAATTGTTCTGAATTTTCAAATTTTTCTTTTTTGGAATACCCCCCAACACCTGTTGAAGAACCAGCTGAAATTTGTGAAACGCCAACCTCTAAACTTCTTTTTCTAATTTTTTCATTTTCTCTTGTGGACATAATAATTCCTGTGTAGGGCGCTGCAATTCTAAAACAAGCCACTATTTTTAAAAAAATTTCGTCTGGAACAATATTTTTAAAATTGTTAACGTCAATTTCGTTTGCAGGTTTAATTCTGGGAACAGAAATTGTGTGTGGCCCTATTTTAAAATTTGCTTCTAGGTGTTCTTTATGCATTAAAAGGCCTGTAAAATCGTACTTGTAGTTTTCTAGCCCTAATAAGATGCCAAGGCCTACATCGTAAAGGCCAGCTTTTATGGCTCTATCTATTGCAGTTGTGTGAAATTCATAGTTGCTTTTCGGGCCAAATTTGTGAAATTTTTCATAGCTTTTTTTGTTATAGGTTTCTTGAAATAAAACGTAGGTCCCTATATTTTTTAATTTTAGTTTTTTGTAGTTTTCTTCTGTTGTTGCTGCAATGTTAACGTTAATTCTTCTAATTGCTTGTTCGTTGTTTTTGTCTTTAACAGAATAAATGCTTTCAATGGAATTTAAAATATACTCCATTGAACAATTTTTGTTGTCTTCTCCTGCTTCTAACGCAATTCTTTTGTGGCCCATTTCACTTAAAATTTTAACCTGCTCTTTAATTTCTTCCTGTGTTAGTTTAACTCTTTTTATTTTGTTTTTTTCAAAGCAATAAGGGCAATAGCTGCACCCATTAACACAAAAGTTTGAAATGTAAAGCGGAGCAAAAAGAACAATTCTTTTGCCATATATTAAATCTTTTATTTTTTCTGCTAGTTTAAAAATTCTCAAATTTTCTTCTTCTAGTTCGCATAATAACAATAGTAGTGCCTCTTTGTGAGAAAGGCCTTTAATTTTTTCGGCTTTTTTTATTGTTTCATTAATTAAATCTTTGTTGTTTTTATTTAATTCTGCGAATTCAATTGTTTTTTTAATTTCTTCATCATTTATGAAATCTTCTGCAATTTTAGATTTAACAAAACACATTTTAATAACCTTCTTTACTATGTGTAAAATTATTAATAATTTTAAAAATATGTAATAAAAATAAGATTTGAAATAAAATATTATGTTAAAAATTTTCTAATTCAAGACTAATATTTATATACATTTTTTAAATATGTAACTTGTTGACCTATTTATTATTTTTAATTTTCATTTTAAAAAACCTTTTCCTAAAACTTCTTGTGCAGGAGTTATTATAACAAAAGCTTGCTCATCTTTAGATTCTATTATTCTTTTTAGTTTTATTATTTCTTTTGGCATTACAACAACGATTAAAAGATTTTTTTCTTTTTTGGTGTACATTCCAGTGCAGTTAACATTTGTTGAGCTCCTATTTAATTTTTTAAAAATATCTTGAGAAATTTCTTCTGTTTTGTTGGTTATTACAAAAACAGCTCTTGCAAACCGCAAACCTCCTAAAATACTGTTTATTATTTTAGAACCAATAAAAATTTCTAAAATTGCATAACTTGTTTTTATTGGCCCAAAAATTAAAAAACCTAGAAGAACAACGCAAGCATCTATTACTAAAATTATTGTTGCTATTGAAAATTGTGGAAATATTTTGTTTAAAGAATTAGCGAGCATATCGCTTCCGCCTGATGCTGCGCCCACTTTTAAAATTAAACCAGAACCGGTTCCACATAAAACACCTGTTATTATTGTTGTGATGAAGATATCGTTTTCTATTACAAAAAATGAAGGGATTTTATTAAAAACAGCAAGCCAAAAAGTCATCATCAATGTTGCAAATAAAGATTTTTCAACAAATTTTTTACCACTAACAATAAAACTCATAATAAAAATTGGAATATTAATTAAAAGCACTAGTAAACTAATTGGAATATTTATGTCTGTTAAAAAATTTATTAAATTTGTTAAAATTATTGCTGCTCCACTAGCTCCACCAGTTACAATTTTATTAGGGCTTGCAAACCATTCAATTCCTATTGCAAAAATTATGGAACCTAATATTATTTGTAAAATATTCTTAAAATCTATTTTTTTCATTTAAATCCATCCAAACATTTATTAAATTCAAAAAAATCATCGACTAAAAAAATATTAGTCGATTTTAATATTTTTTGTAAGAAATTTTTTTACTGTTCATCTGGAGATTTAGGTGCGCCTACAGGGCAAACATTCTTACAACTTCCACATTCTATGCATTTTGATGAATCTATTTCATATTTTCCTTCATTGTTTTGTGTTATGCATTCTTGAGGGCAACCAGGTTCACAAGAACCACATCCTATGCATTCATCAGCATTAATTTTATAAGCCATTTTTTAAATCCTCCATTTAAATTGTTTTTTAAAATTAAAAATTGGAAAATGTATTAAAATTCCCCAACGAAAATTATAACAGTAGTATTTATAATAATCAAGAGAATTTTATTTTATTTTATATTGCTTGACATGAAAATGTTTACGTGTTATTATAATATTCGTTATTTTTTGAAATTTTAAATTGGATTTTAATTTATTATAATTCAAAATTTTAATATTGTTAGGGGGTGTTTTAAACTATGAGAATTAACATTACTTTGGCTTGTGGAGATTGTAAGAACAGAAATTACAGTACGGTTAAAAACAAGAAAAATAATCCTGAAAGATTGGAAATGAAAAAATATTGCAGGTTTTGCAGAAAGCACACCCTTCATAAAGAGGCAAAATAGTTTAATTTTAAAAAGGGTGTTACATTATTTTGCAATGGCATAAACAAACTAAGTTTAATTGACGAGGAGAGTTATGACTAAAAGAGAAAAGAAGGAAAAAACCAAAGAAGAAAAAAAATTAAATAAGGCAAATGTAGTGGATGATAAAACTCTTTTGAAGAAAAAGGTTTCAAAAAAACTAAAATCTAAAAAAGAAAAGTCTAAAAAATCGGAAGTTGGTTTTTTTGGGAGGATTTTTAATTTCTTTAAAGGAATAAAAAGTGAATTAAAAAAAATTGTATGGCCTAGAAAAAAAGAGCTTTTCAGTTCAACTTTAACCGTTATGTTTGTTATAGTTATAATGACTTTGTTTGTTGTTTTGGCAGATAAAACTTTTCATAGTTTATTAAAACTTTTAATTAAGACATTATGATGTGGTTTTTAAAGGAGTTTAATTAAATGAATGAAGAAGCAAAGTGGTTTGTTGTTCACACCTATTCGGGTTATGAAAAATTGGTTGTTGAAAACATTAAAAAAGTTATTAAATCTCAGAACTTTGGAAATTTAATTAAAGATGCTATTGTTCCAACCGAAAAGGTTAAAGAATTAAGAAATGGAAAATTTAAAGAAGTTGAAAAAAAGCTTTTTCCTGGTTATGTTATTGTTAAAATGATTTTTAACAATGAAAGTTGGTTTGCAATAAAAAATGTAAAAGGAGTAACAGGGTTTGTTGGAGACCCATATAACCCAAATAGTTTAAGCCAAAGTGAAATAGATGAATTAGGAATTGAAAAGCATACTGTTAATGTGGACTATAAAGTTGGTGATGTTGTAAACATTGTTTCTGGTTCTTTTGAGGGATTTAGTGGCAAGGTTGAGGAAATTAATAAAGATACTTCTAAAGTTAGAGTTGTTGTTAGTGTTTTTGGCAGAAACACGCCAATTGAAGTAGATTTAGATAAGGTAATATTAAAAGTTTAGGTTAAAAGTTAAAGGAGTGTTATTTTAAAATGGCAAAAAAGATAACTGGTTATGTAAAATTACAAATTCCCGCAGGAAAGGCAACACCAGCACCACCAGTTGGAACAGCACTTGGGCAGCATGGTGTTAACATTGTTAATTTCACAAAAGAGTTTAATGACAGAACAAGAAGTGAGGAAGGAATGATTATTCCTGTTGTAATAACAATTTATGCAGATCGTTCTTTTACCTTCATTACTAAAACTCCTCCTGCTGCAGTTTTAATTAAAAAAACATTAAAACTGGAAAAAGGATCTGGAGAACCAAACAAGAATAAGGTTTCTAAAATTACAAGGGAGCAGCTAAAAGAAATAGCAGAGAAAAAAATGCAGGATTTAAATGCTTCTAACATAGATTCTGCAATTAAAATAATAGCAGGAACTGCAAGGTCTATGGGTGTTGAAGTTGTGAATTAATTATAATTAATTAAAACATGTAATTAAAAGAGTTTATTTAAAATGATATATTGTCAAAAAATTGATATTTATTACTCACAGTAAAATTTTAATTTAAATTTATAATAAAATTTAGAAGAAATATTTTAAATGAAAAATTTTTAAGTGGGTGAGAAATATTAAGAAAATTTTAAGAAAATAGACACTAAAAAACTATGGAATAAAATATGCTTTAAATTTGGTTTTAAATAATATTAGAAAAATGTTTTAAAGGAGAAATTTTTAAATGGGTAAGAAATATCAAGAAAGTTTAAAGAAAATAGATACTAAAAAAACCTATGAAATAAAAGATGCTTTAAACTTGGTTTTAGATGGTTCTCTTGCAAATTTTGATGAAACAGTTGAGCTTCATGTTAGGTTGGGAGTAGACTCAAGGCATGCAGATCAGCAGGTTAGAGGTTCTGTTGTTTTACCAAATGGAACCGGAAAAAAGGTTAAGGTTTTGGTTTTTGCAAAAGATGAAAATTTAAAAAAGGCTAAAGCTGCAGGAGCAGATTACGCTGGAGGAGAAGAATTAGCAGAAAAAATTCAAAATGAAAATTTTCTAGATTTTGATGTTGTTGTTGCTTCACCAGACATGATGCGTGTTGTTGGTAAACTAGGAAAAATTTTAGGGCCTAAAAACTTAATGCCTTCTCCGAAATCTGGAACTGTTACAGCAGATGTTGCTGATGCTGTTAAACAGGTTAAGGCGGGTAGGATAGAATATAAATTAGATAAAAGCAACATAATACATTGTTCCATTGGAAAAGTTTCTTTTGGTGAGGAAAAGCTTTGCAGTAATTTTGAAGTTTTAATGGGTGCAATTTCTTCTTCTAAACCTAATACATTTAAAGGGCAATATATTAAATCTTGTTACACTACAAGAACTATGGGGCCTGGCGTTAGGGTTAATGTTTCTAAATATGAAGAATGAAAAAGCTTGACTTTATAGTTATTTTAAAATATAATTGTTTTGTAATTTAAAAAATTAATTTTTCTAAAGACAGCAGGTTTAAAATTAAAAGTTCCTGCCGAGGAGAAATGTTTTAAAGATTTAAATATTGTTTTAATGTTTTAAACTTTTCTCTTTGTTTTTGAGAAGAGTTTAATTTTATGTTTAGGAGGTGAAATTTAAGATGCCTAGTCAGAAAATTTTAGAAGCAAAAAAGCAATATGTTAATGGTTTGGTTGAAAAATTAAAAGGTTCTAAAATGGGGATTATTGTTTCCTATAAAGGAATTAACGTTGAGCAAGACACAAGGCTTAGAAAAGAAATTAGAGAAGCAGAACTTGAATATTTTGTTGTTAAAAACAGCATGCTTCGTTTTGCAACAAAAGAAGTGGGTTATGAAATAGAAGAAAGCTTACACGGAACAACAGCAATAGCACTAAGTAAGGAAGACCCAATAAAGGTTTCTAAAATAATTACTAAATATGTTAAAGAGCTAAAAGAAAGTTCTGAGTTTAAAATTAAAACAGGTTTCATGGAAGGCAAGGTTGTTGATGTTAAACTAATAAATGAATTGGGTTCTTTGCCAACTCAAGAGGAATTATATGCAAAACTTTTAGGTTTGCTAACTTCACCAATGCGTATGTTTGCTGTTGCTGGTAAAGCAGTTGCAGAGAAAAAAGCTTTTGAAGATTCCGGTGAGGAGAGCGTAACTAAAACCGAAGAAAAAAAAGATTAGAATTTTTATTTTTAAAAATTAGGAGGTATTTTTAAAATGGCTAAAGTTGAAGGTATTCTTGAAGAAATTAAAAGTTTAACTGTTGTGGAATTGAATGAATTAGTTAAAGCAATTGAAGAAGAATTTGGAGTTTCTGCTGCAGCAATGGCAGTTGCAGGCTCTGCTGGTGGTGGCGGTGGAGCAGATTCACCAGGAGAAGAAAAGTCTGAGGTTACCATTAATTTAGTTGAAGTTGGTGGAAACAAAATGGCTGTTATTAAGCTTGTTAAAGAAGTAACAGGTTTAGGTTTAAAAGAAGCTAAAGATATTGTTGATAATGCTCCTAAAACTGTTAAAGAGAATGTTCCAATTGCAGAAGCACAAGAAATTAAGAAAAAATTTGAAGAAGCTGGAGCAAAAGTTGAATTAAAGTAAAAAAAATTAAAATTTTTGTTGACAATTTTAAATAATAATGGTAATATATAGCGGTAGGCATTGAATTAGATTTTAGTTGATAGGGCGATATAGCTCAGTTGGCTAGAGCATGCGGTTCATACCCGCAGGGTCGCTGGTTCGAGCCCAGCTATCGCTACCATTGTTTGGCCCGTTGGTCAAGAGGTTAAGACGTCGCCCTTTCACGGCGGAATCATGGGTTCAATTCCCGTACGGGTCACCATTTTTATTATATTGTGCTATATATTCCTCCTTAGCTCAGTTGGTAGAGCACACGGCTGTTAACCGTGTTGTCGTTGGTTCGAGTCCAACAGGGGGAGCCACTAATTTTGAAGTAAAGCTTGATTATTCGGGCTTTATTTTTTTGTTTTAAAATGTGTGTATTCTGTTTTTAGAATTAATTAAAGTTTTTAGAATTAATTAAACAATAATTTTTTCGCTAACAAAAAATTTATAATTTATTAAAAATAAGATTAAAATAAATATTTAATATATGAATTTAACATATAATTAAATTTATATATTAACTAATGTTTGAAAATTTTATGGATTATAAGTTAAATGGGAAAACTTAAAATTTGGTAAAAACAAGGAATGAGATATTTTTTCTTTAAGGAATTTAGTTAAAAATTATGCTGTGAAGGTTAATACAATAAAACTTTTAAATTTTTTAAATGAACCAATTTCTTCAACTAGAATTAGAAAAGTTTTAAGAGAAGGAGATTTTAAAATTTAAGCAAAATGTTGGGTTATTGGTTTTACGTTAAAATTAATGCCGATGGGTTAGTTTTTAAAAACAATTTTGTAATAGTAACTAAAATAATTAATAAAAAATATTTTAATTTAAATAATGGTTTTTATTTAGCTTTAGTGAAACAAACAAAAAGTTTGGAAATGGTTAAAGTAAAAGAGTTGGGATTTTAAACTTTTAGTTATTAAGATTAAATTTAAGAATAACTTTAAATTAGTTTGTTATATTTTTATAATTTTCATACTGTAAATTTAAATTTTATATAAACTTTTAAAAATTTATTATTTTGTGATTATGTAAGTTAAAAAAATAATATTAAAATAAAAATTAATATTTAATATTTAATATTTGAATATAATTTTAACTAGATGTTTTGTAAAGTTTTATTTATTATAGTTTTTTTAATTTAATTTGAAAATATATTATAAATTTTATGTTATTATGTTAAAATAGTTTATGTTAAATTATAATTTGTTTTATGTTAAAAAAAGACGTTATTGAGGTGTTAAAATGAGAATTAGTAGAACCGGAGCAAAAACAAAGCATTCCAAAGCGCAAGCAGACAACATGTTTCAGCAGATTTTGCTTCAAGCTTCACAGCTTAAAATGCATGCAGCAGGAATTTATGGATTTGGGCATTTTTTAATAAGAGCACGAAATAAGCTTGTGCAAATAATTAGAAAAAACTTAGAGGATTTTGGTTCTGCTGAAGTTAGTTTACCAATTCTACAACCAAAAGCATTGTGGCAAAATTCTGGTAGATGGGAAATTTTTGCTGGTGGGAAGCTTATGTTTAATTTTTCTGGCAGGAATGGGGACTATTGTTTGGCTCCAACCGGTGAAGAAATTGTTTTAGATTTTGCTAAAGATGCAATAATTTCTTATAAAGATTTACCAATTAACATTTTTCAGATTGGTAATAAATATAGAGATGAGATTCGTGTTAGAGGTGGAATTTTAAGAAGTAAAGAATTTTTGATGAAAGATGCTTACAGTTTTCATGCTAGTTTTGAAGACATGGTTTTGGAATATGAGTCTATGAAAAAATGCTATTTTAAAATTTTTAAAGATTTGGAGATGAAGGTTGTTGCTGTTAAAGCTTTAAATAGCGATATGGGTGGAAATGTTTCTGAAGAGTTTATGTGTTTTTCTAAAATTGGTGAGGACAAAATTTTAATTGATGAGGCTAGAAATCTTGCTTTTAACGAGGAAATTTTGCAAAATAAAGAAAAATTAGATGAATTGAAAAAAACATATGAAAATTTTAATGTTGAAGACTTAAAAAAGGTGGAATGCATAGAGTTAGGCCATATTTTCCAGTTGGGGCAGCATTATTCTAAAAAAATGCAAGGTTTGTTTGTTGATGTGGATGGCGTAAAAAAGCCATATTACATGGGGTGCTATGGCATAGGAATTAACAGAGTTTTAGGCACAATTTGTGAGAACAATTGCGATGAAGAGGGGTTAATTTGGCCAAAAGCTATTGCACCATATAAATGTGTTATAATTTATAACGAAAATAATAAAAACAAAGCAGAAGAAATATATTTAAAATTAAAACAACACGGGGTTGAAGTTGTTTTGTTTGACAAAGAAGCAGGTTTTGGAAGCAAAATTAAAGACTCTAAACTGCTTGGTTTTTTATATATAATAATTTTAGGGAACAAATTTAATGAAAATGGTTTATTTGAATTAGAAGACAGGATTAATGCAAATAAAATATTTTTAGAAGAAGAAGAGTTGTTTAATTTTTTAAAGAATTAAAATTATTTTTTTTATTTAAAATATTTAAATAGATTTTTTTATTTTTTTAGATGTTTTAAATAAAATTCTTTTTGTCTAAAATACAATATTTTTTTCATTTAATATTGACATTTTATTCAAAAAATTGTTTAATTGTGTAGATATATAAAAAAAGGAGGTTAAAAATGGAAAATTATAGCAATGAAAAGATGTGGATTGAAACATTTTTAGTTCAAAATTATGGAATGAACTCAGATAGTAAAAATGAAAATTTTATAAATGATGGAGAGACTTTAATATATGACCCACACCCAAATAAGAAGGAACGAGAACAAATTGCAAAAAAACTATTAAAAGAAGCAGATACACAAGAATATGAAGAATATATAGACGACATGGTAGAACATTATATTGGAGAAAGAAATAACACAACAAAAAATTTATTTGATGAAGTTCTTTTTGACGATAGTGCCTTATATACCAATAAAATAAATGTAAGTAAAAAGGATATGGAAGATAAGTCGAGTTGGCCTGTGTCACGGTTTTTAAAAGATGGAAAAATTAGAACTGAAAATGAATTATTTTTGACTAGTAATTATTATTATAAAAAATATCATCTACTGTTTAATAAATTATTAAATGATATGTTTTTTATGATAAACCTATTTGAAGCTTCAAAAGCTAAAGAATTAGTAAAAAGTGAAAGCACTAGTGCAGATTATAGTGAATATAATAAATTTGAATTATTTAAAGATTATTCTTATCTTTATGAAATAATTGGAAAATTTATAAAACATTGTAAAGAACACGTTATACCCAAAGGAGCAATTTACGATAAAGAAAAAGAATGGGGAAAAGAAGGGCTGTTTAGTGCTATAAATAAAATTTTTAATTGTGGTATGAATCTTAATGATTTGGGATATTATACATACCAAATTGGAAATAAAGCTTATACTATATTTAGAAAAGTGTATAATAAATTTTTAAAAGAATTTGTTAGTTTTTCAGATTTATTTACTAAAAGAATGTTGGAAATAATTTCGAACTATAATAGTTTATTAAATGCACTTAGGATGAGAATTGGTGTAATCCAGAATTCCCAAAAGGAGCTAGCAGATTGGTTAGAAAAATTAAATATATATGGATCTTTTAATTTAAATAATTTTATAAATTTATTGAAAGAAAATAAAAATTTTAAAAATTGCCTTAAAAAATTTTTGCAATTTTATGAGAAAATAAAAAACAAAGAAAAATTAGACAAATATGAGAACAAATATGAGAATTTGAATGAAGTGTTATTAAAAGCAAAATATTTTGAATATTTTAAAAATAATAAAATAGATTTTGAGTTTATAAATAATTTAATTAAAATTTGTAATCAAAAAAATATAAATTCAAATAATTTAAACGAATTAATAAACAAATGTGGTGAAACGAATAATTTAAATTGTTTAAAAGAATTAATGAAAAACTTTATATCAGATTTTATGGAAAATTATCCTAAAGATGTTTTAAATAATACGAAAAACTTATTTGTAAAAGCTACTATTAGGCCATTAAGAGAGGCTATTAAAGCTATTGAGTCTCATTTTTATGAAATAGTAAATTTTTTAAATGAAAGAGACAAACTATTTTCAACATATATAAATGACCCACTTAAAAGTAGTGAATTTAAAAAAAAGTTTGAAAACTATAATGAAAAATTTTTGAAAAAAAATGAAAAACAACTAAACATTATATCTAATAACAAAAAGAAACAAAAAAAAGATGATCTTGTAATAAGTTACAAGTTAAAGAATTCTAACCCTGGTGTTGAATTAGGAAAATATTTAAAAGAAGTAAGAGAAGATGTAAATTCATTTATTGATGGTTATGATGAAGTTTTAGTAAATATAAAAGACAACAAAGAAGATGAGAAAGAAAAAATAAATCCTTCCTTTAACGTTATAGAAATTAGCAAACAAGAAAAAGCTGAAGAAATACCAAAAGGTAATGAAATATCATTAGTACAAATAAATGATATAGTTGATGATAATTCCAACAAAAAGAAAAATAATAATAACGAAATAGTTGATAATTTAAAGAATTCCAATGAGGTTGTTGAACAAAAAGAAGATTTAAAATTAAAAATTAAAGAAGACGTTAAGCAAGAAGAAAAGAAAGAAGAGAAAAATGAGGAAACAAAATCAGAAATTGATGCGTTATTAGAAGAGATAAATGCAACAGGTAATAAGAAAAAAGGAAAAAATAAAAAGAAAAATAATAAATAATATGGAATAAAAGAGTAGAAAATTAAACTCATCCTATTAAAATTATAGGATGAGTTTAATTTTAATATTATGTGGATTTAAAATATTCTGTTATGGATTTTTCTAACGCAGCCGCCATTTCTTGTCTTTTAATAGGGTTTAGTGCATGTTGCAATTCTGCATCGTTAGAGCCAAATCCTAGTTCCACTAATAACGCAACTTCGGGGCCAGGTTGAGTAACTAAAAAAATGTTTCCTGCAACTTTGCTTGCATCTATGCCGGGAGATTGATATATATTTCTACAATTATTAAGTAAAATTTCTCCTAATTTCTTACTTTTTTGTATGTAGTCTGCTGGGGCATCTCCTCTAAAATATGGTATGAAACCACGAATGTTTTTATTATCAGCAAAGTTATGGTGTAAACAAATTGAAACAAAGCGTGCATTTGGGTTGTTTTCTTTTAGTTTCTCTGCAACAGTTAACATTATTCTAGAAGTTGCTTCTGCCATTCTTCTGTTATATTTTCCATTTTTATTTTTATAGCCCGTAATTGGAGGACGGCATTTTTTAAAGATTATGTGTAACTTAGGGTTTTCATATGGCAAAACTAGGCCATGTTCTTCTAAGTCGTAGGGCATGTAAACTTCATAGCCTTTATTTAATAATGATATTGCTAATTCAAATGAAATTAGTTGATTTAAAAATTTTTCTTTAATTGTTCCATTGTTGAAGGTGGCGCCTTCATCTTCAAACCCATGACCTGGAATAAGCATAACGCTTAAATTATTTTTATCTGTTGGCAGGGTGGTTAACCTTTTAATGTAATTTTTTTCTTCATTATTTATTAAATTTTCTAAATTATTAATTCTTAGTTGTTCGTTTTTGTCTGCAGTTAAATTAGTAACTTTTTCAATTTCTGCTTTTTCTTTGTCATTTATAACTATTTCAGAAATTTCTTGGGGAGGCATACCAAAATAAGAATTTACTATTTCCCCGTCATTTTTTCCAGATCTCATTAAATTTAGAATATATTTTCTTGTTGTAATTTTTTCTACTTTTATTTTTTCAATGTTATTTTGAACATTTAAAGCTTGTGCCTTAATTTTAAAATTACTTTTCTGTAGTGTTAACATCATAAAAAAACTTAAAACAATAATCTTTCTTATTTTTGTTTTAAGTTTTTTTTGTCTTAAATTAAATATAATAACATCCCCTTTAACCTAAAATATCCATATAATAACCAAATAATGGAAATTACATGGATATTTTACCAATTTTAGGTAAATATTAATATATTTTTTATTTCTTATAGTGTTGAATTAAATTAAAAAAAATGTAAAATTGGAAAAATCTTTTTCAGTTTTTAAAATATTCTGTTATAGATTTTTCTAATTCATAAGATATTTCTTTTATTTTTATTTCATTTGATATTGTTCTAGTTGTTCTTTGTTTGTTCCAAATCTTAATTCTAAGTAAACGGCAGCCTCATGTCCTGGTTTATTAACTAAGTAGTTGTATTTTTTAATATCACTAACATCTTTTCCTTTGGGGTTGAGTTGTGGTTTAAACTTAAAGAAACCAACCTAAAACTAGAATCTGCTTCTTTTAATTTTTCTGCTAACGTTAACATAATTGCAGATGTTAAATTAACAGGATCTTTTCTGAATTTGCCTTTATACTGTCCATTTTCAGTTTTTTCTCCTGTTACGGGTGGCCGGTAGCCTTTAAAAATTACATGTAAATTTGGGTTGGAATATGGCAGAACTAAATCACTTTCTTTCAAGTTGAAAGGAAGGTAAACATCATAATTTTTTTCTAATAGCTTTAATGTTAAATTTTATGTTACTAGTTGGTTTAATTTTCTTTTTTAAATTTTTTTATTTTTTTGTTTTTAAATCCTGCTCCATCTGCCTTAAAACTATGACCTGGAATTACCATAACACACTTCTATTTTTTGGAATATCTAAAAATTTTTTAATGTAGTCTCTTTTTTTTGTTCATCCCTATCTTTGGTTGTGTTAATTCGTTTTCTCCATCTATATTTTTGTTGCTGTCTTGTATATTATTTGTGAGATTTCTTGTGAAACATTTTAAAATAAGCTTCTTTTATTTCTTTTTCAGTTCTGTTTTTTTAAACAATATGTTAAATATGAATTTTTTAGTTGTCATTTCTTCTAATTTAATTTTTTCAATTCTTTCTGCAATTTCTGTACCAGTAATATAGCTTTTATTATCTTTGTTATTTTTTTGAACTTCAATTGTTTTCACTATATTTTTTGTCGGTTTTATTTTTAATTTATTGAATAAAAAATCAATTATTATATTAATAGGTTTTCAGTTGCCTTAAATTTTATGGTTAGAGTTTTATATAAAAAAAGTATAATTCAATTTAACTGAACTATACTTATATGTTTATGTTCGTGTTATTTTTTACTTTGATGTTTTTTTAAATGATATAGCAAATTTATGTTATGATTTATTATTAAAAATATTTTATTAAACATTTTCAATATTTTTGTAGTATTCTACTATTGAATTTGCTGTTTTTTCTGCTAATTTTTTCATTAGTTTAGTGTTTAAAATTTTGTTTAATTGATCTTTATTGCACATGTACCCATTTTCAACTAAAAGAGAGGCATGAATATTTCCTTTTCCAAAAGAAGTAATTAAAAAGTCTTTTCCAAAAACACCAGATTTTTCCGAAAATTCTTTTCCTTCTAATTTGTAAACATCCTTACAATTTTTAACTAAAATTTCTCCTAATTTTTTGCTGTTTTCAATGAATTGTGAATATTTTGAAGGCATTTTTTTAACTGCTTTTTCATTTTCTTTTTCATCTTCTTTTTCCATTCTGTAAAATGTTTTGTAACCATAAATTGAACAGCTGTTTTCTTTGCCGTTAATAGTTTCACTGCAATAATCTCTTTGTCCACATGCATCGTGGTGAAAATCTAAACAAATTATTTTAGCGTTTGGTTTAAAATTTTTTACAATTTCTGCTGTTGCTTGAGAAAACATGTAGTGTCCATCTACAGGTCTTTTTTTATATTTTTTATCTTCTTTATTGTAAAACCCGTTAATTGCTGGTGGCCCGTAGTAGCTAAATAAAATATTTAAATAGGGGTTGTTTAGGGGTAGTTTTTCTTTGTTAACACGTCCTGTTAAAGGGGTGCATAAATAAACATTAACATTTTTATTTAAAAGATTTTTTGCAACTTCAAAAGCAATGTCTTCATTAAAGTTTTTCTCATCAATTTTAAAATTTTGTGTACCGGGTTCATGGCTTCTTCGTCCACCGTGGCCTGGTGTTATTATTACATGTAAATTTTCAAATTCTTTATTTTCATCATTTTTCAATGAATTTTTTTCTTTAACAACTTTATGCATTGCTTTTTTAATGTAATTATATTCTTTGTTATAAATTTCTTTTTCTATTGTTTCTATTTTATCTCCTTCAACTTTGTCATTTTTAATTATTTCTGCTTTAATTTCTGGTGATAAAGAATAATAATTTTTAACAATTTCATTGTCAAGAATGTAGTTTTTAATTGAATTTAAAATTAAATTGTGTGTTGTTAATTTTTCTTTTTTTATAAAACTAATAACAAGTTTTTTATTTGTATTCTGATTTTCAAGTAAAAATTCAAATATGTTTTTAATAATTTACATCTCCTTTAAATTTTTAGTTAAAAAAAGTATAGTTCAACTTAAATGAACTATAATTATTTTATTAATTTTGCAATTAATTTGTGTAGATTATTTTTTTAAAATTTTATTGCCAATATATTTACAGATTCATCGTTAAAAATTGAGTTTTTAATTGAATTTAAAATTAAATTGTGTGTTGTTAATTTTTCTTTTTTTATGAAACTAATAATATGTTTTTAATAATTTATGTCTTATTTAAATTTTTAGTTAAAAAATAAGCACAATTCAACTTAAATGAACTATGCTTATTTTTTTAATTTTTAAATTAATTTGTGTAGATTATTTTTTTATAATTTTAATGCCAAGATATTCCCAGAACTCCAATAAAGCATCCACAAAATTTTCAGCCATTTCTTTTATTTTCTTAATATCTTTGAAAAATTTTAATTGTTCTGGGTTTCTAACATTTCCATTTTCAATTAGTAAAGAAACTAAAATATTTTTAAATGCTTGTTTGGTTATTTTATAATCGTTTTCTTTTGCACCATTAACATGTTTTTGTTGTTTGTTTTTTGTGTCATAAACATCACTACAATATTCGTTTATTATTTCTGCAAGTTTTTTACTGTTTTTATAAAAATCTTTTGTGGATTTTTTTTCAAGTTTTCTGTAATATGGAGTAAAACAACAAACGTTTGGTTCTGGGCATTCGTGATGGTCTTCAAACGCAATAATTTTTTTCTTTGGGTTTAATTCTAAAACTCTTTTTGCAAATGCTTTGTAAACTTCATAATAAGCATCCACTTTTCTTCTTATGTATCTTTTACTTTCTTTGTCAAAAGAACCGTTAATTGGCAGAATTAAATATACTTCATCAAATGCACAATGAATTCTTTTTAAATCTTCTTCGCTTAATCTTTCATCTGTTTTGAAGGTTTTTTTCGTAATGCTGTTTTGTAATGGGTAGCATAAAAGAATATGTACATTTTTTGTACGTCTTAAAATTTCAACAATTTTTTCATAAACTAAGTTTTCGTTTATTATGCTTTCTTTTGTGTTATGGTAAAAACAACCACTATCTAACCCGAAAGGGCCTGGGCCGTGCCCTGAGCTAGCCATTAGTAAAACGGCGTTTTTTCCAAGTTTTGAAAGAACTCTGTTAACAATTTTTCTTAGGAATTCTTCTTCAGCTTCAACTATTTTGTCTTCTATTTCAAAAACTCTTTTATTTATTCTTTCATTCTTTGAAACAGTTTCTCTTTTTTTTATTTTTTTTTCAAGCATTTTTGAATTGAAAATTAATAAAGATTTAATATCTTTTAACAATTTAAAATATTTATCTACAATTTCATCATCTGCTAAACCTCTTTTAAGATTTTTATGAATCCATTTATTCAAAGTTATTTTTTCTTCTTTAATTTCTCTAAAAGTGGAATTATTCTCATGTTTTGAGATTTTAACTGTTGCGTTAGCAATTGTTGAATCATAGCCTATTTTATTAATTTTTGGTGTAGCCACCATTAAAAAAGAGGCTAAAAATAATGGTTTTACAAATTTAAAAAATTTTTTACTTATTTTAAACTTCTTTTTCAATTTACCTTTTCTCCTTTTCTATTTTATTTTAGTAAATTATACCATAAAATTTTAAAAATGACAAGATCTTTAAAAATTAGACATAAAATTTTTTCTTATTTTAAAATTTATTTAGTTTATTAATTTTAAAGATTGGAATTAGAGTTTATAAATAAGTTTAAAACAACTGTAACAAAATTTGAATAAAAAAACATAGTATGTTATACTAAAATTATTAAAATAGATTTAATAATTTGGAGAGAGTTTTGAAAATAATTGGAGTGGACCCTGGTTATGCAATTGTTGGTTGGGGCGTTTTGAATTATAATAATTCTAAATTTTTAACCATAGACTATAATGCTATTACAACATTAGCGCAGGAACAATTTTCAAAAAGGTTAGAGTTAATATATGATGAAATAAGTTATGTTTTAAATGTTTACAAGCCCGATTGCATTTCAATAGAAAAATTATTTTTTTCTGTTAACAAGAAGACGGCAATTGATGTTGCTCAAGCTAGGGGAGTTATTTTGTTGGCTGCTAAAAAGTTTAATATTCCAATTTTTGAATATGCACCAGTTGAAGTAAAGCAGGCAATTGCGGGTTACGGAAGAGCCACTAAAAAACAGGTTATGGATATGGTTAAACTTACGTTAAATTTAAATAAAATTCCAAAGCCAGACGACGTTGCAGATGCTTTGGCTTTGGCTGTTGCTCATGCTCATTGTAGTTTTTCTAAATTATTTTCATTAAAGGAGAATTTATGATATACTGCATTTGTGGAGAGCTAGTTCTTTTGAAAAAATTTGAAGGCTTTTGCTTAGCTTGTGTTAAATGCAAAAGTGGAGTTGGGTTTGAACTTAAAATTTCTAACAACACTGCAAATAAAATTGAAGGGAAAAAAGAAGTTAACCTGTTTTCTAGTCTTGTTGTTAAAGAAAATTCTATGGAACTGTTCGGATTTTTTTCTTTAGAAGAAAAGGAAGTTTTTAGGTTACTTGTTTCTGTTTCTGGAGTTGGGCCTAGTTTTGCAATATTTATTCTTTCTTTTTTAACTGTTTTTGAGTTTTATGAAGCTATTAATAGTGGTGATTATGAAAAATTTTGTAGTTGCAAAGGAATTGGAAAGAAAACTGCTAACAGAATAATATTAGAATTAAAAGATAAGGTTAAAAATTTAGAATTAGAGCAGGTGGAAAATTTTAAAGTTAGAGAATTGTCTTCAAATTTTAGTAATGCGTTTAATGAAGCAGTGGAAGCTTTAGTTGTTTTAGGGTATGGCAAAAACGAAGCTAAAAATGCTGTTGCTGCTCAAAAAAACATAAATGAAGTTGAAGAATTAGTTAAAAAAGCTCTTGTTATGTTGAATAAATGATGTAATTTTAATATAAATTTTAAGGAGGCTTTAAATTTTTGAACAAAAATAAAGGTTTAAAAGAAGGCGTTATGAAGCCAGAATTTAACCAGGAAGACTTTGATGTGGAATTTAGCTTGCGTCCTAAAAATTTATGTGAATATGTTGGGCAGAAAGAAATTAAAGAAAATTTAAAGGTTTACATTAAAGCTGCAAAAAACAGAGGGGAAGCGCTAGACCATCTCCTGCTTTATGGGCCTCCAGGGCTTGGAAAAACAACTCTTGCAATGATTGTTGCAAACGAACTTGGAGTTAACATTAAAATAACATCTGGCCCTGCAATTGAAAAAACAGGAGATTTAGCGGCACTGCTTTCTAGTTTGAATGAAAACGATGTTTTGTTTATTGATGAAATTCATAGGCTTTCAAGGCAGGTTGAGGAAGTTTTGTACCCCGCCATGGAAGACAAAGCATTAGACATAATAATAGGCAAAGGGCCAGCTGCAAGGTCTATTCGTCTTTCCCTTTCTAATTTTACTTTAATTGGAGCAACAACAAGAGCAGGGCAACTTTCAGCGCCACTTAGAGACAGGTTTGGTGTTATTTTTAGGTTGCAGATGTATGATGTTAAAGAGTTAAAAGAAATAATTTTGCGTAGTGCAAAACTTTTAAATGTTGAATGTTTAGAAACTAGTGCAGAAAAACTTTCAAAAAGAGCAAGAAAAACTCCAAGAATTGCAAACAGACTTTTAAAAAGAGCAAGAGATTTTGCTCAGGTTGTTGGAGATGGAGTAATTAACGACTACATTGTTAATTTAACTTTAGAAAAATTAAATGTGGACGAATTAGGTTTAGAGAAGCTAGACATTAAAATTTTAAAAACAATTGTTGAAGACTACGAAGGAGGGCCTGTTGGAATTGAAGCGATTAGTTCTTTAATTGGAGAAGATGTTGTAACAATTGAGGATGTTTATGAGCCATATTTAATGCAATTAGGTTTTATTACAAGAACTCCAAGAGGCAGATGTGTTACTAAAAAAGCTTGTGAATATTTAGGACTAAAAAATTTAGGGGATAATAATTAATTAAACTTATAATTTTGAAAGGTTTGTGTATTTATGAGTAAACTTTTTGGGACAGATGGAGTAAGAGGAATTGTAGGAGAAGATTTAACAGTTGAACTAGCCTTAAAACTTGGAAAAGCAACTGCTTACGTTTTAAAGAAATATTATAATAAACCTTTAAACATAATAATTGGAAGAGACACTAGAATTTCTGGCTTTATGTTAGAATCTGCTTTTGTTGCTGGTGCTTGTTCTTTTGGTGCTAACTGCAATTTAGCTGGGGTGGTCCCCACACCTGCAATATCTTATTTGGTTTCTAAATATAAGTTTGAGGCGGGAGTTATTATTTCTGCTTCGCATAACCCTTCAAAATTTAACGGTATTAAAATTTTTAACAGGTTTGGTTTTAAACTTTCAGATGAATTAGAAAGAAAAATTGAAGAATGTGTTTTTGGAAAAAACAAAGATTTTTTAAAAGAAAACTCGTTTTGTTTTGGTGGTAGTTTTTGTTGCAATAATGCTTTAAAAGACTATGTTGATTATGTTGTTTCTACGGTTAAAAACATAGATTTTTCTGGAATTAGGGTTGCTGTGGATTGTGCTAATGGAAGTGCTTTTAAAACTGCTAGAGAAATTTTTAAAAAGCTTAAAATTGATGCAGATTTTTTTAATGTTTCTCCAGATGGAATAAACATTAATGAAGATTGTGGCTCAACGCATATTGAAAATTTTGCAAAAGAGGTTAAAAACGGAGAATACGACTTAGGAGTTGCTTTTGACGGTGATGCAGACAGATGCCTTGCTGTGGATGAAACAGGTAACGTAATTGATGGAGACCAGTTAATTGCAATTTTTGCAAGATGCATGAAGGATGATGGGCTTTTAAAAAACAACACTGTTGTTGTAACTGTTATGTCTAACTTGGGGTTTTTTCATTTTGCTAAGTCTAATGGAATTAATTTAGAGGTGACGCAGGTTGGGGATAGGTGTGTTTTAGAGAGCATGGTTGCAAATGGCTACAAAATTGGTGGTGAGCAATCTGGGCACATAATTTTTAAAGATTATTCCAACACTGGAGATGGACAGCTAACCGCTTTGCAGCTAATTAAATGTTTAAAAAACAGCAAGAAGAGTTTTTCTAGCCTTGCTAGTTTAATGGTTAAGTTTCCTCAAATTTTAGTTAACATTAAGGCAACTAATGAACAAAAACAAAAATATTATAATAACAAAGACATTGAAGAATATATTAATCAAAAAGAAAAAACTTTGGGCAAGGAAAGCAGAATAGTTGTTAGATGTTCTGGAACAGAGCCAATAATTAGAATTATGATTGAAGGCCCTAATAAAGAACTAATTGAAAAAGCTTCTAAAGAGGTTGCAAATAGAATTACGCAGTTGGTTGGAGTTTAAAAATTTGTTGTTTAACAAAAAAAAATATGTTAAAATTGTTTGGAAATGTTTAATTTAAAAGGATTTTGTTAAATGAGCAAGTTTTTTAATGTTTCTAATCTTTATTTTTCTTACGATAAGAAAAAAGAAAATGAGGAATGTGAAAATTTTGTTTTAAAAAATTTAAATTTCACAGTTGAAAAAGGGGAACATGTTGCAATTGTTGGCGCTAATGGTTGTGGTAAGTCTACTCTTTCTAGGCTTTTAAATGCTATTTTAACTCCCTCAAAAGGAGTTATTGTTGCTAAAGGAATTAAAACTTCAAAAAAAGAAACAATTTACGAAATAAGGAAAAATGTTGGATTAATTTTTCAGGATGCAGACAACCAAATTGTTGCAACAATTGTTGAAGAAGATGTTGCTTTTGCTTTGGAGAATTTGTGTGTTCCTCAAAAAAATATTGAAGAAATAGTTAACAAAAGCTTAGAGTCTGTGGGAATGTTAAGTTTTAAAAAAAGCATGGTTGAGAATTTGTCTGGTGGGCAAAAAAGCAAAATTGCAATTGCAGGAATTTTGGCAATGCAGCCTGAGTGCATAATTTTTGATGAAGCAACAGCAATGCTAGACCCAAAAAGCAGAAAAGAAGTTTTAAAAATAATTGAAGATTTGAACAAAAATAAAGGAATCACAATAGTTAACATAACACATAACATGAAAGAGGTTTGTTTTGCAGACCGCGTTATTGTTTTAAAAGATGGACAAGTTTTAAAAGAAGGCAAACCTAAAGAAATTTTTTCGGATGATTTAACGTTAAAAGAAGCAAAGCTTTGTTTGCCGCAGCTTTGTGAATTAATTAAAAAATTAAATGAAAAGGGGCTTGTAAAAGAAAAGGTTGCTGTTAATTTTGATGAATGTGTTGAAATTTTGGTTGGTGCTAATTTGTTGAAAGGGGAATAAGGCTTTTGGCTGTTGCAGTTGAGTTTAAAAATTTAAATTATGCATATGACGCAATAAACAGTGAGAAAAAAAACGCTTTAACAAATATTAATTTAAAGATTGATGAAGGCGACTATGTTTGCGTTGTGGGGCATACTGGGTCTGGTAAAACAACATTATTAAAACATATTAATGGAATTTTAAAGCCAACTTCTGGAGAGGTTCTAGTTTTTGGAAGCAACATATGGGAAGAAAAAAAAACTTTTAAAGAAAACAATTTTAAAATTGGCTATGTTTTTCAAAACCCGGCATACCAACTTTTTGAAGAAACTGTTGAAAAAGACATAGCTTTTGGCCCAAAAAACTTAGGGCTTAGTGAAGTTGAAGTTAAAAACAGAGTTAAAAAAGCTGCTGAAATTGTGGGGTTAAGAGAAGAAACTTTAAAAAAAAGCCCGTTTGAAATTTCGGGAGGGCAAAAAAAAAGAGCTGCAATTGCGGGAGTTATTGCAATAAACCCAAAAATTTTGTTGTTAGATGAGCCAACAGCAGGGTTAGATCCCGAAGGGAAGAAAAACATTTTAAAAATAATTAAAAAATATAATGAAGAATTTTTAGCAACAGTTATTGTGGTAACGCATTCCATGGAAGACATATATTCATTCGCTAACAAGATTTTGGTTTTAAATGAGGGCAAAGTTTTTAGTTATGATGAAATTGAAAAAACCTTTGAAAGAGCAGCAGAGTTGCAAAAAATTGGGCTAGATGTGCCAGATGTTACTAAGGTTTTTTTGAAACTTAAAGAAAGAGGTTTTAATGTTCCTTTAAACATTTACTCTGTTGAAAAAGCTGTTGAGTTTTTAGAAAATTTAAAGAAAGAGGAAAAAACATGCTAAAAAATTTAACCTTAGGGCAATATATTAAAGGAAATTCTTTCTTACATAAAGCAACACCTAAGTCTAAACTTGTTGTAACTTTTGCTTATATTTTTATTTTATTTTTTTTTAGTAAAATTTCAACATTTGTTTTCGGTTTTTTGGTTGTTGTTGTTTTATATAAAGTTTGCAAAATTCCATTAAAACTTGCTTTTAACAATTTTAAAACAATAATGTTTATTATGATTTTCACCTCCATAATTAATTTATTTTTTGGCAGAAAAGGAGAAGTTTTATTTAAATTTTTAGTTTTTGAAATAACGAAAGAATCTTTAAATTTAACAATTTTAGTTATTGTTAGGATTTTTTTATTAATGTCTGGTGTTGCAATTTTAACTTACACAACCCTTCCTTTAGATTTGGCAAGGTGCATTAGTGATTTTTTTAAACCGCTTAAAAAATTCAAATTCCCTGTTGAAGAAATTTCAACAATGCTTTCAATTTCAATTCGTTTTGTTCCACTTTTGGTGGATGAAACACAAAAAATTATTTTTGCACAAAAATCTAGAGGGGTTAACATTTCAGGAAAAGGAATTAAAAATAAAATTAAATTCATTATTTCAATTTTAGTGCCTTTGTTGGTTTCTTCTTTTAAAAGAGCAGATGACTTGGCTGTTGCTATGGAGTCTCGTTGCTACAAGATTGGAGCAGAAAGAACGAGATATATAACATTTAAAATTAATGGTTGCGACTACATTTTAATTTTTAGTTTTTTTGTTTTTTTTGTTTGTTTGTTTTTGGTTAATTTTTTTAGTTATTTTTAGTTTAAGTGGGGGAAATTTGGAAAGATATCTTTTTTGCATTAGTTTTAATGGTTCATCTTATTTTGGTTGGCAGGTTCAAAAAAATTGTGTTACCGTTCAAAGTGTTGTGCAAGATGCAGTTGAAGCTGTTTTTGGAAGCAGGATTAATGTTAAGGCTTGTTCTAGAACAGACTCTGGTGTTCATGCTAATAATTTTTATTTTCATATGGATTTAAATTTAAAAATTAGTTTAAACAGGTTAATTTTTGTTTTAAACAACAAACTTCCACAAGATGTTGTTTTAAAGAGTGTTAAAAAGGTTGAAAAAAATTTTCATGCTAGATATTCTGTTAAAAAAAAAGAATATATTTATAAAATTTGGACTGGAAAATTTAAAAATCCATTTTTAAAAGGTTTGGTTTTAAACTATTTTAGAAAAATAGATTTGAAAAGAATTTTAAAAGCTGCAAAATTTTTAGTTGGAAAGCATAACTTTTCTTCGTTTTGTGGCAGTGGAAGTTCTGTTTTAGAAAAGACCAGAACAATATATTTACTGGACGCTTACTTTGAAGGAGAGATGTTAATTTTTAAAATTGTGGGAGACGGGTTTTTATATAATATGGTTAGAATAATTGTTGGCACATTGCTTGAAGTTTCTGAAGGAGTTTTAAAACCAGAAGACGTTAAAAAAATATTAGAAAAAAAAGACAGAAAGTTTGCAGGCAGAACGGTTAAAGCTGCAGGGCTTTATTTAAACGAAGTTACATATTAAAAGGAATGTTTTATGAAAAAAATTCTAGATGTTAATTTGCAAAGAAAAATTAGAAAAAAAAGACTAGCTAAAAAATATTTTAAAACCATTTTTTTGTTTTTTAGTTTTTTTTTAGTTATTGTTGGTGTTTGGCAAATTTCTTTAAAAAATTATATATTTTCAAATAAAGATTCTAAGTTTCCAATTGTTTTTTTAGGTGATGAAATTTTAGGGTTTGAGAGTGTTAAAAAAGGTTTTTGTATTTTAACAAACTCACAATTTAATTTTTATGAAAACAATGCTAGGCTTTTAAAAAATTCTTCTAATAATAGTTTAAAAGCTAACATTAAATCTTTTAATAATAACAGTAATAATGTTTTGTTTTATGAAAAGGGAGCCAGGAATTTTAGTATACAAAATGAAAAACAGGTTGTTTTTTCGGGCGAATTGGAAAATGATGTGATTTCTGCTAAAACTTTTAAGAATGGTATGTATGCTTTTGTAACAAAAGAAGAAAATTATTTATGTTGTCTCGTTATTTACAATAAAAAAAATGAGCAAATTTTTAGTTGGAGTTGTGCTGAAAATTTAATTGTGGATTTTAATATTTTAGAAAAAGAAGATGGCGTTATTGTTTGCACTGCTGGAGTTAAAGAAGGATTTTTAAAAACTTTGGTTTATGAACTTAATTTTTCTAATGATAAGGAAAAATTAAAAAAAGAGATAGATAACTTTATGCCTTTATTTATTAAAAAGATTGGCAGTGTTATAATTTTGGTTGGAGATACTAAAGTTTTTTATTTTGACAATAGCGGTAAAATTTTAAATTCAATTGATTTTGGAAAAGATTTGCAAAATTTTATTGTTAACGATTTTGGATGTTTCATAACGTTTTTTAATAATACGATTGCATCTTACGATAAGTATGGCAATTTAATTAGTAAAAAAGAAACACAAAAGCAGGTTAAAGATATTAAATATTTTAATAATGATGTAATTTTTTTAATGGATGATGAAATCCTTAAAACAAACAGCAAATTAAAAGAGTTGAAAAAAATAAAAAATGAGTTTAACATAGAAAAGTTTACATATAAAAAACCATATATTTATTACATTTCTATGAATAAGGTGAATAGAATTTTGTTAAACTAAAGAGGAAGTGAAGTTTTATTAAAAATTTTGTTTCGTTATTTTATGATGTAATAGTTGTTTTAATAATTTCTCATAATGTTTTTAGTTGCTATAAAAAGGGTTTTCTAAAAAGTTTAATATTTATTTTGTGTTCATTTTTAGGGATTGTTATTTCTTGTTTTTTAAACAAACTAATATTGAAAAAATTATTAGAAAATGAAGTTTTTTATGAGTTTGAAAAAATAATATTAAAAAATTTTAAAGTTCCTAAAGAATTTGAAGTTTTAGCTAAAAATTTTAATTTAGGGGAAGGATTTATTGCAAAGGATGTAATAATTTCAAATTTGGTTAATATATTTTTAAGTAGAATTATATTTATAATTTTAATTTTTATAATATTTTTCATATTTCGTGTTTTTAGAAAATATCTTTATAAAATGGTTAGAATAGCCAGAAAGATGCCTGCAATAGGGATGTTAGATGGAATTTTAGGAGCATTATGCGGAGTTTTGAAAGCTTCAATTTATTTAATAATTTTTTCTGTTTTATGTTTTGTTTTAATTATTATAACTAGAAATGAATTGAGTTTTTTAAATTTTGAGATTATAAATTCGACTTATTTATTTTTTTTATTCTACAAAATAGCATATTTAATAAAATAAAAAATTTTAAGTATGTCACATATTTTGATGAGATTTTGATTATACTAAAACAAAAATGATATATAAATTTTTTTGAATGTTTGCGTAATTCTCTTGCAAATTTTTTTACAATGTAGGATAATTATGTTGTATATATAAAAAATTATTGTTAAGAATTTAAATTTGTGATATTAGATTTTTGTGAAGGAGATAATATATGCGCTGCAGTAGATGTAAAAAAAGGATGGCAGTTATTTTTGTTAGTAGAGAAGTAAACGGTAAACCAATAACTGAGGGTTTATGTTTTACTTGCGCAAAAGAATTGAAGATTCCTAAAATAGATGAAATTGCCAATAAAAGTGTTATGGGCGATTTGGAGAATATGGGCAATCAGCTAATGGGTATGTTTGAAGGGGATGGTTTTAAAACTGTTGGTTCTAATTTTATGGGACCTCCTTTTATGCCAGATTTTAATAATGGTTTTGACGGGAGAGAAAAAATGGAGAAAAATGGTACTGGTTTAAATTCTAGAGAAATGCTCAAAAAAGACAAGGTGAGATATAGATTTATTGAAAACTTTGGTTTAAACCTAACAGAAAAGGCGAGGTTAAATAAGCTAGACAACATTGTGGGCAGAAATGAGGAGATTTATAGGGTTATTCAAATTTTATCTCGTAGAACTAAAAACAATCCTTGTTTAATTGGTGAACCTGGAGTTGGGAAAACAGCAATAGCAGAGGGAATAGCTCAAAGAATTGCAAGAAAAGATGTGCCATATAGATTGTTAAACAAAGAGGTTTATTTAATAGATATGACTGCTTTGATTGCAGGAACTCAGTTTAGAGGGCAATTTGAAAGCAGAGTTAAAGGGTTAATTTCTGAGATAAAAAAAGCGGGTAACATTATTCCATTCATAGATGAAATTCACACATTAATTGGAACCGGAGATTCTGAAGGTTCTATGAGTGCTGCAAACATTTTAAAACCAGCTCTTTCCAGAGGAGAAATACAGCTAATTGGAGCCACAACTTTTAATGAATATAGAAAATATATTGAAAATGATGCTGCGTTAGAAAGACGTTTTCAACCTGTTTCTGTGGAAGAGCCTAGCATAGAATCTAGCATTAAAATTTTAAGAGGAATAAAAACTTATTATGAAAATTTTCATAGGGTTAAAGTTAAAGAAAAAATAATAGATGACGCTGTGAGGTATTCAGAAAAATATATTAATGACAGGTTTTTGCCAGATAAGGCTATAGATCTTTTAGATGAGGCTTGTGTTTGCAGAGCTTTGAGATGTGAAGAAATTAGTGAATTTGAAAAATTAATAGATGAAAGAGAAAAACTAAAAAGAAAAGAGTTGGCTTTAGAGGAGGAAATTTCTAAGTCTGAAGATGTGGATTATGAAACTGTTGTTAAGGTTAAATATGAAGAGATTGCAAAAGTTAAAGAAAAACTAAGTAAAATTAACGACAAATTAAAAGAATTAGAGGAAAGTCTTTCTAAAGTTTACGTTGAAAATGAAGATCTTTCAAAGGTTGTTCAGCTCTGGACTGGAATACCAGAAGAAAAAATTAGGCAAAGCGAAGTGGAAAAATTAAACCAATTAGAAGAAAATTTAAAAAGTAGAATTATTGGACAAGATAATGCAGTTAAAGTTTTAGCTAATGCTGTTAAATGTCATAGAGTTGGAATTTTTAGCAATGAAAGGCCAGCTTCATTCATTTTTGTTGGGCCTACTGGGGTTGGAAAAACAGAACTTGTTAAGGTTTTGTCTGAAGTGTTGTTTGACGGTTCCGATAATTTAATTAGAGTGGATATGTCTGAATTTATGGAAAAGCACGCTGTTTCTCGTCTTACTGGTTCTCCTCCTGGTTATGTTGGTTATGATGATGCTGGCCAGTTAACAGAAAAAGTTAGAAGAAAACCGTATTCGGTTGTTTTGTTCGATGAAATTGAAAAAGCTCACCCTGATGTTATGAATCTTTTGCTACAAATTTTAGATGAGGGAAAAGTTACAGATTCACACGGTAGGTTTGTTAATTTTAAAAATACAATAATTGTTATGACTTCAAATGCGGGTAGTAATGAAAAAACAGGAATTGTTGGTTTTAATAAAACTCAAAATGAACTAGAAACACAAAGAGCAAAAAAAGCGTTGGAAAAATTTTTAAGACCAGAATTCATAGCAAGAGTTGGAGAAATTATTGTATTTAACAAATTAACCACAGAAAACTTAAAACAAATAGCTAAATTAATTTTAAATGAATTTAAAAAAGCTTTGTATGACAGGAAAAATATTAACTTTGTTTATGATGAAAAATTGGTTGATTGTTTGGTTGCTCCTTTGGAAAACAGTAAGTATGGTGCTAGAGATTTAAGAAAGGAGATACACGATAAGGTTGAAAAATCTATTGTTGAATTAATTTTGAGTCCTAATAATTTAGAAACTGTTAATGTTTCTGCCAATGAAGGAAATGTTATAATAAATTAAAAAAATTAAATTAACGAAAGTATATTGTAAATGTTGCAGCATTTGCAATATATTTTTTATATAAACTTAAAAAATTAATGGTAGGGTGCATATTTTAGAATTTTTTTACTAAAATTTGTAAAACATTTAATTATGAATGTTATTTTTAAAATGTTAGTTTAAAATTTTAAAAAACGTTAAATTGACCAATATATTTTTATTATTAAATAAAATATTATAATATTTATGCTATAATTATTGTAATATGAAATGTTTTATGGTTAATGGAGGTTTTAAGTTTTTTGAGAAAAAAGAACAGGAGAGATATAAGCAGCAATAATTATGATGACGGCAAGATTAAAATTGGCAAAAATATTTTTAAAAAATTTGCTATTTTTAAAAATAATGGTAGTACTTTTAAATTATTTGGGAAACTTTTAGTTTGTTTTATTTTATTTTTCATAATTGTTTTTAGTATTGTGGTTACTGCTCTTACTGTTTATGTTATGAAAGCAACGGAGGCAGAAACAACAATTAACCTAGAAAGAGAAACAATAGTAGGGAGTGAATTTACTAATGTTTATGGTAAAAACGAAAATGGTGAATTTGTAAAACTTTCTGTAATAGATTCTGGTGAGAAAAGAATTTGGGTGGATATTTCAGATGTTCCACAAATTGTTAAAGATGCTGTTGTTTCAATTGAAGACTACAAGTTTTATGAGCATGACGGTGTGGACTTTTGGCGTACTTCTGGTGCTGTTTTAAACATGTTTTTGCATTTTTGGAAAACAAACCAGGGTGGTTCCACCATAACTCAGCAGCTTTTAAAAAATATTACAGGAGAAAGACAAAATAGTGGATTAAGAGGAATTTCTCGTAAAGTTAAAGAAATTTGCATGGCGATGGCGTTAGAAAGAAAATATAGCAAAGATCAAATTTTGCAGGCATATTTAAATGTTATTTATGTTGGAAATGGAAATTATTACGGAATTAAAACTGCAGCAAAGTTATATTTTAATAAAGATTTAAAAAAGGTTAATCTGCAGGAAGCAGCAACTCTTGCAGCTTTAATTAGAGGGCCAGGAAACTACAACATTTTAAAAGACCCTAATAAAATTCTTAAACGCAGAAATTACACTTTAAATAAGATGTATGAACAGGGAAAAATAACTAAGCAGGAATGTGAAGAAGCAAAAAAAACTCCCGTAAAGGTGCATAAAGGGACTATTTATAAAGATAAACTAGATGAAAACAAACAAAGTTATTTTGTGGACACCGCTTTAAATGAAGTTGTTTATAGATATATGAAAGAAAAAGAAAACAATAATTGGGAAGAAGTAAACAATAAGGTTAAAAGAAGTGGCTTTAAAATTTACACTACAGTGGATGTTGAAATGCAAAAGAAATTGGAACAGGAATATGAAGATTTAACATTGCCTAAAAATATTCAGTCTGCATTCATAGTTTTCGATTTAAATGGTAACATTAAAGCTTGTGTTGGTGGAAAAGGTAAAAAAATTGCAGGAGACAGGGCTTCTTTAAATTATGCTACAAATTCTAATGCGTTAATTTCACCTGGTTCAACAATGAAACCTTTAATTTATGCCTATGCTTTGGAGAAAAATCAGTTAACCTATTCTAGTTTGTTTAAAGATGCTCCTTGTAAAACTGTTCAGGGCAAGCCATGGCCTGAAAACTTTGATGGGAAGCATTCTAATGGCTATGTTACCGTAAAACATGCAATACAAAAATCTTTAAACACTGTGCCAACAAAAATTTTATATGATTATGGCCGAGAAGGTGTTTCTAATTTTTGTGATTTTTTAACGCAAAAGCTCGGAATTGCTAACATAGTAAACCCTAAAAACCCCACAAAAGATGGCAGGTTTGAAACTAGCGCTATGGCTATGGGTTCTTTAATTAATGGTGTTGTTATTAGTGATATGGTTAATGCATTTCAAATTTTTGCTAATGGGGGAACTTTTAGAAAAGCAACAACACTAGAAAGAGTTGAAGGTTTAAACAAAGAAGAACCTTTTAAAATTAAAAATGCACAAAATAGGGTTATTTCTAAAGACACTTCTGTTGTTTTAAATAGGCTTTTGCGTAATGTTGTTTTAAGTGGTGGAACTGGTGCGGCGGCAAATTTAGATTCAATTTCTGTTGATGTTTTTGGGAAAACAGGAACCAGTAACGATGGAAAAAATTTAATGTTCATAGGAGGCACGCCAAAATATATTGCTGGGATTTGGTTTGGCAGCACAGATGGGAAAAAAATTCCAAGATCTCAAATTAACCCATCTAAAATTTGGGGGAACATTATGAGAAAACTTTTAAGTGATAGGAAAGCTGGCAAATTTTCTTTAGTTGCTGCAGTAAAGGAAGTTTATTGTTCAGATAGTGGGCTTAGAGCTAATTCTAATTGCCCTAGAAAAGAAGAAGGGTATTATAGAAGAGATAACACTTTAACAAGAGTTTGCAACATGCATGGCTAAACCTATGTGAAATTATACTATTTGTTATTTTTCACATAAAAACTCCAATAAACACTTTAAACTATGCTTATTGGAGTAAATTTTAATTTTTAACTAAGAAATAACTTTTCTAGCGTTAATTTTCCTTTATGGGTATTTTTAATGTAGCTATCGTTTTTGTTGAAATTTTTTAATTTTTATTATTTAATTATTTTGTTTAATTAGTTTTTCTGTTTCTTTTTCTTCTAAAGCGTTTGAAATATATTTTATGTTTTTTTAACTTTAGGAATAACAATGTTTTCTAATGCGTTGGCACGAATTTTGGTTAAAAATAAATGCACTTTTGCGTAAGATGCAAAAGAGCTAGTTTTTATTGTATTTTTTTTATTTAAATTTAATTAGTTTTCCTGTTTTTAATTAGTTTTAGTCTGCTAAATTCTTCTCTTTCTTTTTCTTCTAAAGCATCTGAAATATATTTTATGTTTTCTTCAACCTTAGGAATAACAATGTTTTCTAATGCGTTAGCACGAATTTTGGTTTCTTTAATTTCTTTAGAAAGAGAATATATGCTGTTTTCAATTTCTGCTAAAATTATGCTAATTTCTTTAGCTTTTAAAAACCAAAAATATGCTGTGTCTAAATGAGAGTTTGTGTTTAAAATGCCATATTCTCTGCCAGTAACATTAGAATTTAACGTTACTTTAGGAATTTCAATTCCCATAACGCTTTTATATTCAATTGAAATGCCTGTTTCAACCGTTGTTAATTCTGCAATGTTTTCGCAGTTTTCAAGTGTTAAATTAGCCATTTTCAAAGCTTCATAAGCTTTTTTAAAGGTTTCTTCTACGTCGTTTCTAATTGTTTTTGCAACTTCAACTAGTGGCATCATCTCTCTAATTAAAATATTTCTTTTTTTGTCCATTAACTCGAAACCTAGTTTGGAAAGCTGCAAGTTTTTCTTTAAATTAATTAAATTACCTTTAGTTGGAGATAAAAATGTTGCCATATAAACTCTCCTTAAAAATATTATTTAAATTTGTGTTTTATGAGGTTCTTCATAAAATTCGTCTAAAATTTTGGTGTCTATTCTGTCTAGCTCTTTTTTTGGAAGCAGTGCTAAAAGGTTCCATCCAAGGTTTAGTGTTTGCTCTATTGTTCTGTTTTCGTTTAAATTTTGCGTTATAAACTTTTCTTCAAATTCTTTTCCAAACTTAATGTAGGCTTTGTCTATTTCAGAAAGTTTTTCTTCACCTATTACAGATGCTAAAGACTTAATTTCTTGCACTTTTGCGTAAGATGCAAAAAGCTGGTTTGCTAGGTCTTTGTGGTCTTTTCTTGTAAACCCTTCTCCAATTCCGTCTTTCATTAACCTCGAAAGAGAAGGCAAAATTGCAATTGGAGGATATATTCCTCTTTTGTTTAACTCCTTTGAAAGAACAATTTGCCCTTCGGTTATATAACCTGTTAAGTCTGGCACTGGGTTTGTTATGTCTCCATTTGGCATTGTTAAAATAGGGATTTGTGTTAAAGAACCTTTAGAACTTTTTAAAACACCAGCTCTTTCGTAAATTTGCGCAAGGTCGGAATATAAATAACCTGGAAAACCTTTTCTTCCTGGAATTTCTCCTTTGGATGAAGAAATTTCTCTAACCGCTTCAGCGTAAGATGTCATATCTGTTAAAATTACTAAAACATGCATGTTTTTTTCAAATGCTAAATATTCTGCTGCAGTGAGAGCAGCTCTTGGAGTTAAAATTCTTTCAATTATTGGGTCGTTGGAAAGGTTTAAAAACATTACAACATTTTTTAGAATTCCGCTTTCTTCAAATTTTGTTTTAAAGTAATCTGCTACGTCGTTTTTAACACCCATTGCAGCAAAAACAATGCAAAAATTATCTTTCTCATTGGTGTCCACTATTTTAGCTTGGTTTACAATTTGAACAGCTAACTTGTTGTGAGGCAAACCAGCATCTGAAAAAATTGGAAGTTTTTGACCTCTAATTAGGGTAGACAAAGCGTCTATTGCAGAAATTCCTGTTTCTATGAAGTTTTTGGGGTAAACCCTAGAAATTGGGTTTATTGCAGAACCGTTTATGTCTTCATATTTTTCCACAAAAATTTCTCCGAACCCGTCAATTGGCTTACAAGAACCGTTAAAAATTCTGCCAATCATTTCTGTTGAAAGTGGCATTTTTAGTGGTTCTCCGGTAAAATTAATTTTAGTGTTACTTAAAGAAAGATTGTTAGTTCCTTCAAAAACTTCAATTACAACCTTTTTTCCCTCTATTTTAACAATCTTACCCTGACGTATTTGCTTATTGTTAACCACAATTTCAACTAGTTCGTCAAACGCAGCATTTTCAACATTATCTAAAAAAACCAATGGTCCGTTAATTGCATTCAAACCAATATGACGTATAACTGCCATATTTTTTCCTCCAATTCTAATGAAAAATCTTTAATTTTTAATGTTTTCTTTAAAATATGAATCTATTTTTTCAATGTATTCATCAAATTTTTCTAAATTTTCATTTGTTGTCTCATATTTAATGTTATATATGTTGTTTAAAACATCGCTCTCTTTTAGTTGCGAAAAGTTTATGGTGTTGTTAATTGCTTTAGAAGATATATCATAAAAATGTAATATTACTTCCATCATACGTTTTTGTTTTTTTAGCGTTACAAAACAATCGTTTTCATTAAATGCATTTTGTTGTAAAAACAACACTCTAATGATTTTTGCAGTTTCAATAATTAATTTTTCTTCGTCTGGTAAAACATCCATCCCAATTAGTTTTACAATTTCTAAAAGTTCTGCTTCTTTTGCAAGAATTGAAGAAATTTTCTTTTTCATCTGCAAAAATTCTTCACCTAGGTTTTCATCAAAAAAGTTTTTTAGGTCTTCATCATATTCGCTGTAGCTGTCCATCCAATTTATTGCGGGGTAGTGCCTTGCATAGGCTAAAGATTTGTCTAACGCCCAAAAACACCTAACAAACCTTTTTGTGTTTTGCGTTACTGGTTCTGAAAAGTCTGAGCCTTGCGGGGAAACTGCTCCAATTATTGTAATAGAGCCTTCTTTTCCAGATAATGTTTTTACATATCCTGCTCTTTCGTAAAACTGAGAAAGACGAGAAGGTAGGTATGACGGGAAACCTTCTTCTGCTGGCATTTCTTCTAGCCTTCCAGAAATTTCTCTTAATGCTTCTGCCCATCTTGAAGTGGAATCTGCCATTATTGCAATATGGTAGCCCATGTCTCTGTAGTATTCTGCTAGAGTTATTCCGGTGTAAATGGATGCTTCTCTTGCTGCAACCGGCATGTTAGATGTGTTTGCAATTAAAACAGTTCTTTCTGTTAAAGCTTTTTTGGTTCTAGGGTCTATTAAATGAGAAAATTCTTCTAAAACTTGAGTTATTTCGTTTCCACGTTCACCACAGCCAATGTAAATTATAATGTCTGCGTCGCACCATTTTGCAATTGCGTGTTGTGTCATTGTTTTTCCTGTGCCAAATCCTCCTGGGATTGCTGCTGTTCCTCCTTTTGCTATGGGGAACATTGTGTCTATTATTCGTTGCCCTGTAACTAGTGGTTTTGAAATTTTAAGCCTTTCTTTTACTGGTCTTGTTTTTCTAATTGGCCATTTTTGGCATAGGTTAACCTTAATTAGTTCGCCATTTTTGCTTTCAAACTCTAAAACATCTTCGTTAACAGAATATTCTCCATCAGGAGCTGTTTTTGTTACTATTCCGCCTTCTAAAAAAGGGGAGAGCATGCATTTATGCGTTATTGACTCTGTTTCTTTGCATTCTGCATAAATTTGCCCCGGCTTAATTTCTTCTCCAACTTTGGCAACAATTTTAACGTTAAACTTTTTGTTTAGGTTTAAAGATTCTATGTTAGAGCCAACTTCAATGAAACAACCACTTTTTTCTTCCATGCTTTTTAAAGGGCGCAAAATTCCATCAAAAATTCCTGAAACAATTCCTGGCCCAAGCGTTGCAAAAAGAGGCATTTTTGTGGAATAAACAGGTTCATTTGGCTTTAACCCGTTTGTTGTTTCATAAACCTGAATTGTTGTTTCAAAGTCGTTAACCGAAATTACTTCTCCAATTATTTTTTTTTCTCCAACGTAAACCATTTCCATCATAGAAAATTCTTTGGTGTTTCTAACTTTAACTACTGGTCCGTTAATTGAAAAAATTTTACTGTTTGGCAATTTAAATTCACCCTATCTTATAATTTTTTAAATTTAACTCAGATGTTTTATAAAAGTTTTTAAAAACTTTTTTTAGTAAAGTTTCAAATGTTTCGTCTATTTCAATAGCTTTTTTTGTGTCTACTAAAATAAATCCACCTAAATTTATGTTTGGGTCTTTCTCAAATTTTTTAATTTCTTTAATGGAAGAGATTTGTTCTTTAAAAATTAAATCTTCTTCTTTAAGTTTAATTATAACTTCATTGCATGAATTTTCTCTTAATGTTTTTTGTATTTTATCTAACAAATAATTCACGTAATTTTCAGACTTTGTAAAACGATTTAAATTTTTTTCACAAAGGCCATATATTTTTTTAATTTCTTCATTTTTAAAATTTAAAATTTCTTTTTCCATTTCAAATGTTTTTTTTGCTAATTTAAATTTATAGCTAGCCTTTAAATTATTAATTTTTTCTTCAATTTTAGGTAAGATTTCTTTCTTTGCATTTTTTTCTGTTTCTTTTAATTCTTCATTTAACTTTAAAATTTTAATTTTAATTTCTTCTGCCTTTTTTTTAGCATCTTTTAAAATAATATCTTTAAATGATGTTAATTTTTTTTCATCGTAAGACATAATAAAATACCACTTTTCTTATTATATTTTTATGCCAATTGAGTCGTTTATATATTTACTAATTAAACCACTAACATTAGAGTTTTCATCATCATTAGGAATTGTAACAATTAGTGGGAGTTTAAATTTTGCTTTAATTTTTAAAATTTCTTCTTCACAAAGCTTAACCAAATTTTGAGTTATTAAAACAATTCCAATTTCTTTTTTTTCTTTTGTTATTTCATTTAACTTATTTATAACTTCTTCTTTAGAATTCAAAACAATTCCTTCAATTCCTGCTAAGCGCATTCCTGTTTTTGTGTCTTTGCTACTGCTAATGCAAAAAATCTTCATAAACCAACCCAACTTTTTAATTAATTTAATTTGAAAATAATATTAAAAATGAAATAACGAATCCGTAAATTGCAATACCTTCACCCAAAACAACAAAAATCATTGCTTTTCCGAATGTGTCTTTGTCTTCGCTGTAGGCTCCTATTGCTGCTGGGGCTGCTCCTCCCACTGCAATTCCTGCCCCTATGCAGGCTAAACCTGTTGAAATAGCGGCACCTATGAATTTTAAACCTTCACTTAAGTTTTTAGGGTTTTGTGCAGATGAAGCTGCTGCTTCCATGGCGTGAACAGGAAAACTTTGTGTTAAAAAAACTATTGTTGCAATAATTAGAGTTAAAAAAAACAAAACAAAATGAGTTGCAAAACGTGTTTTTACATAGTTTTTAGGTTTAGAGGAAAAGAGAGGAATTACCGGAGTTAATGTTAAAGTTAATGCTAATAACGGTAGTGCTAAAAATAAAATATTCATATTATTATGCTCCTTATTTTATAAAATTTTAATTTTTAAAATTAATTTTAACAGGATTAAAGGGTTTGCCGTTAGATTTGTAAAACCTGCTAAATATTTCATAATAAACCAACCTTAAAGCTTGAATTGAAACAATTAAACCTTCTAAAAGAATTACGAATGCGTTTCCAATTACAACAATTAAAACGAAACTTAAAGTTCCAACGCCGTTTAAAGAACTAGCCATTTTTGCAAATTTCATTACAACCAACATTAATGCAGCATGGCTGAGCGCTAGCCCTCCAATTCTTAAAAAAGAAAGTGTATTTGTAAAGTAACTTAGTAATATGTCAATCATATCGAAAATCGCTGAAGAAATTGTGAATTTTTCTCTTTTTTCATGTTTTACTTTCATGTTTTTTTCAATTAAACCGCTAAGTGGAATATTAAAAAATATTAAAATTATTGGTAAAACAAAAATTAACAAAATAAAAACTGGTGAAACTATGTTTTTATTATATAAAATTAAATATAATACTGCAAAAGTAACTCCTCCATAGCAAACAAAACCAGAAACGCCGTTATGTGAAAAAATTGCTTCTCCTAAATTTTTGCTTTTTAAGTTTAAATATATGTTAATTCCAATTGAAATTAAAATTAAAGCCATTCCCATTAAGCAAGATACAACTAAAATAGGGATTGAATTAGAAGGTTTTAACAAGTGAAACGGTAAAGTTTCTCCTAATCCAAAATTTTTCCAAAAGTTTTCTAAAAGGCCTTCAAAACCAAAAATGGAGTCGAACAGTGTTCCAAAAATTATGCTGGAAAAGCCACATCTCGTTAGAATTAAACCTAGTTTGTTTTTCATTTTCTTCCAGGCAAAAATTCCGCCAATTAAAAGAATTAAGCCTTGGCCTAGGTCTCCAAACATTATTCCAAAAACTATGCTGTAAACCAATCCAACTAAGCTTGAAGGGTTAATTGAACCATATTGCGGAGTGCCATATGTTGAAACATACATCTCAAACGGTTTAAACAACCTAAAGGTTTTCAGCTTAACTGGTGGGGAATATTTTTCATCATATTCATCTTTTAAAATTTCGTAAACAATGTTTTTTTCTTCTTTAAAAATTTCATCAAACTTTTTAATTTCTCTGGTTGGAATAAAGCCGCAAATGTTAAACTGTTTATTGTTGACTGCTGCAAATTTTCTGTAACTAAAAACATCGTTTAAAATTTTAAATTTTTCAAAAAGTTTTTGTAAAATTTCTAAATGTTCTTCTTTTAATTTTTCTTTTTCAAAATTAATGTCTTTTAAGTCTATTTCTAAATATTCAATTTTTTTATTTATTTCTTCTTCTGCATTTTCTGCATTGTTTCGGTTTAATTTTAATTCATCTGGTATTTCATATTCTAAAAAGCCTAAATTTTTGAAAAATTCAAATGTTTGGGTTTCTTGTGGTTTTGGCGTTACGTAAAAACCCCAACAGTTGTTTTGGTCTTCATCTTGTTTTAAAAAATAAAAATTTTCATCTTTAGCGTTTTCAATTTTAAAATAGTTTTCTTTTGAAATTTTCCCAAAATGAGTGCTTATGAATTTGGAATTTAAAATGTCTTGTAAATTTTCATCTAAATTGTTCATATGGCTTATTATAGTTAAATTTTCTTTTAAATTTTTAATTTTGTTATTAATTCTGTTGGTTTCTTCTTCAAATTTTAAAAGCAGTTGATTACAAACATTTAAAAACTCATTTTCAGAATCTGTAATTGTAACATTTTCATTTAAATTAAAATTATAATTTAAATCTATTTTTAAAATTTTAAATATGTTTTTAATTTTGTTTAACGGTTCTGTGTATGGGTTTTGTTCATTTAAAACTTTAAAATTTAATGGGTTTTTGGTTTCTTTAATTTTTTCTATGTGAAACATTTTAAAATTAATTAGTTTTAAAATGCATTCATTTAAAAAAGAATTTTTGCCTACTATGTTAACCAAACTCATTGTTTCAATTGACAAAATTTTTTCTCCTCTCTTCTAATTATATTATTAACAAACTTTTTATTCTTTCTTTTGGCATTTCGTAAGAAATTCCTTCAATTATTTTTAATAAATTTAAAATTTCAATTTTTTGCAAAACCAAAAAACAATAAAAAACAGTTGTTATGTTAAAAGAAATGTGAATGTAATGTTTAGAAATAATATATTCAATTTTATTAGAACAAATTTCAACATCTTCAATTTTAAAATTTTTTACCTTTTTGAAAAATTTTTTAAAATTTTCTTCTAACTCTGGTTTTGTTTTGCTTTCTAAAATGTTTTGTAAATTGTTTTCATTTAGATTTTTGTTAAAAGGGAAAATTTCAGATTTTATTTCACTTATTGGTGTTTCAATTAAAAATTTTTTTCTATATATGCTGCATAAATTAATTAATTCAATTTTTGTTTTTAGTAAACGATTTAATTCAAAAAGTTCAATATTTTTAGAATTAGATTTAACGGTTTTTAGTAGCTTTTTAAAATAAGAGTTATATAAAGCAAACTCAATTTTAAAATGGTTTAATTTTTTTTCATCGCTTTTTAAGTTATTTAATAATTTTTTAATTGTTTTTGTTTTTTTTGGTTGCGTTTTATTAAAATTATGGTTTAAAAAATTCGAAATTTCATCTTGTTTTAATAATATGCTTAAAATTTTGCTTTCTTTAAAATATTTGAATATTTTATTTTTGTTGTTTAATGCATGTGTTTTTAAAATGGTTTTAACTTTTTCTTTTTCAACGTTTTTTTCTTCTAAGTTTTGTAGAGATTTTTTGTAATGTGTGTTGTTTTTAAGGTATGTTATAATCTCTAAAACATTTTTACAATTTAAAATTTCTAAATATTCTTTTTCTTTTAACATTTTTCCATGCATCGCACGAAGTTTTACTAATGCAGTTTCGTTTAAAGAGCGCAAAACAAAAAACCTCACTTTTTCTAAACTATATTTATTACACTAAAAACAATTTTTTCAATCCATTCTTTTTCTTTTTCTTCGTATAATTTTTTTAGTGTGTTTAGTTTTTTTTCTTTTTTTAGTTCTATTTCTTTGCACTTTTCTAAAAATTTTGTTTCTTCTTCTCTTATTGTGTTATCATATTTTTCATCTGCAAATTGTTTAATTTCATTAAAAATTTCTTTTTTTTCTTCACTTATTCGTTGTTTTACTAATTCATATTCTTTTGTTGCATCGTTTAAAATTTTGTCTGCTTCTTTTTCAATTTTTAAAATTTCTTCCAAAAATTCACTCATATCTTCATCTCCATTTAAAAGACTACAAATAATTTTGTGTAGATATTTTACAATATTATTTTTAAAAATGCAATAGGAATTGAAATATTTAGAAAATTATTTGATATTTATTTTACATATTTTTTGTTTTAATGTATACTTATTTTGATTATATTTTAAAGTGGGTTTTAAAATGAGAAAATTTAATATTAAAGGTAAAGAGCCTTATGAAGTTTTTGTTGGAGAAAAAATTATTTTCGAAATTGGAGAATTAATTAAACAAAGACTAAATTTTTGTTGCAAGGTTGTTTTAGTTTGTGATGAATTAGTTTTTAAAATTTATGGAGATATTGTTAAAAAAAGTTTAGAAGAGGCAGGGTTTTTAGTTTTAATTTTTAGTTTAAAAGGGGAAGAAAAGTCTAAAAATTTTGAAAATTTAACAAGAGTATACTCTTTTTTGTTTAAAAACAACGTTAAAAGAAAAGATTTAATTCTAGCTTTAGGTGGGGGAATGGTTGGAGACTTTGCAGGGTTTTGTGCAGCAACATATTTAAGAGGAATTAAATTTGTTAACATTCCAACAACATTGTTAGCGCAGGTGGACTCTAGCATTGGAGGAAAAACTGCTGTTAATTTAAAGTTTGGCAAAAATTTGGTTGGAGTTATTAAATCTCCTTTTTTGGTTGTTTGTGATGTTTTTTTTCTTAAAACTTTAAGTTTTAGAATGTTTAATGCTGGAGTTAGCGAAATAATTAAAATGGCGGCTATTTTTTCAAAAGAATTATTTAAAATTTTAGTTAAGGAAAAAATTTCAAATGTTTTAGAAGATGTTATTGCAAAAAGCATAGAGATTAAAAAAGATGTTGTTGAAAAAGATGAATTTGAGAAAAATGTTAGAATGAAATTAAATTTTGGGCACACAGTAGGGCATGCACTAGAAAAAGCTTTAAATTTTGAAATTCATCATGGTGAGGCTGTTGCTGTTGGTATGTGTTTTATAACAAAACAATCTTCAAAGTTAGGGATTACTAATTTTAAAAGCTATTTAAAATTAAAAGCTTTATTAGAAAAATATTCCTTACCTGTTGAAACAGATGTTAATTTTAATTTAATTTTTGAAAACATTATGGCAGACAAGAAAATTTTTGGAGATGAAATAAATTTTTGCGTTATGAAAAAAATTGGAGAAGGAGAGATTATGTCTTTGCCTATTTTAAAATTTAAAGATTTTTTAAAAGGTTGAAGAAAATTAAAAATGAAAGTTAAAATTAAACCTTCACAGTTAACGGGAACTTTAAAGGCCACCTCTTCTAAAAGTTTTGTAATAAGAGCAATTTTGGCGGCTAGTTTTAGTAAAGGGGTTAGTTTAATTAAAAATGTTGAACTTTGTGATGATGTTAAAATAATTATTTTAATTATGAAAAAATTTGGGGTTAAATTTGAATTTAAAAATAAAATATTAAAGGTTTTTGGAGGTTTAAACAAAGAAAAAACTAATGAAAAATTAATAATTAACTGCGATGAGAGCGGGTTTTGTTTTAGAATTGTTAGTTTTTTAGCTGCAGCATATTTTAACAATTGTTATTTAAAGGTTAGCGAGTCTTTGGCTAAAAGGCCACTTAGTTGTTTAATTAAACTAAATGGAAAAAATTTTAACTATGTTGAAAAGGTGGCAGAGTGCACTTTTAAAGTAACTGAAAAATTAGTTCCTGGAAAATTTGAGGTGGACGGGAGCGTTAGTTCTCAATTTATTTCGGCACTTCTTTTTATTTTGCCAACATTAAAAGAAAAGAGTGAAATAATAGTTAAAAACAAACTTGTTTCTAAGCCATATTTAACCATGACTTTAAAAGTTTTAAAGAGTTTTGGTGTTAAAGTTAAAAAAACCTTAAGAGGCTTTAAAATTTCCGGTGGGCAAAAATTTTCACCTTGTAATTTTAAGGTTGAAGGAGATTTTTCGCAAGCTGCTCTTTTTGAGGTTTTGGGTGTTTTAAACCCTATTAAAATTATTGGTTTAAACAAAAATTCTTGCCAGGGAGATAAAAAAATTTTAAACGTTATTAAATTTTGTGGCGCTGGGGTTAAATTAAAAAAAAATTTTGTTTTAATTTTTCCTAAAAAAAGAAAACTTAAGGCATTTAGTTTTTCTGTTGAAGATGCACCAGATTTAGCGCCACCTCTTGCTGTTCTTGCTTGTTTTTGCTCTGGAATTTCTAAAATAAAAGGTGTTAAAAGGCTTGCTTTTAAAGAGAGCAACAGAATTAATTCAATTTTAGAATTAATTAATGGGCTGGGAGGAGAAGCTTTTTTAGAAGATGATGTAATTAAAATTAAAGGAGGGGCCAAATTAAAAGGAGGAGAAGTTAAAAATTTTAAAGACCATAGAATTATTATGGCAGCCTTCATAATTTCTCGTTTTTGTGAAGATTTTGTTTTTGTTTCTAACATTGAAAATGTTTTTAAGAGCAATTTAAATTTTTTTGAAGATTTTAAAATGTTAGGAGGAAATTTTAGTGGCATCTGTTTTTAATAAAGGGCTTTATGTTTCTGTTTTTGGTGAGTCTTACTCCAACGCTATTGGAGTTGTTTTAGACAATTTTCCTGCTGGAATTAAGCTAAACGTTGAAACAATAAAAAAAGATATGCAATTTAGAGCTCCATTAAAAGGTTATGTGGGCGCCAGCAAAAGAAAAGAAACAGATGAATTTGAAATTTTATCTGGCATTTTTAACGGGCATTCCACCGGAAGCCCAATTTGCGCAGTTATTTACAACAAAAGTTTGAATTCTTCTCATTACAATAAAATTAAAAATTTAATTCGCCCTTCTCATGCAGACTACACTGCAAAAGTTAGATATAATAATTTTAACGATTTCAGAGGAGGAGGGCACCTTTCTGGAAGGCTAACCGCTCCTTTAGTTTTTGCGGGAAGCATTTGTAAACAAGCACTAAAAACTAAAAAGATTGAAATTTTTTCGCATATTTTTTCGGTTGGAAAAATTAAAGACTATGAGTTTAATTCTTTAAATTTTAATGCTAAAGAATTAAGAAACATTAAAAATAAACCTATTGCGGTTTTAAATGATGAAATAATTAAAGAGATTTTAAATGAAATTGAAGATGCTAAAAAAGAAGGAGATTCAATTGGAGGAATTGTTGAAGCTGGCGTTTTTGGGCTAGCTGCTGGCATTGGTTCTCCAATTTTTGATGGGCTTGAAAATTTTATTGCAAGCATTATGTTTTCAATTCCTGCTGTTAAGGGTTTGGAGTTTGGAAAAGGTTTTAAATTTGCTAAAATGAAAGGTTCTTTTGCTAATGATGAGTTTTACATAAAAAACGGAAAAATTAAAACAAAAACCAACAATAATGGGGGAATTTTAGGAGGAATTTCTAACGGTATGCCCATTATTTTAAAGGTTGTTTTTAAGCCAACTCCAACAATTTTTAAAGAACAAAACACTGTTAATTTAAAATTTAAAAGAAATGAGAAAATTTTATGTTCTGGCTTTCACGATGTTTGCATTGCAACAAGAGGAGTTTTTGTTGTTGAAGCTGCTCTTAATGTTGCAATTCTTTCTAGTTTAATTTTTCAGGGTGAATTTTAAAAGGGGCGATTTTTTGCAAAAGTTTGAGATTAATGAAAATGATTCTGGGCAAAGGCTGAACAAATTCATTGAAAAATGTTATTTTAATATTCCAAAATCTTTAATTTATAAGGCAATAAGAACTAAAAACATTAAAGTAAACAAAAAAAGAACAGAAGCATCTTACATTTTAAAAGAGGGTGATTTTGTTTTAGTTTACGGCTTAGATGAATTCTTTAAAAAAAGAGAAAATTTTAATTATGAAAACTTTAATAATTTTAAATTAAATATTGTTTTTGAAGACGAGAACATTTTAATTTTAAATAAGGAAAAAGGAATTAAAACGCAGCCAAACAGCCAGGTTAAAGACAGTTTAATAGATAAAGTTTTGAGTTATTTAATAAGCAAAAAAGAATATTTTCCTTTAAAAGAAAACAGCTTCACTCCAGCATTTTGCACAAGGCTAGATTTTAACACTAGCGGTTTGGTTGTTGCCGGGAAAAATGCAAAAGCGTTGCGATGTTTAAACAAATTAACAGCAGAAGGAAAAATTAAAAAAACATATTACTGCAATGTTGAAGGAATTATGCAAAAAAGAAAAGAAACTTTGGTTGGCTATTGGAGTAAAGACCAAAATAAAAACAAGGTTTTAATAACTAATTTTAAAAGAGAAAACTCAAAAAAAGTTATAACAGAATATTTTGTTTTAAAGCAAAATAAATCCACAGCTTTTTTAAAGGTTATTTTGCACACTGGAAAGTCTCACCAAATTAGAGCACATTTAAGTTTAATTAATCACCCAATTGTTGGAGATTTTAAATATGGTTCTAAAACAAAAAAAAATTTGCAGCTAGTTTGTGGTGAACTGCAATTTTTTAGTGAAAACACATATTTGAATTATTTAAACAAGAAAAAAATATCAATAAAAAACATTCATATTTAAAATTAAAATTTAATATGTTTAGTTATATTATAAGAATTTTAATTTACATAAAAATTTTTTAAAAAACTAAAAGAATAATAAAATTTTTAATTATTATATTTTTAAAACATAGTAGAAATATTTTTTATTAAAAGTTTAATTTAAAGCTAGATTCTTTAATGGAATTTTTTAATTAATTAGTTAAGTATTAGTGAGGAAATATTAAAAATATATAGATATTTATATAAATTTTTCATGACATAAAACTACATGAAGTTTTAGAAGAGATAACAATAAAACATTAACATTTAAAATTAAATCAATATAAAAATTTTAAATAAAAAAATATATTTAATCTTTAGAAAAAATATATGTTTAGTCATATTATAAGAATTTTTAATTTAAATAAAATTTTAATTAACTAGTTAGTTTCATTATGGAAATAATTAAATAAAGTTAGATTTTTTACATTTAATTAATATGGTACGCCAGAGAGGATTCGAACCCCCAGCCTTTTGGTCCGTAGCCAAACGATCTATCCAATTGATCTACTGGCGCGAAATTTTAAATTTTAACCTCCTAAAATTATAATTAATGTTAATTAAATTGTCAAACTAATAACTAATTTTAAATCTATATGTTTAGAAAATATATTTTTATTTATCTCAAAAATATTTTTAAAAATAGCATGTAAAACAAAACCAATGCACAAACTAGTTTAGTACATTGGTTTTTAATTTTAATAATATTTTTAATATTTGTTTAGTCCCATTATTTTAGAATAGAGTTCTGTTACTTGATTTTGTTCTTTTTCATATTGTTTTTTTCCAACAAGTTTTGCAGATTTAACGCAATTAACAAAATCTTCAAATGGAATGTTTTCTATGTTATTTTCTAATTTTTTTAGAACTTCGTAGGTGTGGTCTAACGGTTTTATGTACGGTTTTATTATAAATTCATAATAATCTTTAATATAATCTTTATTTATTTTAAAGTCTTTTCCTTTTTTAAATTGTTTTTCATATTTTAAGTTGAATTGGATTATTTTTTTTGTATTTTCTAAATATTCTTCAAAATTTTTACAATGAACAATAAGAAAAACATTTTCATCAGGGGTAATTCTATATAATTCATCTTCAAATGAAGAAAAATCAATGTTTGGCGGAACATCTTTACTTAAAAGTTCTTCAAATTTTTTTAAATAGTTTTGTTTATATTTTTTTATTTCTTCTATATTTTTAAATGATTCTTTGACGTTATTTTTTATTTTTTCAAAGTCTTTTTTCGTTATATTATAATTTTTAATGAAATCTTCAAATTCAGTTTCATAAAATTTTAGTTCTTCTTTTCTCATTTCTTTAGTTGAAGTTAAAGGGCATGTTCCAATGTAACTTCCATAGAAATTAGTTGGGTATGGCATTGAAGTGATTAAAGCTTTTTCTTCTAATTTTTCTTTCAAGCAATAAGAAATTAAAAATTCTTTTGCTAAGAGTTCTAATCCATAGTCCTCATTGTTTTTAGTGATTTTTATTGGTATGAAACATATATTTAAATTTTCTTTTCTTTGTTTTTCTTCTTTTTTTTCTATTGAATATAAATCAATTTTTAGTTCTTTTTTGTTTTTTAACTCATTTAAATTTTTAGTGTCTTTTTTAAGCTCTTCTAGTAATGTTTCTTCGGAGTTTTTAATTTTGTTTTTTTCATTAATTTTAAAACAATTCTTTGAAAACGGGTCTTTAAATAATTGGAAATTTTTTATTAATATTTCCTTTAAATTTAACTTGAATTCAAAATATTCAGGGCTTTTAAAACTGCCCTCTTTTTTTGAAAATGTGTTATATATGCTTTTTTTAAGCTCATCATCTGTTTTATTTATTATTTTTTCTAAAATAAAATTATAAATCTTTCTGCAATTTTTTCTTAAAGTGTTTTTTTCAAATAAATCTTTATTGTTTCCTGCAATTTGAAAATTAAAAAGGCTAATCTTCTCTATGTTTGAGTAGCCCAATTTTTTAGCGAATTCTTTAAGACTTTCTTGAATGTCTTCATTTAAATGATTATAGTCATAATGTAATAATAAATTTCTAATTAGAGGGTGTTTCATGGCTAATTTTAAGTCTTTTTCATCGGAATCGTTAAAAAATTCAGCGGTTGCACAATATTTATATTTTTCATTAAGTTCAGTATGAGATTTTGGAAGTATGTTAAATATCTCTCTTTTAAATTCGTAGGGTGTGGTTTTAATTTCTTTAAATTCAAAATATTTTAAATAGTTTTCGTTTAGTAGTTCTAAAAACTCTTTAACTTTTAATGGGTTTTTTAAAGAGAAATATTTCGTAACTAAAAGGTTTGATGGGTGAACTCTGTTTTTAAAGAATTCTTCAAACTCTTTTTTAGTAACCTTTTTAATTTCATTAGAGACTCCTAAAATGTTAAAAGAAGCAGTTTTTTCTTCAGTGAGGTTTTCTTCTTCATATTTTCTTTCATTTAAAATTCTTTTCTTCTCTAAATTAAAAACATTTTCATCTTTAAGCATTTTTGGATTTTTTAAGCCTAAAAGCAATTCTTTTAAAAACTTTTTTTCGTTTTTTTGATCATTATCATAGGAAATTTTTAATATTGGGCTAAATCTATTTAAATGAATTTTAGGAAATAAATTATAAAATTTACCGTCTACTTTTAAATCTTTTCTTTTAAAATTAGAAATTATTGCTTTTTCTGTGAAGTTAGAAAAGCCTTTTTCATTGGGAACAAAAAGGTTGAAATTAAATGTGTCTTTTAAATTGTTTTTTTCAGATTTTTTTATTGTGTCTAATGGAATAACAACAATTTTAGCTTTTGTTTTAATGTGCTCATATAAAATAATTGGTGCACCATTTTTAAAGTAAACTGTTAGGTTAAACCCTTCAACTTTAAATTTATTTTCATCAAAATCCCCATAAGCTTCTGCGTTACTTTTTTGAATTTCTTCTTGTTTTATGTTTTTTATTTTGGTAACCTTTTTTGCAAAAATTTGCCCATTACTGTTTAAAACAATTAAACTTGAAATTAAAACTCCTAAAAATTTAACAATTCTTTTATTTTTCATATTTAACCTCTTTAATAAAATATTTCATATGAAGACATTTCTTCTAGTTCTTTAATTTTATTTTGGTCTTTTTCAAGCTTTTCTTTTTCTACTGGTTTTGCAGATTTAATATATTTAATAAATTCTTCAAATGAGATTTTTTCTATGTTTTCTTCAAATTCTTTTTTCAAATTTTCAGTTCTTTCAACAATTTTTTTAAGTGGGTTTAAAACGTTTTCTAATAAATCTTTTGCAAATTCTTTAGTTATTGTAAAATCTTCTTCGTTAGATTTTACATTGTGCCTTTTAATAAATTCACTAAAATTTTTAGCATATTTAATAAATTCATCAAAATTTTCAAATAAACAGTCTTCCAACAAAAATCTATAATGTCTAAACATTAAAGACCTTGGAGTTTTATCTGTTATTTTAAAGAAACGGTTAGTGTTTTCTCCTTCTCTTTTTTCTTCATAACCATTTTTTAAGAAATTTTCTATTATTTCAATGCCAGAATTAAAAGATGCTACAAATTTTTTGTTTGTTATAAAACCAATAAAATCTTTCTTTGTTTTTTCAAAGTCTTCTTTTGTTATTTTGTAATTTTTAATTGAGTTTTCAAAGTAATTATAGTAAAAATTTAAAGTGTCTTTAGAAATTTCTTTTTCCTTTATGTTATATAACCCAACGTAACTTTTTAAAAATTTTGCTATTATTGCTTCGTCTTCTGGAAGAGCATATTCATAATTTATAATATTTAAAAAGTTTGTAGTTAAAAAACATTTTGCTAAATATTCTAAGGTTTTATTATCTTTACTGTTTTTAACTTCTAACGGGATTAATAATTTATTTCTATGTTTTTTTTCTTGTTTTTTTTCATCTTTTATTTCATTTGAGTAAACTTTAATGTTGCAATATTGATTTTTGTTAAATTCTTTTCTAATTGTTTCTATGTTTTCAATGTCTTTTAATATTCTGTTTATTAAGTTTTCTTTGGAATCTTTAATTTCGTTGTTTGAGGTTATTTCGAAAAATTCTTTTGGAAAAGGCTTGTTGTAATAAATGAAATTATCCTCTAAAACATAGCTTAAAGCATTATCCGCATTAAAAATAATTGGATTTGTAAAAAGATGTTCTTCAGCTTCACTTTGTTCTTTAATTGCTTGTTCTTTAATTGGGAGTATGGTTTTTTCATAAATTTCTTCAATTTCTTTTTTGGATATGTTTTTTATTTTTTCCAGAACATAGTTAAAAATTTTATTGCTGTTTTCTTTTAATTTTTCTTCTTCAAAAAGGTTTTTGTCGTTACCATATAAACTCAAATTTGAAAAATCAAAATCTCCGTCTAAATAACCTAATTTTTTAATGTATTCTTTAATTCCAATATTTTTTAGTAATTCTATTGATAATGTATGATCATTACTATATATTGAATTTAAAAGGGGATGCTTTTTTATGAAGGCATCTATTGTGCCGTCTGAAGGGTCAACTAAAAAATCTAAATATGCTATGAATTTATATTTTTTGTCTTCTTTATATGCATCGCGTTCATTACGAAATGGTTGAACACTGTAAGTGCTTTTAACATTTGTTATGTATGTTTTAAAATTATTTTTCTTAGAATTGTAATATTTTAAATAATTTTCATCTAATATCCTTAAAAAGTTTAATATTTTTTTAATGTTTTTAAAGCTTTCATGCCTTGTAACTAAAAGATTTGAAGGATGAATTCTTTCTTTGTAAAAATTAAAAATTTCATATTTAGTGAGGTTTTCAGCATCTTTAAGTTTAGTGTTTAATTCGAGAGCATCTGATGTTTCTGTGTGATTTTTTATGTAATTTAAAGTTCTCTTTTTTTCTAAGTTAAATGTTTTTTTATCTTTAAAAATTTTCGGATCTCTTAAATATAAAAATAATTTTTTTAAAAAAATTTCGTCTTCTTTAAATGTATTTTTTTCTTTTTTAGTAACGTTAAAATTAATATTTAAATTTGATTTGTTTACATAAACATCAAAGCAACCTTTAAATTTTTTGTTTTTAAAATCTTTATAGTTAAAATTCGAAATAATAGCATTTTCAATAAAATTAGCTAAATATTGTTTATTGTTTTCAGTGCTAATGTTAAAATTAAAACTCGCTATTGGAAAATTAAAGGTGCTGTATTTTGGCGTAGTGTCTGCTAAAATTATAACAATTTTAGCTTTTGTTTTAATATGTTCGTAATAAAGAATTGGAACACCGTTTTTAAAAAAAACTGTTAGGTTAAACCCTTTAATTTCATAGTCTTCTTTTTTAAAATTTTTAAATGTTTTAATGTTGTTTTCTAATATTTCTTTTTCTAATTTTGATCTAGTGTTTTTAGTTTCTTTAATGTTTTTTCTTTTTTGCACACGTTTTTTATTTATTTCTTCTTGTTTTATGTTTTTTATTTTAGCAACTTTTTTTGCTAAAATTTGCCCATTACTGTTTAAAACAATTAAACTTGAAATTAAAACTCCTAAAAATTTAACAATTCTTTTATTTTTCATATTTAACCTCTTTAATAAAATATTTCATATGAAGACATTTCTTCTAGTTCTTTAATTTTATTTTGGTCTTTTTCAAGCTTTTCTTTTTCTACTGGTTTTGCAGATTTAATATATTTAATAAATTCTTCAAATGAGATTTTTTCTATGTTTTCTTCAAATTCTTTTTTCAAATTTTCAGTTCTTTCAACAATTTTTTTAAGTGGGTTTAAAACGTTTTCTAATAAATCTTTTGCAAATTCTTTAGTTATTGTAAAATCTTCTTCGTTAGATTTTACATTGTGCCTTTTAATAAATTCACTAAAATTTTTAGCATATTTAATAAATTCATCAAAATTTTCAAATAAACAGTCTTCCAACAAAAATCTATAATGTCTAAACATTAAAGACCTTGGAGTTTTATCTGTTATTTTAAAGAAACGGTTAGTGTTTTCTCCTTCTCTTTTTTCTTCATAACCATTTTTTAAGAAATTTTCTATTATTTCAATGCCAGAATTAAAAGATGCTACAAATTTTTTGTTTGTTATAAAACCAATAAAATCTTTCTTTGTTTTTTCAAAGTTTTCTTTTGTTATTTTGTAATTTTTAATTGAGTTTTCAAAATCATTATAGTAAAAATTTAAAGTGTCTTTAGAATGTTTTTCGTTTGGTGTGTTAAATTCTCCAATGTAGTCTTCTAAAAATTTCACTGCTTGTGTTGAGCATTCTGGTAAAGCATTTTCATAACTTTTAACATCTAAAAAATTTGTAGTTAAAAAATATTTTGCTAAATATTTTAAGGTTTTATTATTTTTGTTGTTTTCAATTTTTAAAGGGACTAAAAGTTTATGCATATGTTTTTCTTCTTTTTTTTCTTTTGAGTAAACGTTAATGTTACAGTATGGGTTTTCATTAAATTCTTTTTTAATGTTATCTATATTTTCAAAATCTTTTGCAATTTTATTTTCTGAAGTTTTTTTAGAATCTTTAATCTCATTGTTTGGAGTTATTTCAAAATACTCTTTTGAAATAGGATCGTTAAAAATAAGGAAATTATTTATAAAAATATCTTGTAAATAAGTATTTGAATTGTATATTGTAGGGTTTGCAAAAATAAAATTTTCATTATTTCCAATTACAGAATAAAATTTATAATTTTTTTCTCTAATTTCTTTTATAGGTATGTTTTTTATTTTTTCTAAAACATAATTAAAAATTTTACTGCTGTTCTCTTTTAATTTTTCTTCTTCAAAGAGACTTTTTTCGTTAGCATATAAACTTAAATTTGAAAAAGAAAAATTCCCATCTAAATAACCTAATTTTTTAATGTATTCTTTAAATTTAATTTTTTCTAAAATTTCTTTTGAAAATTCAAAATTTTCTAAAAAAGGGTGTTTTGTAATAAACACATCACTTTTACAGTTAAACGGATTAACTGAAAAATTTAAATAAGCACTAAAATTATAGTTTTTCCCATCAATTTTATTAGATTCAGAATCTGCGGAATTTATAGTATAAAGACTTTTAACTTTAGGATTGTGTTTGTAGAAATCAGGTTTTTTGTGGTCGTAATAACTAAAATATTCTTCATCTAACAATTTTAAAAAATTTAAAATTACTTCAGGGTCTTTTATTTTTGTATGTTTTGTAACTAAAAGATTTGAAGGGTTTATTCTGCTTTTATAAAAATTTAAAAGGTCATTTTTCGTAATTTTTTCTATTTCTTTAATGTTAATGTTTAAAGTTTGAGTTAAGAACCTGTCTGGTTCTTTTAGAAAGTTTTTAAAGTAATTTAAAACTCTCTTTTTTTCCAATTCAAAAATTTTATCGTCTTTAAAAATTTTTGGGTTTTTTAAAGAATTAAATAATTTTTTTAGTGAATTTTCATTATAATGGCCAAATTTAATTTCTAAATCTGGATTTAAAGCGTAAACAGAAAAAAGGCCAAAACCTTTAAATTTTTCATTTTTTAATTCTTCCATTTTAAAATTAGAAGTTATGGCACTTCGAATATATTCGTCCATATATTTTTTATTATTTTTATTGTAAATGTTAAAGTTAAAAGAAGTGCTTGGAATGAAAAAATTGCTATTTTCTTTTAAACTGTCTGTTGGAATAATAATAATTTTAGCACCTGTTTTAATGTGTTTATATAAAAGAATTGGTGCGCCATTTTTATAGAAAGTTATTAATTCAAACCCATCAATTTTATATTTATTTTCATTTTCATAAAAATTTTTAAAAGCTTCGTCGTTTCTCTTTTGCATTTCTTCTTCTAGTTTTTCATAGGAAACATTTTCTTGTTTATTTTCTTGTTTTATGTTTTCTTTTTTTGCAAAAATTTGCCCTTTACTATTTAAAACAATTAAACTTGAAATTAAAACGCTTAAAAATTTAACTATTTTTTTATTTTTCATAATATTAACCTCTTTTCTTTAAAATAAATTTTTAAATTCTAATTAAAAGAACACGTCATATGAAGACATTTCTTCTAGTTCTCTTATTTTTTTTTGGTCTCTTTCAAGTTTTTCTTTTTCCACTAGTTTTGCAGATTTAACAGATTCAACAAATTCTTCAAATGAGATTTTTTCTATGTTTTCTTCAAATTCTTTTTTCAAACTTTCAGTTCTTTCAACAATTTTTTTAAGTGGGTTTAAAACGTTTTCTAACAGGTCTTGTGCAAATTCTTTAGTTACTGCAACGTTTTTCTCATTAGATTTTATGTTATGCCTTTTAATAAATTCACATATAGCTTTAGTATAGTTAACATATTCATCAAAATTTTCAAATAAACAGTCTTCCAATAAAAATCTGCAATGACTAAACACTTCATATTGGGTGGTTTCTTTTGTTATTTTAACGAAACGGTTGGGGTTGTCATTTGCTAATTTTTCTTCATAGCCATTTTTTAAGAAATTTTCTATTATTTCAATACCAGAATTAAAAGATGCTACAAATTTTTTGTTTGTTATAAAACTAATAAAATCTTTTTTTGTTTTTTCAAAGTCTTCTCTTGTTATGTTGTAATTTTTAATTGAGTTTTCAAAATTATTATAGTAAAAATTTAAAGTGTCATTGGAAAGTTCTTTGTTTGTTGAGTAAAATTGTCCAATATAATTTTCTAAAAATTTCACTGCTTGGGCTAAGTTTTCTGGCAAAGCATATTCATAATTTTTAATATCTAAAAAAGTAGTTAAAAAATATTTTGCTAAATATTTTAAGGTTGAGTTATTTTTAGTGATTTCAAATTCTATGGGGATTAAAAGTTTATGTAAATGTTTTTCTTCTTCTTTTTTTTCTTTGGAATAAACGTTAATGTTACAGTAAGGGTCTTCATTAAACTCTTTTTCAATGTCACCTATGTTTTCAAAATCTTCTATAAATTTACTTTTTAAAGTTTCGTTAGAATCTTCAATTTCATTATTATTTTTGTTTATTTTTAAAAACTTTTCCGAGAAAGGTTCGTTAAAATTAAGAAAATTTTCCACAAAAACATTTTTTAAAGAATCTCTTGTTACGTTGTAGGTAATAGGGTTGTTAGGATAAAAATTTTCGGTATTTTCTTCGTTGTAATTTCTAAAATATTTTTCTTCAATTTCTTTTTTGGGTATGTTTTTTATTTTTTCTAAAACATAATTAAAGATTTTTTTACCGTTTTCTTTTAATTTTTCTTCTTCAAAAAGGCTTTTGTCATTTGCATATAAACTTAAAGAAAGAAAACTAAAAACACCGTTTAAATAACCTAGTTCTTTAATATATTCTTTAAACTTAATTTTTTCTAAAAGTTCTTCTGTAAAAGTAAAATATCTTAAAAATAAGTGTTTTTTTATAAATGCGTCATTTTCGCACCCATAAGGGTTAACTGAAAAATTTAAATAACCATTGAAGTTATAATCTTTCCCTTCAAATTTGTTAGATTCAGGAGACGCAGCAAGTACACTGTAAATGCTTTTAACTTTAGTTCCATATGTTGGGAAGTTAGGTTTTTTGCAATCGTAATAATTAAAATATTCTTTATCTAGAAATTTTAAAAAATTCAAAACTTCTTCAAGGTTTTTTAAATCTGCATGTTTTGTAACTAAAAGGTTTGAAGGATTTATTCTGCTTTCATAAAAATTTAAAAGGTCATTTTTCGTAGTATTTTCAACTTCTTTAATTTTTATGATTGAAGTTTGAGATGAGAACCTGTCTGGTTCTTTTAAAAAATTATTAAGATAGTTTAAAATCCTCTTTTTTTCCAATTTAAAAGTTTCATCGTCTCTAAAAATTTTTGGGTCTTTTAAAAAACCAAATAATTTTTTTAGTGACGGTTCTATTTGTGAATTGTTTAAATTTTCATCATGGCGTCCAAAACTAATTTCTAAATTTGGGCTAAAAACATTAATGGAAAAATTATTGAGTTCTTCAAATTTTTTGTTTATCAAATCTTCTACTTTAAAATTAGATTCTATTGCGCTTCTAGTGAATTTGTCCATTTCTTTTCTAACATCTTCATCATAAATGTTAAAGTTAAAAGAAGTATTAGGGATGGAAAATTTGGTTTTTTCTTTAGAATTGTCTGTTGGAATAATAATAACTTTAGCACCTGTTTTAATGTGTTTTAAGTAAAGAATTTGTGCGCCGTTTTTGTAGTAACTTGTTAAGTCATATCCAGCTTCTTTACATTTATTTTTTAAAGCGTCTAAACTACTTTGCTGAACATTTTCTGGTTTTACGGTATTTTCTTTTGCAAAAATTTGCCCGCTGCTGTTTAAAAAAATTAAACTTGAAATTATAACGCCTAAAAATTTAATGATTTTTCTATTTGGCATATTTAAATATTCCTCCCATTTTTTGTAAATTAATAATTTTATTTATTATAAATTATACAATTTTTTTTATGTTTTTTCAACAAACATTTTTTTAAACTTTAAGTTAAATTTAGTATAAATTCACTCATAAATTTGTTATTAATTAACTATTTAATGGACAATTATTTACAGATTCATATAATAAACTAATTAAAAATTACAATTTGTTAAAATACACAAGAAAAATTATTGCATTCGTGTAATTATGGGAAATTTTACCAGTTTATTTAAAAATTTAAAAAATTGGTTTTTTGCAGAATTTTAATGTATAATGTTTTTAATAAATTTTAGTTAAAGAAGGAATTTATTAGATGTTAGATGTTTTTGAAAAATTAAAAGGGGTTAAGAAAAAGTTTGATGAAATTAACACTAAACTAATGAACCCTGAAATTTTAAACGATAATGAAAATTATAAAAAATTAATGAAAGAATTAAAAAAATTAGAACCTTTTATTGAATGTTATAAAGAATATGAAAAATTAAATGGAGAACTAGAGGAAGCAAAAGAACTTTTAAAAGAAGGCAACCTAGAAAAAGATTTTAAAGAAATGGTTAAAAATCAATATGAAGAAAGTGAAGAAAAACTTAAAAGTGTTGCTGAAAAGGTTAAAATTTTGTTTTTGCCTAAGGACCCAAATGATGAGAAAAACGTTATAATTGAAATTAGAGGTGGTGCTGGTGGAGATGAAGCAGCGCTGTTTTCTAGCAATCTTTATAGGATGTATGCCATGTATTCCGAAAAAAAAGGGTTTAAAACAGAAATTTTAAACGTTAATGAAACAGGAATTGGTGGGTTTAAAGAAATTAGTTTTGAAGTTAAAGGAAACGGGGCTTATTCTAGGTTTAAATTTGAAAGCGGAGTTCACAGAGTTCAAAGAGTTCCTGAAACAGAAGCACAAGGAAGAATTCACACATCTACAGTAACCGTTGCAGTTTTGCCGCAAGCAGAAGAGGTTGAGTTTAATTTAAACCCAAACGACCTTGAAATAGACACCTTCAGAGCAGGAGGAGCAGGGGGGCAACATGTTAACAAAACAGAGTCTGCAATTAGAATAACGCATATTCCAACCGGGCTTGTTGTTGAGTGCCAAGATGAAAGAAGTCAGTTTAAAAACAAAGAAAGAGCAATGAAAATTTTACGAAGCAAGCTTTATTTTAAAGCTCAAAAAGAGGCTGAAGAAAAAATAGCTAGCCAAAGAAGAATGCAGGTTGGAACGGGAGACCGCTCTGAAAGAATTAGAACTTATAATTTTCCACAAAGAAGAGTAACAGACCACAGAATTGGGCTTAGTTTATATTCAATTGAAGAAATAATGAATGGGGATTTAGATGAAATAATAGACGCTTTAATTTTAAAAGATCAATCTTTAAAATTTTCATCTAACTCTGATGAAGAATAAAATTGTGGTTTAATTTTAAATTTTAAATTTGGTTTAGTGAGTGAAAAAATGAAAACTGAAATTTTAATTCCAACAAAGGAAAATATTTTAAAATGTGCAGAATTTTTAAAAGAAGGCGGTGTTTTGGTTTGCCCAACCGAAACGGTTTACGGTTTAGTTGCTAATGCATTTTCTAAAGAAGCAGTTGAAAAGATTTTTGAAATAAAAAAAAGGCCAAAAACAAAGGCACTTAGTTGCAACATTAGCAGTTTTGAAATGTTTTTTAAATTAACTAACTGTGAAAGTTTAATTTTAAAAAAGTTAACAGAAAAATTTTGGCCGGGCCCATTAACCGTTGTTGTTGAAAAAAAGAAAGAGGTTTTAAATTTAGTTACCGCAAACAAAAAAACTGTTGCTGTTAGATTTTCTTCTAATGAGGTTTTAAAAAAATTAACAGAATATTGCAATTTTCCTTTAGTTGTGCCTTCTGCTAACGTTTCTGGTTTTAAAAGCAAAACAACTGTTTTAGAGGTTTACAAAGAATTAAAAGGTAAAGTTAAATTCATGTTAGACGGAAAAGAAACTCAATTTAAAAAAGAGTCCACTATTATTGAAATTAAAGGAGAAAATTTCGAAATTTTAAGGCAGGGAGCAGTAGAAAAAGAAGAAATTTTGAATGTTTTATGTTAATTTTTGTTGGATTTTGTAATTCATAATACATAAATATTTGTAATATTTATATTAAAAATTAAAAAAACTATTGCATAATTCTACAAAAATTGTTAAAATTTTTAAAATATTATTAAGGGGGAAAATTAAATGGAAGAAATAAAAAAAATGAAAGAAGAATTATTTTACGAAAAAGAAAACGCAAACTTAAAATTTTCTGGAGAATTGTTAGAAAAAGCAAAGAAATATTGTGAAGGTTATAAAGAATTTTTAAATGAGTGCAAAACAGAAAGAAAAGCATGCGCTTATGCAGAAAGAATGGCAAAAGAAAAAGGTTTTGAAGCCTTCACAAAAGGGAAAAAATATAGACCAGGAGATAGAGTTTATTATGTAAACAGAGAAAAAAACATAGTTTTAGTGGTTTTTGGGGAAAACCCAATTGAAAAAGGAATTAAACTTGCAGTAGCACACATAGATTCACCAAGACTAGACTTAAAACCAAACCCAATTTTTGAAGAAGACGAAATAGCTTACTTTAAAACACACTATTATGGTGGAATTAAAAAATATCATTGGCCTACAATTCCTCTTGCTTTACATGGAGTAGTTTTTAAATCTAACGGAGAAAAGGTTGAAATTTCAATTGGTGAAGACGAAAAAGACCCAGTTTTTTGCATTAGTGATTTACTACCACATCTTGCTGAAAATCAATATAAAAAAAATGCTAGAGAATTTATTGAAGGAGAAGATTTAAACCTTTTAATTGGTTCTAAACCATTAAAAAAAGGCGAAAAAGGAGATTTGGTTAAATTAAACATACTTAAAATTTTAAATGAGAAATATGGAATAAAAGAAAGAGATTTCCTTTCTGCAGAATTGGAAGTTGTCCCTGCTTTTAAGGCAAAAGATGTTGGTTTAGATGGCACTTTAATTGGTTCTTATGGGCAGGATGATAGAGTTTGTGGTTATAATGCTTTAATGGCAGTTTTAGACTGCAACAGCACACCAAGCTACACAGCAGTTACCATGCTTGCAGACAAAGAAGAAATAGGAAGTTGCGGAAACACAGGAATGGATTCTAACTTTTTTGAATATTTCATTTACGAATTAGGAGAAGCTTATGGTGTTAGTGGGCACACAATTCTTTCTAACTCTGAATGCATGTCCACCGATGTTGCTGCAGCGTTTGATTCTAAATATAAAGATGCGTTTGAAGCCAACAATATTGCGCATTTAGGCTATGGAACTGTAATTGTAAAATATACCGGTAGAGCTGGAAAAGCAATGGCTTCAGATGCTTCTGCAGAATTCACAAATAAAGTTACGAGACTTTTAGACAAAGAAGAAATTTCATGGCAGATGGGTGAACTTGGAAAAATAGACCTTGGTGGCGGCGGAACCGTTGCAATGTTTGTTGCAAAATTAAACATAGACGTAATTGACGTTGGAGTTGCTTTGCTTTCAATGCACTCACCATATGAAATTTCATCTAAGGTTGACGTTTACGAAAACTACAGAGCAATTCATGCATTTTTAACACAAAAATAAAATTTAATAAAAATTATGGGGAAATAATATGAAAAGTAAAAGAATTTTAAAATTTTTAGTTACTTTAGTTTTAGTTGCAGGTGTTTCAACTAGTAATGCTTTGGTTTTTGCAAAAAAAGAAAAAAAACAAGAAGTTTTTAAAATTGCTTCTAAATATGGTGTTTTAGAAGAAAATTCATCATCAGAAGACGAAGAAGAAGATGAAAATTCATCATCAGAAGACGAAGAAGAAGATAAAAATTCACAAAAAGAAAACCCAAATAAAATTATTTTTGAACAAGATGAAAAAATTGATGAAGAATTATTAAATAAAAAAGAAGATATATCCAAAAAAGATAAAAAAATAGAAATTAATAAAATTCCATCAAAATGTGAACTTAAATTAAAAGCTAAACCTAAAAATGTTGAACTATTTAAATATAGGAGAATGAGTGTTCTTGTTAAAAAAAATGGAAAACATATAAGTAAAAAAATGTTAGTTTCTAAAAGTGGTGCTTATGGTGAAGATATTAGAATAAAAAATCAGCCATATCATATGATAAAAAATAGTATATATAAAGGATAGACTTTTTAGAAATAGGGAAATTGATAATTTCAAATAAAAATTAAATTACATTAAAAAATAAAAGAGAGTTATTTTTTGTCTCTCTTTTATTTTTTTATTGCGTTATTTATTATTTAAAATTAATTATTGTATTTTTCAATTTTTTTATTTGATGATTTATTATTTTTTTAATAATAACAGTAACAGGCAGAACAACAACCACAATAAAACTATCAATATTAAATAATGGTTGTGCCTCTATTTCTGGGAAATATGGGGTTTTGTCAATTATTAAAGCAATAGATGTAACAATTAAATTTATTATAATTATTACGCTTGAAAAAAAATCTATTTTGCTCAATGTTTTTTTCTTGTTATTAATTTTAGAAATATTTTCTAAATTCAATATATTTCATCCTTTCTTAGTTATTGAACTTTAAATTATAATATTCAAAATAAAATAAATTTGTTATTGTTAAATTTTATTTAAAACTCTTAAAATTAAGATAAATTTAATTTTCCAGAAATTGGTTTATTTGCATTTTAACATTGAAAAAACTAAAAATTTGTGGTATAATTATGTTTTATGAGTTCAATTAAATTAAAAAAATTAAAGTGATCATGAGCAATTTAATTTGTTTTGAAAGGATTAAAAAATTTTATGAAAAGTAAAAAAATGTTAAAATTTTTATTTACATCAATTTTAGTTGCAACCGTTACAACTAGTAATGCTTTAGTTTTTGCAAAAAAAGAAAAAATAAAAACAGTTGAAGTTGTAGAAAACCCTAAAAATGTTATTAAAGTTAAAGATGAAGAAATCCCTGAAGATGTTACTAAAGTTGAAGTTGAGAAAGTTTCTAAAGACGCTACTAAAAAAGAAGTTTACACAAAAGAAGAAATAGAGAACAAAATTAAAAAAGAATATGAAAATTATTTAGAAAACAAGAATATTGAAACCAAAAAAAATGAAGAATTATTAGAAATACTAAAAGAAATTTTTAAAAATTTTAGAATAGAAGACTATGAAATTAAAGGGTTTAAGCTGACGGTTTACTTTAAAAATGGTGTTCCAATTCTTTATTACGAACACATTAAAACAGGCGCTAAAATTATTATTATTCCAATTAACAATTTAAACTCAAATTATGTTAATTCTAATGCAGTAATGGATAAATATATTTTTAAAGCCTTTAAGCCAGATGATAGTGGATTGGTTCATTACTTAGAACATTGCGTTGCGAGTGATATGTTAAAAATAGCTAGAGAAAAAGATGTAAGATTTTCATGTTTTAATGCTCATACAGAGAAAGATAATTTATCTTTTGAAGTTCAATCTAACTGCTCAGATGACTCTTTTACTGATAGTTTAATTAAGAATTTAAGAGATCCTGCAATGCTTAAAAAAGAAAATATTTTTAAAATAGAAAAAAGCAGAATCATTAACGAAATGGAATATAATGAACTGCGATTTAAAACAAACGAAAAAAATTCTATAGATGACCCTTTATATGACAAATTTAACTCTGGTGGAACTCCCGAAGAATTGAAAAAAATCTCGTCAGATGAAGTTATAAAATATTTTAAACAAATAATGCATCCTTCTAATTTGTTGGTTACTAAATATTTAAATTTAAACCCTTCAAATGTTAAAAAATATATAAATTTTTTATATGAAAAATATTTAAAATATTATGATTATAAAGAAATTTTTGTTGAACCTTTTAGAAAAAAAGAAAATTTTAATTATAAAAAAATTGAAACATGCAAAATAGATAATGTAATTAATTCTAAAAATGCTATGGGTGAAGTTAAAGATTACAATTTCAAGGCTAAAATTACTTTTATAGACCCTGAAAATGAAAAAGAAAAACTTTTACATTGTAAATTAGGTGTTTTGGGGAATTTTCAATTATTAAAAAGTTTTAAAGAAACATTAGCATTAGAAAAATTCGTTAAAAATTTAGGCTATTTAGATGTTTCAATTATTTCTTTAAATGAAATAGTTCTTTATGGTGACGACGAGAAACTTTTTGAAAAAGAAAAATTGATTGAAAATCATAATAAAATTTTTAATTACATTGTAGAAAAATTTAAGAATTTTAGCGATGAAGAAATTGAAAGAAATGTTAAAGAATTATCTCCAAAGCCTTATAATGCTGCTGGTGAAGATTTTGAAGAGATGCAGGAGTTATTTGCAAGCCCAATAAGAATTAGAAAAGATAAATTTTTAGCTAAAATTTTAAAAGAAAATTACATTGATTTTAATGAACCATTTTCAAAAAACAGGTTAGAAATCACTGAAAACAATGAAATTAAAGACTCTAAAGAATATTATATTAATAAAATTAAAAAAGACATTGTAAATTTAAAAGAATTTAAAAATAAAACTCCTTCTCAAATTGAAGTTTTCTTTAGAAGTGAGAGCAAAAAGTTAGACCCCAAACTTTTAAAAGATTTGGAAAATTGGTTGAAGGAATATCTCGTTCCAATTAAATTTGAAGGAATTAAAAATGCTGCTTTATTACATGTATTAACAGAATTTTTAATTTATGAAATTACTAAAGAAATTCATTCTAGAGCACTTAATTATTATGGGCCACAAATTTCTCCTATTTTGGGAACATACATAGCATTTAACAATGCACCAAACGGAAAAATTTTTAACAATGAATTAAACTTTTTTTATAAAGATTTTAGAAAATATTTAGAAAACTTAAAAATAAGTGAGCAAAAATTTAAAGAATTTAAAGAAAATTCAAAAAAAATGATTCAAAACAACAAAAATGATTTGGAATATGGAAGAAAAGAGTTTAAAAAAGCATTAAGAGCAGTGAACTTTTATTTAGAACACGGGCTAGATGAAAATGCTGACGTTTACAATGAAACAAAAGGCGGATTTAAAATTAACAGTAAAACAACAAGAGGAGAACTATATAAAAGAGCCGGAGAATGGTTTTCAATATGGGATCCTAGCATACTTTCTTTTTCAAGTTTTGAAGAATATTTAAATTATAAAAAATTAAAAAGTGAATTTATTTTAAAATATGGACATTTAAAAAAATTAAAACAAAAATATGTTTTAATAGATAAAGAATTTGTTAAAGATTTGAAAAAATATATTATTGAGCCTTTAGAAAAAGCAATTTCAAACAAAGAAAAATTTGAAAAAGAAATAATTAATAAAATAGATTCCGTTTCTTATGAAGATTTTGTTAAAACTTTAAAATCTTGCAGTTTAGTTGCAAAAGAAACATATGAAAAAGACCAAAAAAAATTAGATGAAATATTGAGAAAAACTTTAGGTTATGGCATTTAAAAATTTTATTTAAATTAAAATCATGCAGATTAATTTTAGTTTGCATGATTTTTTTAGTGTTTTTCATTAATTTTACATTAAATAGGTTAAAATTGAAATTTTTTTATAATTTTTTCATTGAAAATTTCTGTTGAATTTTATATAATATTTTTAGAAAACATACTGCATTAAGATGTGGAGGAATTTAAGGTGAATTTAAAAATATGGGAAGTTTTGTAAAAAATAGAAAAATATTAAGATTTTTAACAGTTTTGTTTTCGTCTGCAATTATTTCAAATTCTGGTTTAGCATTTGCAGCAAAAAAAATAGAAGACCCTTACATTAAAGCAGCAAAAGAAAGAGAAAATCAAAATATTAAGGAAGAAGAAAACTACATAAATTGGAAAAAACCAACAAAATATTTAGCAAGAATGGTTAGAAATAAGCTAACAAGTAAATATATATTAAAATTTTTAATATGTTTAATTTCAATTGTAATTATTTCAAGTTCTGGTTTAACTACTTCAAAAAGAAAATTTTATGATGAAAACAATAGAAAAATTGAAAGTGAAAATATTATTGAAAAATTGAAATTAGGCGAAAAAAATAGCAAATAAAAATATAAAAAAGCTAGTAAGGTTAATTAATTTAACTTAAAAAATTAATTTAAAAATTCATAAAAAACTGGAGGAAAAAAAATGAAAAATAAAAAAATATTAAAATTTTTAACAATCTTAATTTCAGCTGCAATTATTTCAAATTCTGATTTGGCTTTTGCAAAAAAGGAAAAGCAAATTCAGAATGTTGAAAAAGAAGAAAACACTAAAACTTCAGGAGAAGTTTTAAAACCATTAACACTAGAAGAAAGAAAAAATTTAGAAGAACAAAGGCTTAAAGAATTTTTTAAAAATTTAGAATTAAGTGAAAAAAAAGACAAAGAAACAATAGAAAAAAATAGGGAAAAATATAAAAATTTTAATGAAAAAGACTTGGAAGTTGAAGGGTTTAATTTAAAAGAAGTTTACTTTAAAAATGGTGCTCCAATTCTTGTGTTAGAACACGAAAAAACAGGCGCTAAAATTGTTATTATTTTAGTTGATGAAAATGAAAAAAGAAAAAGAAACGATGAATCATATTTCTTCAGATTTTTTGAGCCTAACAATAAAGGTTTGGTGAAATTTTTAGAAAGATGTATTGAGTCAAAATTTAAAGAAGACGATGGTTTTGTAGGAAAACTAATTGAAAAATATAAAAAGTCTGAAATGTATACAAGTATAGATTCTAACGGTTTAGAAATTTTAACAAATGGCTATGATGAAAAAAATTTTTTAAAAGAATTTTTTTCAACACTTAAAAACCCCGAAATGCTTAAAAACAAAGAATTATTTGAAAAAGAAAAAGAAAAAATTCTATTAGACGCAACAAGACTTGAAAATATAACAAAAAAAGAAGGGCATATAAATAAAGGATTCAAAATTAGAGGCATACCAAAAGAAATTAAAAATGTTACCTTTGAAGAAGTTAAAAAAATTTTTGAAGAAAAAATTCACCCTTCTAACCTTTTAATTATTAAAAATATGAAGTTTAATCTTAAAACAATTAGAGAATATTTAGAATTTTTAAATAAATATTACCTGGAAAATTTTTCACGCAAAGAAACTAAACCTAACCCTTTTAAAAAGAAAGAGGAAGACATAGAATCTAGAGAAAAAAAATGCAATGAAAAATTCAAGTTTTCAGATTCTTCAAATAAAGAATTTGAATGTAACTATATGGCAAATTCATATTTAGATTATTCTGACGATGATGAAACATATGTAACGTTTAGTCACAAATACCCTATTTTAACACAACTTTCTTTAAATGTAACAAATGGTGTAGATGATTTTGAAAAAAAATTAGAAAACTATGTTAAAAGTTTAGGTTATGTGGGAGGAGTTTTTTACGATTTAGGGTGCATAAACCTTTATGGTAATGATGCTAAACTTTTTACAAAAGAAATCTTAAATAAAAATTATATAAAAATTTTTAATTTCATTTTAAAAGAACTAAAAAATTTTGATGAAAATGAGATTAAAAAAAGGCTATCTTGTTTACAAGGGCTAGCACATGGTTTGAGAAGGCCAAAAGACGCTTCTTTAGGTTTTTTTTCAGACCCAACATGCATGGACATGTATCGAACCACTTTAGGAGCAATTTTAAAAGATAATTTTAGTATGTTTGGTAAAGTTTTTTCTGAAAACACTTTTGAAATAATTAAAACAAATAATGGTAAAGAAATTAAAGACTCTTTAGAATATTTAATAGAGAGAATTAAAAAAGACATTAAAACATTTAATTTAGAATCTGTTAAAAAAATTCCTATTAATTTTTCAATTAGAAAATATGAAGAAAACATGAAAAAATCAGACAATTATGAGGGAACTACTGAATTTTTATTTCCTGTAGAATTTACAAAAAACAAAAATAATGCTGTTTTAGAAACCCTATCTAAAGAATTTATTTTAAATAACGTTTTTAGAAAAAAAGAAAGAAATAGCCCTGTAGTGCGTTCTACGCCTTTTCCAACATTATTTTTAAAAAGTTACATTGGACATAGTTATTTTACTTCAAAAGAAAAAGATAAAAAAAATAATGATTTTTATTTAAAAGATTTTAAAAAATTAAAAATAACAAAAAAAGATTTCGAGAATGCGAAAGAAGATTTAAAGAAAAGCAAAAAATATTTTATTGAAGAAAATTACAATGAATGTTTGCAAAGGGTTGAAAAATATTTAGATGCCATAGATTATTATTTAAAACATGGTTTTGTTCAAGAAGTGAATTCTAATGATGAAAAAGATGAATTTAAAATAACCAAAAGAACAACAAGAGCAGAGTTTGATAGAGATTATTTGTTTGGTGCTTTATTTTATAAAGACAAAGAAGAATATTTTAACATTTTACGAAATAAGGTTAAGCTTTATGAAAAATATGGCAGACCATATAAAGACGGAAAAAACGAAGAAATTTTAGTGGACGAGCAATTTGTTAAAGATTATAAAAAACTTATAATAGACCCTTTATTAAAAATATTTCATTCTACTAGAGCTATTTTTAAAGATATATTAGATAAATTGGAAAAAGTAACATTCGAAGAATTTGTTGAAACTGTTAAGTCTGCTGAAATTGTTGAAGAAACAAAATATGAGAAAGATCAAAAAGTTTTAACCGAGTTATCTGAAAAATTAGCAAAACTTAGATTATAATTAAAAAGTTAAGATTAATCACACATAAAGTTAAATTTAAACTTATGTGTGATTTTTTGTTTCTTTAATGTATAAATAATATGTTGAAATATGTCTCGAAAAGTTGTATAATATCATATAGTCATAAATATTAAAATTATGGGAAATATAACTAAAGAAATATTATTAAAATTGATTGCAAGTAAAATGGAGGAAGAATATGAAAAAATTAAATTTAACAATAATTAGTTTAATCTTATCAAGCTGCACGTTAGGAAGTGTTAGCGCAACAAATAATGAGGCATTAGTTACAACCAATGATGAAAAAGGCGTAGTTACAACAATTAAAAAAGATGAAAAAAATGGTTTGGTTACCAAAACACAAGAATTTAAAGAAGACACTGTTGCTAAAGTGCTTTCCATAACTCTAGATACTAAGAAAGAAGACTATGAGGTTGAAATTGCATTTAAACTAATAGCAAAATGTTTAGAAAGAAGTAAAATTTTAGGAAATGATGTTTTAATAAAAAATGTAAATGTAACTTCTGAAGAAAATTCTAACAAGAAGGTTATTTCTTTTGAAGTAACAGCACCAAAAAACAAAGAAGACCAACTAAACAGCTACATTGAAAGTGTTGTTGGAGAAACAGCCTATAAAGCTGATAAAATTAAAAGTGTTTTGAAAAATGCAATAGAAAAAAATTATGATAAATCTTTCTTGAATAATTTTGTTAAAGAATATAAAAATGAAATAGATAATAAGATTGAAAACATACGAGATAAACAAAAATTGGAGAACTTAAACATTTTTAATCTTTTCAATTTAGGAAGCTTATTTTCTGAAGACAAAGAAGAACGAGAAATTAGAGATAAAATTGAAGAATATAAGATTAATAAATTAAAACAAACCGAAAGAAATTTAAAAAACTTAGATTATGAGATAGATAAAAAATATTTAAAAAATGTTATAGATTCAATAAATTCTATAACTGTTAGTGGAACAGTGGAAAAACAAGGCTCATCTTATTTTAGCTCTACAACAAAAGAATAATATAAATAATATAGTTTAATTTGAAATACTTTTAACGGTGAAATTAACTGTTAAAGGTATTTTTATTTTAATTTGAATTTTGACATTTAATGTAATATTTTATATAATTTTGTTATAATCTTTAGTTTAAAAAATAAAGTTAAAGGAGATTTTAAAATGAAGCATATTAAAAAAATTTTAGTGTTATGTTTGAGCATGTTTATTTTAACAACATCCTGTTTAAAAGCATTCGCATTAGAAGATGAATTTAAAAGAACTATAAATTTAGATTATTTAAAAAATACAAGATATGATTTTTTAAAAAGAAGACAAACCAGAAAAGGATTTAAATTCGATTTAAAATTCTATAGAAATAAAGAATTAAAAAAATATGAAAAGGAAGATTTTACAATTAATTATGCTGATATTATTGTTAGACATTTAAAAAAAATTAGTAAAAAAACATTTAACCTGGATGATGAATACATAAACCAAATTTTTCAAAATTATAAAATAAATTATGATGAAGATTTTTTTTATGTTAATTTTTACGTTTTCCCAAAAGAAGAGGACTACGAACAGATTTTAAAGTTTTGTAGAAGATATTTATTAGAAGAAAAATTCTACAATTTATTTAGTAGGTGTTATATTAATAAAAAAGAATTTGAAGATTATATTGAAGAATATTTTTCTGTAATAGATAAGAAATTAAGAATGTTTGCTAAAAATGTTGTTAATTTATACGCAAAAGAAGATTTTGAAGAGATTTATGAAATGTTTTTAATTCTTGCTCGTGATTGTGCACATTCAGACGACGTTTTTTCTGCTTTAACTCAATATAAAAGAATTAAGCCTGTAATGCAAAATATAGTTAAATTACTAAAAAAAATAGTAGATGATGATTTAGAAAATAAGGAAGATATGAATATTTATTATTATGAAAAATATGATGATTATTTACAAATAACCGATAATTTTGCAGATGAAAATTTTAATAAAAAATTATATTCTATTAATTTTAATGAAACAGAAATTTTTAGGTATTTAATTTATAACATAAGAAGATTTTTCAAACTTTGTTGTTTGAATGTAAAAAATCTTAAAAAAATAAATTTTGAAAATTTTAAACATTCACTAAAAAATTCATGTTTTGGAGATGAAATAAAAATTGTAAAGGAAAATTAAAATAACTTTCTCTTATAAAAAGACAGCTAACTAAATGTTAGTTGTTTTTTTTTTATAATAATTAAATTTTTAAAATAAAATTAAGTATTTAGTTTAAATTATTTCTAATAATAAGCGTAATAAAATAATGATAAAATATTAAAAACAAGCAAAAAAATAATAAAAAACACCTAAAAATAAATTGAAATTTTTAATGTTTTAGTTTTAGTTTTACATTTATCTTTATTATCAAAAATTATTAAAATTTAGTTGTTATTTTAACATGTTGATAGTAATTTTATTGTTTTATATTTTTTTAAGTGACTGTGTTCAATAGTTGACAAATTAAATTTATTTAAATAAACCTTATTTAGTGAATTTTTAAATTTTAATTTTATCGAACAAAAAAATAAAGCAATAATTATAAATTATTTTAATAGATTGCAATTTATAATTTAAATATTGTTTTATAGATACTTATTTTTTAAATAAATAATAAAATCAATGTCTTATCTAACTTCTTTTTAGAAAAATAATATTAATTATACACTACACACAAAATTATTGTAGAAGTTGTTATAAAGAAAAAAATTTTAAAAATTTTTTTAAAAAGATAATTTAAAGATTGAAAAAAATTGTTAAAAGTCCGTGTTGAAAGATGAAAATGTTGGTTAACAACTGTTTAAGTTAATAATAAATAGAATTATATCCAACACCACAAAAAATTATTATTTTAATATTTAATAATAATTTTTAAAAATTTTATGTTTTAGTTATTTCAAATTTAATCTTTATCTTTCATGGTTGGAAATAAAATAACATCTCTAATGCTTTCACTATTGCTAATTAACATAACTAATCTGTCTACCCCAATTCCCATTCCACCGGTTGGCGGCATTCCATATTCTAAAGCGTTTAAAAAATCTTCATCAATATCGCAAATTTCTTCTTCTCCTTGTTGCTTTAGTTTGAGTTGTTCTTTAAATCTTTCTCTTTGGTCTATTGGGTCGTTTAATTCTGAAAATGCATTTGCAAACTCTTTTCCTGCAATGAAAAGTTCAAATCTTTCTGTTAAATTATTGTTTTTTGCACATCTTTTAGCAAGAGGAGAGATTTCTACTGGGTAATCTGTAACGAATGTTGGTTTTGTTAAATTTTCCTCAACGAATTTTTCAAAAAACAAATTTAAAATATCTCCAACTTTATGGTGTTTTTCAAATTCCACACCTTTTTTTAAAGCAACTTCTTTTGCTTTCTCTAAACTTTCAATTTTAGAAAAATCCACACCAGAATATTTTAAAACTGCTTCTGTCATTGTAATTTTAGAAAAAGGCTCGTTTAAAGGAATTGTTATGTCTTTGTAGTTTATTTCTTCTTTTTCTAAAACGTTTTTAGCAACAGTTTTAATTAAATTTTCTGTTATTTTCATCATGCCGTAAATGTCTGTGTATGCTTCATAAAGTTCTAACAAGGTGAATTCTGGGTTGTGGTTTGTGTCTATTCCTTCATTTCTAAAAACCTTACCTATTTCATAAACCTTGTTAAATCCGCCTACTATTAATCTTTTTAAATGCAGTTCTAATGCAATTCTTAAAACCATGTCTAAATTTAAAGCGTTATGATGAGTTTTAAAAGGTTTTGCGCAGGCTCCACTAGCTTTGCTGTTTAAAATTGGAGTTTCCACCTCCACAAACCCTTCGCCTGCTAAAAATTTTCTAATTTCTAATAAAATTTTGCTTCTCATTAAAAATGTTTCTTTAACATTTTCGTTAACAATAAGGTCTACATATCTTTGCCTATATCTTAAATCTGTATTTTGTAGACCATGAAACTTTTCGGGCAACGGCCTTAATGCTTTTGTTAAAAGGGTTATTTTAGAGGTTTTAATGGAAATTTCTCCTGTTTTTGTTTTGCAAACCTCACCAGAAACTCCAATAATATCTCCAACATCTAATTTTTTAAATTCTTTAAAATTTTTTTCTTCCATGCAATCTTTTTTAATGTAGCATTGAATTGTTCCGCAAAAATCTTTAATATGAGCAAAACAAATGTTTCCCATAACGCGTTTGCTCATAATTCTTCCTGCTAAACTAACATCTTTGCCTTCTTTTTCTTCAAAATTTTCTAATATTTCTTTTGTTTTGCAGCTTAACTTAAAATTTGTTATTTGAAATGGGTCTTTTCCTTCGTTTTGTAGGGACTTTAACTTTTCTTTTCTAGTGTTAAATTCTGAAATTTTTTCTTTGTCTTTACACATATTTTAAATCCTGTCTTCCTTTTAATTTTAACAAACTAAATGCTAATTTCTAAAACTTCGTACTGCACAACTCCTGCAGGAATTTTAATTTTAACAATATCTTTAATTTTGTGCCCAATTAAAGCTTTTCCAACGGGAGATTCATCTGAAATTTTCCCTTCATCTGGGTTTGTTTCCATTGAGCCCACTATTCTATATTCTAAAATTTCGCCGTCTTCTAAATCTTTAATTTTAACCTTACTCCCAATTTGAATTATCTCATTTGTTAGTTCATTAGAATCTAAAATTGTAACATTTTTTAACATTGTTTCTAGTTGCAAAATTCTGGCTTCAACTCTAGCTTGCTCATTTTTAGCTTCGTCATATTCACTATTTTCAGATAAATCTCCAAAAGAAAGAGCAACCTTTAATTTTTCTGCAACCTCTTTTCTTGTTTTAGTTCTTAATTGCTCTAACTCATCTTCTAATTTTTTTAAACCTTCAGAAGTTAAAACTGTTTTTTTTTCTGTTTCCAAAAATATCACCTCAACTAAAAATAATAAATAACATTTTTTAGTTTACCAAAAAAATTTTAAAAATTCAATTATTTTAATAAAAAAGATAACAAACTAAAAATTAGCTTGTTACCCAAAAAAATATTATAATAATTTAAAATTTAACTTATTTTTTTAATTTGCTTAATAAGCCTATGTATTTTGCTAAAAATATTAAATTACTTCTATTTGGGTTTTCTTTTCCTAAAGCAAAATCTACAAAATTAACACAATAATAGTTTCCTTTACTTTTTTTCATTTCTTCGGCTTCTTCTTTTATTTCTTCTTTAGATTTCTTTTTTTAAAAGGCGCAGTTGCAGCAACATCTTTCCAAGAATCTGCTGCTTGTTGTGTCCATTTATTATAATTTTTTTAACTTTTTTTGTGAATTTAGAACCATATAATTTTTTCATTTTCCTTTTAAAGTTTTAATTAATTAATTAATTAATCAATATTTTTCTTTTCACCCTTTTTGCTAATATTAGAAATTTCTGACATAGTTTTTTTACTTAAATTTAAAGATTTTGCACTAACAGAAAAATTAAAAGCTAAACTTAAACTAAAAACAGAAATTAAACCTATTAAATTTTTTTTAATTTTTAAGTCCATTTGTAGCAATTTTATTTTACCTGAATATTATAATTTAAACTATAAAAATTGAAAGGAAGAAACATATTGAATTCAGAAAATATTTCCAATGAAACAAATACATATAATAATGCCGGAGAAGGCAAAAAAGTCTTTTTTTCTGGTCCGTTATTTAATCAGGGTGAAAAGGATTTTAACCTTAAAATTGTGAAAGTGCTTGAAGCCAACGGTTATCAAGTTTTTATACCGCAAAGAGACGGTATAGAAGCAGCTAAGATGGAAGGTAGTAAAAGTGAAGATGAACTAACTGAAATGGTTTTTAACCTTAATACAGATAAGTTAAAATGGTGTAATATTTTATTTATAAATCTGGACGGTAGAGCCCCCGAAGAAGGTTCATCTTTTGAGCTTGGTTTTGCATATGCAAGCGGAAAACGTTGTTATGGTTTGAAAACCGACACGCGTTCATTCGAATCAAGACTTGATTTGAATCCATTGATAGGTGGGTGTATGATAAAAATATTCAAGAGCTATAATGGTGATGAATTAATAAAAGAACTAGAACAATATCTATCAAACAACAAATTATAATTAACCCATTAAAGAACAAAATAGTTTAACAATTCAGAAATTGCAATAAGGGCTTTCCCGTGTGCGATGTATTATAAACCCTTGCAGAAAGACGAAACCTCAAAAGGTTAATGTCAATGATAAGATGAGTGTTTGATAATATTGATATTTATGTTTATATTCCTGCACGAAAAATTCAATAAAAATTACAATTGACCGTGTTTAATTGATGCAGGAACGCTGTGTTAATGGTGTTGTAAATTAAATTTAATATACGAAAGGAAATTTACATGAATTATAGTAAATTCACAAATGAAACAAATACATCTAGTAATGCTGGAGAAGGAAAAAAAGTCTATTTTGCTGGTCCGTTGTTTAATCAGGCTGAAAAAGATTTTAACCTCAAAGTTGCAAAAGTTCTTGAGGATAATGGCTATCAGGTTTTTCTTCCACAAAGAGATGGTTTTGAAGAGGTTAAGTTAGAAGATAAAAGCGAAGAAGAACTCATTAAAATGATTTTTAGCCTTGACTCCGGTAAGGTAAAAGAGTCTGATATTTTATTTATGAATCTGGACGGCAGAGTTCCGGATGATGGCGCGTGTGTTGAGCTTGGTATTGCATATGCAAACAATAAACGATGTTATGGTTTTAAAACTGATACATGTTCATTTCAACCAAAACTTGATTTAAATCTTATGATAAGTGGATGTATGTTAAAAATATTCAAAAACTATGACGGTGATGAATTAATAAAAGAACTAGAACAATATCTATCAAACAATGAATTATAATTAACACAATAAAGTATAGTTAAGTATCATTAATTAGATTTTACATTTTAATAATAAATTAAAAAATCATGCAAACTAAAATTAATCTGCATGATTTTAATTTAAATAACATTTTTAAATGCTGTAACCTAAATTTTTTCTTAATATTTCATCTAATTTTTTTTGGTCTTTTTCATATGTTTCTTTTTCCACTAAACTGCAAGATTTTAAAGTTTTAATAAAGTCTTCATAAGAAATATCATCTATTTTATTAATAATTTCTCCATTTGGAATTGCTTTTTTTAAAGGCTCAATAAAATATTTTTTTAAATCTTTAACAAATTCTTTGTCTACTAAAACATCTTTATGTTTTAATTTATCTAATTGTCCATATTTTAAAATAAATTCACTTTTTAATTTTTTATAATTTAAATATTCTTCAAAATTTGAAAAAATATACATACATCTTGCAGGGACTATATTATATAAATGAGTTCTTGTTGTTTTGCTATCAATTTTAAATCTGTCTTTTTTCTTATTGTAAACGTCTGCATTTTCATCTAACCCGTGTTTTAAATAATGGTTCACTGCTCTTAACGCTTTATTAAACTCTTTTTTTATTTCTTTAAACTGATTTTTTTCATCTTTACTTATTTCTTCATAATCTTCTTTAAACTTATTAAAAATTGATTTATTAATTTTTAAATTTTTTAAAAATTTTTCAAAATCTTCTTCAAAAAACTTTAGTTCATTTTTAAAAATTTCTTTTTTTGGTGCTTCGTTAAAGGCAATATAATCTTTAATGAATGGGGGATTTTTAGGAGTATAGTAGTTTAATGCTCTTTTAGTAACTTCTTTTTCAAGTTCACTAATTAAAAAATTTTTTACAAAATAAACTAATGCCTTATTTTTAGTTTCTTTAAATTTTAATGGTATAATATATCTTTTTTTCAAATTTTCTGCAGCTTTTAAATATTCAGGGTCTGGTTTTTTGTTTTTAGTTCTGAAAAAAACTCTAATTTGAGAAGGAGTTTTATTTTTAAACTCTTTTATTAAATTTAATATGTATTTTTTAATTTTATTAATATAATATTCTTTTGAATCTTTAATTTCATTGTTTTCAGTAATTTCTAGCGTATTTTTTGAAAAAGGGTTTTTAAAATTAATAAAATTTTTTATTAAAGTTTCATCTAAAAATTCATTTTTTCTAAATCTTACAACATTAGAAAAAAACAATTGTTCTTCTTCATGAGATTTGTCCTTATTATATTTAACTGGAGTTAACATTTTAACGTTTTTTTCAATTTCTTCATCATTAAAATTCTCAAATTTTTTTAAAATAAACTCAAAAATTTTTTTTGAATTTTCTTGTAAAATTTCTTTTTCAAAAAGTTTTTTATTATTTCCATCAAGACTAAAACTATTTAAATTATTAAAATGTATTGATGGATACCCCAATTTTTTAACAAAATTTTCTAGTTCCAATTTTTCTTTTTTGCTATTTAATTCAATATAATTTAAAATTTCATATTTATGATATAAACCTTTTTCTTTTTGGTTTTCAGAATCTAAAAAATTAATGTGAGCACAATAATCGCAATTAACCATTTCATGCCTATCATTATAATAATAAAGAATATTTTGTTTTTTGCATGCTTCAATTTTTCTATAATTATAATTTTCTTTCTTTCTAAAAGGTTCAACAAAAATTTCTTTATAATCATAATGTTTTAAATATTCTTCATTTAGCATAGTTAAATATTTTTTAACTTCTTTAGGGTTTAAATCTAAATATTTAGTAACCAACAAATTAGAAGGATGAATTATTTGTTTAAAATATTTTTTAACTTCATCTGGCGAGATTTTTTTCAATTCTTCTGGAATTCCATAACGGTTAAATTTTTCACTAAAATTATAATAAAACAATTCTTTTATTTCATCATTTATATTATCTAGTTGGTTTTTTTCAGCTTCATTAAGTATTCTACTTTTCTCTATTTTAAAAATATTTTCATTTTTTAACATTTCAGGGCTTTTTAATTCTTTTATTAATTTTTTAATGAATAATTTATTAGCATACATAGGATTATAGATTATTTGTAAAGCATCTTTTAATGTTTCAGCATTAAATTTTAACAATTTATTATTTTTTTCAAACGCTATTTTAACTAATTCATCTCCAACAACGCAGTGTTCTAAGTAATGCACTAAACCTCTGTCATCTGGCTTGAAAGCTCTAAATGTATATCTATCTAATATTTTTTCCGTTTTAGCGAAATTTGGGTTTAAGTTGTTAATGGGGAATAATAATAATTATAGCTTTTGTTTTAATGTGTTTATATAAAAGAATTGGTGCACCATTTTTATTGAAAGGTATTAATTCAAATCCATCAACTTTATAGTTATTTTCATCAAAATTTTTAAACGTTTCTTTGTTTTTCTTAAATAATTCTTCTTCTTTTTTGGTTTCAATTTTCTTGTTTTCTGAAAAATTTTCATTTTCTTCTTTAATTTTGTTCTCTATTTCTTCTTTTGTGTAAACTTCTTTTTCAGTAGTGTCTTTAGAGCTTTCTTCAACTTCAACTTTAGTAACATCTTTTTCAGTAACATCTTCAGGGATTTCTTCATCTTTAACTTTAATAACATTTTTAGGGTTTTCTACAACTTCAACTGTTTTTATTTTTTCTTTTTTTGCAAAAACTAAAGCATTACTAGTTGTAACGGTTGCAACTAAAATTGATGTAAATAAAAATTTTAACATTTTTTTACTTTTCATAAAATTTTTTAATCCTTTCAAAACAAATTATTTGTTTATAATTACTTTGATTTTTTTTATTTTAATTGAACTCATAAAACAAACATTATACTACAAATTTTTAGTTTTTTCAATGTTAAAATGCAAATAGACCAATTTCTGAAAAATTAAATTAAAACAACAAAAATGACTTAATTTTGTTATTTCAAAAAATTAAGTCATAATTATTAATATTAAAATTAATTTGTTAAAGTATTATTCTTTAGAATTAACCCCAAAAACTCCTCCCAAGCAAGAAGCTAAAGTTATTATTAAAACTTTAGTTATGTTGCCTATGCTAAAAATAACCCCTGTTGAAGAATATGTTATTAAAAGAATTATTAAACCTGTTATTAATCCGAACAGCAAGCCAATAAAAATCCCGTTTTTTTTAATAATTTTAGTAACAATAAAGGTTGAGAGAAATAAACTTAAAGCTCCTAAAATTGTTGAAATTTGAGTTATTAGTGTTGGAGAAATGTTAGAATATAGCACCACAATACTAAAAAGTGCAAAGAGTACTGTTAAAATAATTAGAGCAATTAACATTCCAAAAATAGTTGTTTTAAAATAATGTTTTATTTTTAATTTATTCAAAATATAACCCTCCTAAAATTAAAAATAATAATTTTTAATTTGTTTATGTTAATTTTTTAAAACAATATGAATTTTTTTAATTTTTCTCTAAATTTTCAATTTCTTTTATTGCCCATTTTTTTATTCTAACTTTATTTTTGTCATTTCCTGTTTCTAAAATTAAAACGTCTTCTTTAATTGAGGTTATTATTCCAACAATTCCTCCTATTGTTATAACAACATCTCCAATTTTTAAAGAATCCCTCATTTTAATGTATTCTTTTTCTTTTTTCTTTTGTGGCCTTAAGTATAAAAAATAAAATATTGCAACCATAGCAACTAACATAATCATTGTGCTATATAAACCACCATTATTTGCTGAATCCATATTTACCTCCCACACTTTTTAGTTTATATTAAGATTTACACTAAGATTGTACAATAAAATATTTGTTAAAACAAGCATATTTTAATTTGTTAATAAATATGCTAAAAAATATTAATTTTTTTTAAAAATTTTTAATTTATTAAATTAAACAATATTCCTTGACTTTAAAATCCCTAAATGTTAACATACCTAGGTGATTATTATTTATTTTAGGAGGTTTTAATTTTGAAACTTTCAAAAAACTTTTCTAAAAAAGTTTTTAACGATAAAGTTATGAAAAAATATCTCCCAAAAGAAACATATTTAAGCTTAAAAAAATCTATTGAATTTTCTTCTCCTTTAGAGCCTGAAATTGCTTCAATTGTTGCATCTGCCATGAAAAATTGGGCAATTGAAAATGGCGCAACGCACTACACTCACTGGTTTCAACCAATGACAGGAAGATCTGCCGGAAAACATGATGGATTCATAGATTTAACAAACGGGGAAGTTGAAATAAATTTTTCTGAAAAATGTTTAATAAAAGGTGAACCAGATGCTTCTTCTTTTCCTAATGGTGGCCTTAGAAACACATTTGAAGCAAGAGGTTACACAATATGGGACTGCACTTCTCCAGCTTTTATTAAAGACAATACGCTGTACATTCCAACAGCTTTTTGTTCTTATAATGGGGAAGCTTTAGACACAAAAACGCCGTTGTTAAGATCTATGGAAGTTTTGTCTACTCAAGCAATTAAAGTTTTAAAATTTTTCGGGGTTTCTAATGTAATAAATGTAACGCCAACAGTTGGAGCAGAACAGGAATATTTTTTAATAGATCGCAAAAATTATGAAAACAGGCTAGATTTAAAAATTTGTGGAAGAACTCTTTTTGGAGCAAACCCAGTAAAAGGGCAAGAAATGGACGATTACTACTGCAGCAGAATTAAAATTAAAGTTGCAGACTACATGAAAAAACTAGATGAAGAATTGTGGTCTTTTGGAATATGTTCTAAAACAAAACACAATGAAGTTGCTCCTTCTCAACATGAAATGGCTCCTGTTTTTGAATCTTGCAATGTTGCAGCAGACCACAACCAACTAACAATGGAAATTATGAGGGTTATTGCTAAAAAAAACAATTTGGCTTGTCTTTTGCATGAAAAACCTTTTTTAATGGTTAATGGGTCTGGCAAACATAATAATTGGTCTTTATGCACAAACACCGGTATTAATCTTTTAGACGTTGGAAAAACAAAAAAAGAAAATGTTAGATTTTTAGTTTTTCTTTGTGCTGTAATTAGAGGTGTGAGTTTATATTCTGGGTTACTAAGAATGACGGCAGCTTCAGCAGGAAACGATTGCAGACTAGGCGGGAACGAAGCTCCTCCTGCTATAATGTCAATTTTTTTAGGAGAAACAATAACAAAAGTTTTAAGTAACATAAGCATTGAAAAAGAAATTTTCAGTGAAGATTTTAAGAACATGTTAATTACTAAAGCAAAAACACTTCCAAATTTGTTGAAGGATGACAGTGACAGAAACAGAACTTCTCCTTTTGCTTTTACTGGAAATAAGTTTGAATTTAGAATGCTTGGTTCTTCTGCTTCAATTTCAATGTGCACCACAGTAATTAATTTAATTGTTGCAGAATCTTTAGAATATTTTGTTAAAATTTTCGAAGAGGAAAGCAGCTTTGAAAATGCTGTTGTTAAAATAATTTCTAGCACCGTTAAAGAGCATAACAATATAATTTTTAATGGCAATAACTATTCTAAAGAATGGGAAGAAGAAGCAAAAAAAAGAAATTTATGCATAATTAAAGACACCGTAACCGCAGCAGAAGAATATGTTAAAGAAAAAAACATTTCTCTTTTTGAGCATTTTAATGTTCTTACTTCGGGTGAGTGCCTTGCTAGATATAAAATTCTTTTAAACAATTATTGTGAGACAATTTTAATTGAAGCGCACACCATGCTAGAAATGTTAGGGAAAGAGATATTGCCTGCAATTTTAGAATACACAAAAGAATTGTGTGACACCTTAAATGGAATTGAAAAATTAAAACTTAAAAATAAAACAATTGTTAAAGATGTTGAATTTTTAAATTTTTCTATTGAAAATATTAATAGAAACAAAAACGAATTAATTAAATCTTTAGAAGAAATTAAAAATTTTAATAAGAAGTTAGATAAAGCAAAATTTTCTAGAGATGTTATTTTAAAAATAATGAAAAAATTAAGAAAATCGGTTGATGATGTTGAATTAATGGTTCCAAAAAAGTTTTTAAAAATGCCTTCAATAACAGATCTACTTCATAAAGTTTGAATAAAATTTTTAGTTATGTTATAATTTAATTAATGTGAAAATGTTTTGGAGGGTTGTTATGAAACACATTGAAACTTTAAATGAAAAAACACTTAAAAACTCTGCTTGTTATGGTGGATGTGGCGAATGCCAAACTTCTTGCCAATCTGCTTGCAAAACTTCTTGCACTGTTGCAAACCAGGAATGTGAGAATTTAACCAAAAACGAAAAAATTTAATTTTTAAAATTAAAAAGGGGGCAGCTGGCAACTAAAAGGTTTGTCAGCTTTGTTTGTATGATTCATAAATTTAAAATGTTTAATAATTTTATTGTTTTAGATGTTGAAAGCGGTTGTGTTCACCTCGTGGACGAGCTAACCTTTAAAATTTTAGATTGTGTTAATTTTAAAGATCCTGCTAGCGCATTAAAAGAATTGGTTTTAAAATTTAAAGATTATGAAGAAAAAGAAATTTCAGAAAGATTTGAAGAATTATTGTTTCTTTATAAAAAAGAAATGCTTTTTAGTGAGTTTTCAAATTTTAATTTTAACGAAACAAAAAACAAAGCAGCAATTAAAGCCGTTTGCTTGCACATAGCGCACGACTGCAATTTAAGATGTAAATATTGTTTTGCTTCAACCGGAGACTTTAAACAAGGAAGAATGTTAATGTCTTTTGAAGTTGCAAAAGCTGCGGTAGATTTTTTAATTAAAAATTCTCAAAAAAGAAAAAATTTAGAAATAGATTTTTTTGGAGGAGAACCACTTTTAAATTTTGAAGTTTTAAAAAAAACAATTGAATATGCTAGAGAAAAAGAGAAAAAATTTAATAAAAATTTTAGGTTCACGGTAACAACTAACGGTGTTTTGTTAAATTCTGAAAAAATTAAATATATTAATGAAAATATGCATAACGTTGTCTTGTCTTTAGACGGGAGAAAAGAAGTTAACAATAAATTTCGCATTACAGAAAACGGGCAGGGAAGTTACGATTTAGTTATTGAAAAATTTAAAGAATTTGCTAAAGTTAGAGGCAAAAAAAATTATTACATAAGAGGAACATTCACAAAAAACAATTTAGATTTTGTGAAAGATTTTATTCACTTTCATGAAAACGGGTTTAACAACATTTCAATTGAACCTGTTGTTTGTGAAAAAGAGAAAGAATATGCCATTAATGAAGAAGACCTACCAAAAATTTTTAATGAATATGAAAAATTAGCAGAATTAATTATAAAAGAAAAAGAAAGCGGCGGTGATGTTAATTTTTTTCATTTTAATTTAGATTTAACGCAGGGCCCTTGCATTTTAAAACGAATTAGAGGTTGTGGTTGTGGTTGTGAATATGTTGCTATTTCCCCTGAAGGGGACATTTTCCCTTGCCACCAATTTGTTGGAGAAAAAAAATGGCTTATGGGGAATCTTTTAAAAGAAACTTTTAACGAAACTTTAAAAGAAAAATTTGAAGAGGTAAACCTATTAAACAAAAAAGATTGTTTAAAATGTTGGGCTAAATATTATTGTGGTGGTGGTTGTAATGCTAATAATTTTAAATATGCTGGAGATGTTTTAAAACCATATTTAATTTCTTGTGAGATGGAGAAAAAAAGAGTTGAATGCGCTATTGCAATAAAGGCTGTTTTGGAAAAAAACAAAACAAAAATTAAAGTTTAACTAAAATTTTAAATTAGGAGTTTAAAATGGAAAGTGTTGGTTTTATTGGAACCGGGAATATGGCAAAAGCAATAATTTGTGGGATTTTAAAATTAGAAGAAAATTTTAAAATTTTTTGTTATGATAAAGTTAAAAATAATTATGAATACTTAAAAAAATTTAATGTTTTTTTATGTGAAGACTATTCTGAAATTTTAAGTAACTGCAAATATGTTGTTTTAGCAGTTAAACCTCAAAATTATGTGGAAGTTTTAAAGGGAATTAAACCTTTAATTAAAAAAGATGTTGTTTTGCTTTCAATTGCAGCAGGAATTAGTGAAGATTTTGTTTCTTCTTTTCTTGGGTTTGAAACAAAATTCATTCAAATTATGCCAAATACACCTTTAATTTTAGGCTTTGGTGCTGTTGCTGTTTCTAAAGGAAAGCATGTTGAAGAATTTGAATTCAATTTTTGCAAAAAGATTTTTTCTAAAAGTTCCTTTGTTTGCGAAGTTGAAAAAGAAAAGATGAACCATGTTATTGCAATTAACGGTTCTTCCCCTGCTTTTATTTATTATTTTGCGAAAGGTTTTTTAAATTTTGCAAAGAAAAGTGAAATTGATGAAGAAAATGCTTTAAAGCTTTTTTGCAACACATTAATTGGAAGTGCTAAAATGATGCTTCAAAGCAACAAACCAATTTCTAAATTAATTGAAGAAGTTACTTCAAAAAAAGGAACAACAGAAAAAGGGCTAGAAGTTTTAAAAGAAAACAATTTTTTAGAAATAATTGAAAAAACCTGCGAAGAAACAACTAAAAGAGCAATAGAACTTTCTAAAGAAAATTTTTAAATTTTTAGAGTGAATATTATTTGCATGTCCAACATAGTATATTTTATATATTAAATATTTAAAAATAAGGGATGTGCATATATGTTAAAGTCTTCTACTATTACTGGAAAAAAATTTTTCGTTTCTTTTTCATTAAAAAAAATAGATTTATTTAAAATTTTATTCTTACTTTTCACATTTAGTTTTTTGTTTGGAACAATTTTAATTTTTGTAAATCACACTGAAACATTAAATCAGTTAAACTTTTTAATGCAAAAATTTCTTAAAAACAGGGTAGAACAATCCATTTTCATAACATTTTTTTCTTCTTTTTTTAGTTCAACTATTTCAATTATAGTTTTGTTTTTTTTAGGATTTTTCCCATTAGGGCAACCGGTAGGGTTTTTTATGCCTATTTTTCATGGTTTGGGTTTAGGGCTTTCAACAGCGTATCTATATTCTTTTAGAGGGTTAAAAGGGATTATATTTTCAATTTTAATTATAGCTCCATCTGAAATAATTCATACTTTAATTTTAATATTAGCAGCAAAATTCAGCATAAAATTTTCAAATAATAATTTTAAGAATTTATTTCCAGAAAAATTCAAACAAAGAAATAAAGAAGTGGTTAAACTATATGTTAAAAGATTTTCATATCTTATATGTTTAGAATTAATAGCAGCTTTAACAGACTCCATAACAACATTTTTGTTTGCAAGATTTTTAAAATAAATGTTTAAATTTGACTTTAAGCTGTTTTTTTGCGATAATTCAATAAAATAAATTAAATTAAGGTGGTTTTTTAGTGGATGATTCTAAAAAAGTTTTAAAGACTTCTGGAGATTTGCATATGCATAGCAGATTTTCGGATGGTTCTTTAGATGTTGAAAATTTAGTTTATTTAGCAGCAAAAGCAGGGCTTGGTTATATTTCAATAACAGACCACGATTTATTTCACGACTACAATGAACTTAAAATTTTAGGAGAAAAATATAAAATAAACTTAATATTTGGAGCGGAACTTTCCTGCATGGACTTTAAAAGAAACAGAAAAGTTCATATTTTGTGCTACAATTTAAAAGAACCTGAAATTTTAGAGCCATATTGCAAAGAGGTTTTAAAAAGTAGGGAAGAAGAAGCAAAAAGGGTTATTCCTTTAATTTTAAAAAAATATAATGTCGTGCCAGAGTTAATTGAAAAATATAAATCTAAAATTGGAGTTGTTTTTGAAACAAACATTTTGCATGCAATTGCTGAATGTGGCTACTCTAGTCAGGTTTGTGGAGACTTATATAGAACAGTTTTTAAAGGAGAAGAAAAAATTAAATTTAAACACAACGATGTGGAAGAAATTTTAAAATTAATAAAAGAAGCAGGTGGGAAATCTGTTTTAGCTCATCCTAGTGTTCATAATAGTTTCGATTTGTTAGATGAACTCGTTTTAAAAAAAGCAATAGATGGTGTTGAGGTTTGGCACCCTAAAAACAGTAAAATTGAAAGAGAAAAGCTTTATAATATTGCTAAAGTTAACAATTTAATTGCAACGGGAGGAACAGATTTTCATGGGCTTTATGGCTCTAGTGCTGTTAAAATTGGAGATTGTTTTACTCCTTATGTTTATATTGAAAGAATATTAAAGTGAAGGGGGCTTTAATTTGAAACATGTTTACATTCCAAAAGGGGTTTGTAGTAGGAAAATTTATATAGACATTGATGGGGAAATAATTAAAGAAGTGAAATTTGAGGGAGGTTGCAACGGCAACACTTCTGGTTTGTCTGCTTTGGTTAAAGGGCAAAACGCAAGAGAAGTAATAAAAAAATTAAAGGGAATTCCCTGTGGCTTTAAAACAACTTCCTGCCCAGACCAACTAGCTACTGCGCTTGAAGAAATTTTAAGCAAAAATTAAATTAATATTGTTGCAAAAATGAGTTAAAAAATTAGGAGAAATTAAGATGAAAGTTAAATTAATTAGTTTTTCAAATTTGCCACAAAATTTAGTCTCTGTTGCAGCAAGGCTTTGCTATAGCGGTGGAAATGTTGATTCCGTCATTGAAAAGGTAACCGAAGAAGTTGCAGAAAAGTTTGTTGAAAATCTATTAGAATTTGGGCACGAAAGCCCAATAGAGCACGCTAGTTTCACTTTTGCTGTTGAAGGGGTTTCTCGTGCTTTATTAGCACAAATTACAAGGCACAGAATTGCATCTTTTAGTGTGCAAAGTCAGAGATATGTTGAAGAGCATAATTTTTCTTTTGTTGTTCCTTCTAAAATTGAAAAAAACAAAAAAGCAAAAGAAATATTTTTAAAATTTATGGAAGATTCAAAAAAATGTTATTCTAGTTTAATGAAAATTTTAAATGAAGAAAACAAAACTAATTTAATGAATGCTGGCGTTGAAGAAAAAAAGGCAGAAAAAATTTCTGTTAAACTTTCTTCTGAGGACGCTAGGTTTGTTTTGCCTAATGCATGTGCAACAAAATTTATTGTTACTATGAACGCTAGAAGCTTGTTAAATTTTTTTAAACTAAGATGTTGCAACAGGGCACAATGGGAAATTAGAAATTTGGCATATGAAATGTTAAAAATTGTTTTAAGGGTTGCTCCTGCAATTTTTAAAAATGCTGGGCCTAGTTGTGTTAGAGGAAAATGTTCTGAAGGGAAAATGTCCTGCAAAAAAATGGAAGATGTACATAAAAAAATTGAAAAAATTAAATGTGAGATAAGAAGTAATGGGTAGATTAATTGTTTTAGATGGCTTAGATGCTAGCGGAAAAAACACACAGTCTAAAATTTTAGAAGAATTTTTAAAAGAGCAAAACGTTAACGTTAAAAGAGTGGAATACCCTAATTATGCTTCAAATTCTTCTGCTTTGGTTAAGCAATATTTAAACGGTGAAATTTATGAGGATTTATTTAAAGTTAACCCTTTTGCTGCGTCTAGTTTTTATGCATGTGACCATTTTATTACATTTGAAAAAAACTGGAAGAATGAATATTTTAAAGATTATGTAATAATAGCAGACAGATATGTTAGCTCTAACATAGTTCACCAGATGGTTAAATTAAAAGAATGCGAATGGGAGAAATTCATAGGTTGGATTTATGACTATGAAATAAAAAAATTAGGGCTACCCAAAGAAGATGTTTTAATTTATTTAGACGTTGAACCAGAAGTTTCTAAAAAACTAATGCAAAAACGTAATAATGTGAAAGATATTCATGAGAAAAATTTTAATTACCTAAAAAGTTGCAGAAGAGCTGCCCTCTTTGCTGCAGAAAAATTAAATTGGAAAGTTTTAAAATGTAGTGATGAAGTTGAAATTTTTGAAATTTCTACTATTGCAAACAAAATAAAAGAATTAGTGTTAAATATAATTTAAAAGAGGTGTTTTATGGTATATTTATTTTTAGCAGAAGGGTTTGAAGAAGTTGAAGCAATAACGCCGTTTGACTATTTAAAAAGAGCGGGGTTTAACGTTAAAACAATTGGAGTTGGAGGAGAGAAAATTAAAGGGTCTCACAACTTAGAAGTTACTGCAGATTTAACTTTAGAAGATTTTAATGAAACTTTAAAAGAGGAAGATTTAATTATTCTTCCTGGTGGTTTAAAAGGAACAGAGAATTTATATAATAACGAAAAAGTTTTAAAATATGTTAAAGAGGCAGCTAGCATGGCTTCTATTGCGGCAATTTGTGCTGCTCCTTCAATTTTAGGAAAATTAGGGCTTTTAAAAAAAATTAAAGCATGTTGCTACCCTGGTTTTGAAAAATTTTTAGAAGAAGCTGAAATTTCAAATGAGAATGTTACTTTAAGCAAGAACATTATAACTTCTAAAGGGGCAGGCACAGCTCAACAATTTTCTTTTAAAATAATTGAATATTTAACTAATAAAAACAAAGCAGAAGAAATTGAAAAAGAAGTGCAATGGAAAGTTTAGTTTTAATTAAAAAAAAGCTAAGAGAAAAAAACATAAAAAAACGAAAAAAAATGAAATTTAAAGAAAAAGAGAAAAAAGATGATGAAATTTACAAAAAATTAATTAGTTTGAGTTATTTTAAAGAAGCAAAGCTTGTTTTGTGTTATGTTTCGGTTAACTTAGAAGTTGGAACAATTAATTTTATTAAAAATTGTTTAAAAATTAAAAAAGAAGTTGCTGTTCCTGTTGTTTTTAAAGAAAACTTAAGCTTTTATAAAATTAAAAGTTTAGAAGAACTACATTTAACAAAACTTTCTCTTTTAGAACCCAAACCCAAAAAAGAAAACTTAGTTTTAAATAACGAAGCGAATGAAAAAATTGTCTGTGTTGTTCCAGGTTTTGTTTACAGTTTAAAAGGGCAGAGAATTGGTTACGGAAAAGGTTACTACGACAAATTTTTAGCTAATTTTAAATGTTTTAAAATTGGTGTTTGTTATGATTTTAATTTAAAGAGAAATATTCTTAATAATTATTTAGATGTTGCAGTTAATTTAGTAGTAACAGAAAAAAATATTGTAAAAATACACTAAAACTAGAAAGGGTCTTTAATTTGAAATATAAAAAAATATTATTAATTATTCTTTCAATATTTATTATAATTTCAACATTTTTAATAACTAATGAAATTTTTGCTTTTTTTAAATTTTCTAGTGTTGAAAAAACAATTAATATTCCAAAAAACAGCAGCATAACTAAAGTATCTCAAATTTTAAAAGAAAACAAATTAATTTCTAGTAACCTTCTTTTTAAATTTTATTCTAAACTAAAAGGTTATAACAACATTAAAGATAATTTACAACACGGTAAGTTTAAATTAAAAAGTAATATGAGTTATGGCGATATAATAAAAAATTTGTGCGATGCTTCTAAAATAATTTATGATTCTAAACTAACATTTAGTGAAGGCATGGATTTTTTTGATGTTATTGAAAAATATAAGGATGAGGAAAATTTTAACATTAAAGAAATAATAAACGAAATTAATAATGAAGAAAATTATGAAAAATTCGATTTTGTAAAAGAGTTAAAAAAAGAAAAATTAGATGAAGCATATTTTCCAATGGAAGGTTTTATTTTACCACAAACAATTATTATTAACAAGGAAGACTATTCTGCTAAAAATATTGCTAGAGAAATTTTAAAAAAAACAAATGCAGAAATCTTAAAATTAGAAAAAAAAATTAAAGGAAAAAAATTAAATTTATTGGAAACTTTCACATTAGCTTCAATAATAATTAAAGAAACAGAAGACGAAAAAGAAATGCCTAGAGTTTCTAGTGTTTTTCATAATAGGTTGAAAAAAAACCAAAGGTTGGAGTCAGATGTGACGGCACTTTATTTTAAGAAAATTGAAAAAGATGTTAAAAAGAACAATTTAAGTGTTGGTTTAAAAAAATTTGAAAAATATAATACATATAAAAGTAAAGGTTTAACGCCAGGCCCAATTTGCATTCCAACAATTAGTGCAATTAATGCAGCAGTTGAGCCTTCTGATGAAGATTATTACTATTTTTATGCAGATTCTAAAAATAAGAAAATATTATATTCTAAAAATTTTAATGAGCATAAAAAAACATATTCTTCCTAAAATAATAAAGATATTACGTTAAAAATTAGAGGTTGTTTAAATGAAAAAGGTTGAAATTCTTTCGCCTGCAAAAGATTTTGAAAGTTTAAAGTTTGCAATTTTGTACGGTGCAGATGCAGTTTATTTGGGTGGAGAAATTTTTGGAATGAGAGCAGCAGCTGCAAATTTTACAGATGAAATTTTAAAAAAAGCAGTGGAATTTGCACATAGCAAAAATGTTAAGGTTTACCTCACCTGCAACACGATTCCAAATAACGATGAGGTGGAAAAAGTTGCAAAATTTTTAAAAAGAGCAGAAGAAATAGGAGTGGATGCTTTAATTGTTGCAGACATAGGGATTATTTTAGAAATAAAAAAATTAAAAATTAAAATTCCTCTTCACATTTCAACACAATTTGGAGTAATGAACTACAAAACAGCTAATGCTTTGTTTGAACTAGGAGCTAAAAGAATTGTTTTAGCAAGAGAACTTAGCTTAAAAGAAATAGAGACCATTAGAAAAAACACTCCAGAAGAATTAGAACTTGAATGTTTTGTTCATGGTGCTATGTGTATGTCTGTTTCTGGGAGATGTTTAATTTCATCTTATTTAACCAATAGAAATGCAAACAAAGGTCAGTGCGCTCAGCCTTGTAGATGGAAATTTAGCTTAAAAGAAGAAAAAAGGCCAGGGGAGTTTTACGATGTTTTTGAAGATGAAAAAGGGAGCTACATTTTAAATTCTAAAGATTTATGCTTAATTGAACATTTAGAAGAACTATATTCAGCAGGAGTAACTAGCTTTAAAATTGAAGGAAGAGCGAAATCTTTTTATTATGTTAGTGTTGTAACTAATGCCTACAAAAAAGCAGTTGAAATTTTAAAAAATAGCATTTTAAATAAAACAAAATATTTTGTTCCTGAAGATGTTAAAAATGAATTAGAAAAAATTAGTCATAGAAAATATACAACAGGTTTTTTGTTTGGTGAGAATAAATTAAATGGGCAATATTATGAAAATGGGGGTTATGTTAGAAACTATAATGTTGTGGCTGTTGTTTGTTCTTATGACGGTGAATTAATTTTAGTTAAGCAAAAAAATAAATTTATTGTAGGAGATTTAATTGAAATGCTTACTCCAAATGGAGAGACTTTAAACTTTAAAGTTTCTAAAATTTTGGATGAAAACAAAAATGAAATAAATTCAGCTCCAAATTCAGAAATGATGGTTTACATTCCTTTTAAAACAAATGTTGAAATAGTTCCTGGAAGTTTGGTTAGAAAAAATTAAAGTTTTCTAATAAGTTTGTTTTATTTTAGCGTAATTTTTTGAAATTTTAATAAATTTGTTTTAAAAAAAGTTGACTAGCATTAATAAAATAAAGAAAACAAGCATAAAAATTCTTAAAAACGTTTAAGAGGTGTTAGTATGATTTTAAAAAAATTTTTTAGTTTTGTTTTAATATTTATTTCTTTATTCCCTGTTAATTTTAAAGTTACTGCAACAAATGTTAACAAAGAAATTACCACTAAAACAGAAAAAGCGGGTAATTCTAAAGAAAAAACAGATGATATTAACGAACTCCCCGCAAAAGCTTACATTTTAACAGATTACAGGTCAGGGCAGGTTTTATTTGAAAAAAACGCTGACGAGAAACTTCCAATTGCTTCTGTAACAAAAATTATGACTATGCTTTTAGTTATTGAAGCCATTGAAGAAAAAAAGATCTCTTTAGAAGATTTGGTTACTGCAACAGAGAATGCTAAACCTGCTAATGATGAGTCTTCTTTGTGGCTTGAAGTTGGAGAGAAAATGAGCGTTAGAGATCTTTTAAAAGCAGTTGTAATTAATTCTGCAAACGACGCGGCAAGAACACTTTCTGAATATGTTGCGGGAAGCCAGGAAGCTTTTGTGGACCTAATGAATGAAAAAGCAAAAAAACTAAATTTAAAAAACACACATTTTGTTAATTCAACAGGGCTACATGCAGAAGAACACTATTCTAGTGCTAGAGATGTTGCAATTATGACAAAAGAATTGTTAAAGCATAAATGGATTTTAAACTATACTTCAACTGTTAATGGAAAATTAAGGAATGGGGAATTTACTTTAAGCAATACTAATAAAATGTTACAAAGCTACAAAGGTTGCAATGGGCTAAAAACTGGTTACACAGAGGAAGCAGGTTTTTGTTTATGTTCAACAGCAATTAGAAATAACATGACATTGTGTGCTGTTTCTTTAGGCTCAACAACAAAAAAAGAAAGAATTAAAACATGCACAACTCTTTTAGATTATGGATTTAGTAATTTTAAACCTATTAAAATTAATGTGGATGAAATAGAGAAAAAAGAAGTTGATGTTTTAAAGGGTAAGAAAAAGGTTGTTGGATGCACCTGTGAAGACCAGGATACTTCATATTTGGTGAAAAAAACTCAAGCGGGAAAAATTAAAGAAAATATTAACATTGAAGAAGATGTTAAAGCTCCAGTTAAAAAAGGACAAATTTTAGGTTCTGTGGATTATGTAACAGATGAAGGCGAAAAGGTTTATTCTAGAAATATTGTTGCTTGTGAAGATGTTGAAAAATTTGATTTTTTATATGTTTTATCTAGAATGTTTAAAAGCTTTTTTGTTGGTTCAAGTTTTTATTGTTAATTTAAAAAATTAATTCGACATATTATAAAAATAGATTGAAAAAATTTTTAAATAATGTTAAAATATAAACATGTTTTGGTGAATATGAATATATTTTAAGGAGTTTTGTTATGTCGATTGTTTTAAGAGATAAATATTTAAAAAAATTTATTAAAGAAAATGAATATTTAGAAATTCAACATTTAATTGAAGCAGTGCACACAACAATTAACAATAAAAATGGGGCTGGATCTAGTTATTTGGGTTGGGTGAATTTGCCTTTAGATTACAACAAAGAAGAATTTTTGAAAATAAAACAGGTTGCAGAGAAAATAAGAAAAGATTCAAAAGTTTTAGTAGTTATTGGAATTGGTGGCTCTTACCTTGGTGCTAGAGCTGTAATTGAAGCTTTAAATTCTTCTTTTCATAATAGTTTGAAAAAAGATTCTCCTAAAATTTATTTTGTGGGAAATAATATTGATGCATCATATTTAAACGAAATAATTAGTTTATGTAAAGATGAAGATTTTAGTGTTAATGTTATTTCAAAATCTGGAACAACAACTGAGCCTGCACTTTCTTTTAGAGTTTTTAAGAAAATTTTAGAAGAAAAATATGGTGAAAGCGGAGCAAAAACAAGAATATTTTGTACAACAGATAAAGAAAAAGGAAAATTAAAAGATTTAGCGGTTGAGAATGGATATGAGCAATTCATTGTGCCGGACGACGTAGGAGGAAGGTTTTCAGTTTTAACTGCAGTGGGCCTTTTGCCAATTGCGGTTGCTGGAATAGACATAGATTCTTTGATGAAAGGTGCAGGGGTTGCAGTTAAAGATTTTTCGGTTCCAGATTTAGAAAAAAATTGTTGTTATAAGTATGCTGCAATTAGAAATATTTTATTGAAAAAAGGCAAACTAGTTGAAATGTTAGTTTCCTACAACCCCAGTCTTTTTATGTTTAATGAATGGTTTAAACAATTGTTTGGGGAAAGCGAAGGAAAAGATGGAAAAGGAATTTTTCCTTCTTCGGCTATTTTTTCAACAGATTTACATTCACTAGGGCAATATATTCAAGATGGCAACAAGTTTTTATTTGAAACGGTTTTAAACATTAAAAAACCAAAACAAGATTTTTACATTGAGGAAGATGAAAAAGATTTTGACGGCTTAAACTACTTAGCAAACCAAAATTTGAGTGAAATAACTCAAAAAGTTTTAACGGCAACGGTTTTAGCGCACTCAAACGGGGGAGTTCCTAACATTATTTTAGAACTAGAAAAACTAGACGCTTTTGAATTGGGCTATTTAATTTACTTTTTCGAAAAAGCTTGTGCTGTTTCTGGTTATTTACTAGGAGTTAACCCGTTTAACCAACCTGGAGTTGAGAGCTATAAGAAAAATATGTTTGCTTTACTAGGAAAACCAGGTTTTGAGGAATTGAGAGATAACATTTTAAAAGAGTTAAAATAATATTTTTTTATAAAATATTTTAAAAAAAACACACATTCTAAATTTAGTTTGTGTGTTTTTTATATTTATTTATAGTTATTAAATCTTAAAACGGTTTAGAAAAAATTGGAAAAAATATTAGAAGAAATTGGAAAAAAAGTTGTAATTTGTTATATGGTGTTGTATAATAATTTTAGAATATTTTTATAAGGAGTGTTTAAAATGAAAATTAAAAAAATGTTAGTAAGTTTAGTTTGTGCTTTTAGTTTAACTATGGCTTTTAATTTTTCTGTTAGTGCAAAACCTAGTAGCAAAGTGACAAGACAAGAAGTTTTAAACAAAAGAGAAGGATTAAAAAATTTTGAAAATAAAAATAAAAAAATTACATACAAAACATTTATTCCTTTAAAAGAAGTTATTAAAGTTTTTGAAAAAGATGGAAGTTATAAAAAATTAATAAAAGAAGTATTTTTAAAAAACAATAAAAATGCAAAAAACTACACAAAAAAAGATATAGAAAAGTTTAGAGAGTTATTTGAGAAAAAATTGAAAGAAATTTATGGCCCTCTTTTTAACGAAAAAATTAAAAAAGAATATAATGTATGGTTAAAAAAAGCAACAAAATCTTGGAAAAATGTGGGTGCAACTGCTCCGAACAAAGAATTGGAAAAATTAACTAAAGAACAAAGAAAAAAAATAGTTGAACAAGAAGTTAAAGAGATGGAGAAAGAGTTAAATTATTATTTTGGAAAAGAATTTGTAACTTACTTTTTTGGCATTAAAAATAAAAATTTAGAAAAAGAAATTAGAGCATTAAAATTAGTGGAAGCATTAAAAGTTTTAGATATTTTAATTAAAAGAGAAAAAGAAGCTAAAGATGTTTTAAAAAACATGGATGTTAACAAAATTTTAAAAAGTATGTTATAATTTTAGTGTGAGTGGGCTGTGTGGTAGCGCTTTTTATTTTAAAAAAGTGAGGAAAGTCCGAGCACCACAGGACAAAATACCTGCTAACGGCAGGCGGAGGCAACTCTAGGGAAAGTGCAACAGAAATAAACCGCTTAAATTTAATTTAAGTAAGGATGGAAAGGCGAGGTAAGAGCTCACCGGAATATGGGTAACCATATTGCCATGTAAACCCTATTTGGTGCAACATCGAAGGAAAAAATCGCTTGTCCGGCGTTTTCAAAAGATGGCAAGAACATTATGGCGACGTAATGTCAAGATAGATTACCACAAGAACAGAACTCGGCTTACCGGCCCAGTCATTTAAAAAAATTAAAGTATGCAATAACTATTAATGTAGTTTTGCATACTTTTTTTAAACTCTTCATATTTTGAATTGTTTTCTAAAAATTCAACAATATCTTTAATGCTAATTAAAGAATTAACAGTTAAGCCGAATTTTTCTTTTAGTTCATCGGAAGCTTTAATGTTTTTATGGCTTCCAAATTCACATCTGTTAACCAAAACAAACATGTTAAAACATTCAACATTATATTGCTTTTTTAAAATAGGCAATATTTCTTTTACTGCGGTTCCTGCCGTTAAAACATCTTCAATTATTATTATTTTTTCACCTTCTTTTGGTTTGTGCCCAATGAAACTTCCTCCTTCTCCGTGGTCTTTTATTTCTTTTCTGTTGAAAAAAAATGGCTTATTAATTTTATGGTGTTCATAAAGTGCATTACAGCAAGCAACAACCAAGCTAATTCCTTTGTAGGCAGGGCCAAATAAACAATCGTACTCAACCTTGCTGTTGACAATAAAATCTGCGTAAAACTTACTCAAAACATTTAGTTGTTTGCCATATTTAAAATTCCCAGTGTTTATGAAATATGGAGTTTTTCTGTTGCTTTTTGTTGTGAATTCTCCAAATTTTAAAACATTGCTTTCAATTAAAAAAGAAACAAACTCTTTTTTTAGTTTAACTTCCATTTTAAAACCTCTTTTTATGTTAATATTAAAGTTAAAATTTTAAGTATAATAAATATCTACAAATTTATGTAAAAACAATTAATTTTATAGTATTATAAAACTTAAAAAAACAAATTGCAATTACTTCTAGCATGGTATGCTGCAAAACAAATTAAATGTTATTAATAAAAAACACACATACTAAAATTATAGTATATGTGTTTTAAAACGCTTTATTTTATATTATTTCATGTAACATGTCAATTTTAACATTTTCATCTTCTTGTTTTTGGTCTTCTTCATATTTTGTTCTTTTAACTAATTCTGCAGATTTAACTGCTTTTTTGAAGTCTTCAAATTTAATGCTGTCATAATTTTTAATAAAGTTTTTTAAACAATTTATTTTAAATTCTACGCGTTTTAAATTTGGTTTTATTAATAATTCGTTTAAATCTTTAATAAATTCTTTATCTATTAATGATGGTGTATTATCTGAAAAAACAAATTTTCCATATTTTTTAAAGAATTCTTTTTTATTTTTAAAATAATTTTTTCTATCTTCAAAACTTTCAAAATAAACATTTTCATCAATTAGCATAATGTAATAGTTAAATATTTCATTTCTTGTTGTTCTTTTAGTTATTTCAAAACCTTTGTTTTTGCTAAAAACATCTGATTTTTCATCTAAACCTTTTTCTAAATATTGCTTTATTGCTTTTAAAAATGCATCTAAATTTCTCTTGCCATCTTCAAAAGCTGCTAACATATTTTTAACATGCTCTTTTACTGCACTTTTTAAAGTTTCAAATTCTTCTTTTCTTATTTTTAATTTTTCTTTAAAAGAATTAAAAATTTTAAATATGTAGTTCATAACATCTTGGCTTATTTCTTTAGTTATTGTTTTAGCGGTTGAAATGTAGTCTTTAAAAAAACTTGTATTAATTGAATTATGATAATTTATTGCATCTTTAAAAACAAGGTTTTCACAGTCTAATTTTTCTATTATAAATAAGGTTGCTAACATTCCTAAACTATAATTATTGAAGTAATCTGTAATTTTAATAGGGTATATTGTTTTTCTAATATTGTTTTCATATATTTCTTCATGTTTTTTGTCTGGTTTATTTATTTTAACATGTTCATAAACTCTAATTATTGGGTTTTTAGCATTATCTATTAATTCTTTTAATTTTGGTATTGTGTTTTTAACTTCATCTGGAGTTGTTTCTTTTATTTCGTTTTCTTTTGTTAATTTAAATAATATGTTAGATATTGGGTTAGATGTAAAATAAAAACTTCTTTGTAAACTAGAATCTAAATTTTCATTTTCATACCTTAAAATGTCTGATTTCAACCCGAATTTTTCTTTATTTTCAGGTAAATTTTCATTAGAATAGTTGTAAGGCTTAAATGAATATGAATTTAATTTTATTTCTTCTAAATTAAAACTTTCAAGTTTTGAATAAATAAAATTAAATATTTTTTTAGAATTTTCTTTTAAAACTTCTTCTGTGAAAAGTTCGGGGTTGTTTCCATATAATTTCAAACATGAACTAAAGTCTTTGAAAAAGTAAGACGTGTAACCTAATTTTTTAACGAAATCTTCTATTTCTGTTATTTTGCCATTTTGTTTAAAATCACAAGCTAAAGAATAGGCTATGCCATATTTACTTAAAAATTCTAAAATTTTTGGATTTTTCCCATCCCATAAATCGTAATTATCATATAAATCTATTGTAGCGAAATATTTACTTTTAATTTTTTCTTTTGAGCCAAAATTTTCAAATATGCTTGGCTCATATGAAACAGAAATTTTTTCGAAAGGTTTTTGTTTTATGAAATAATTTTTATTGTAATTTGTTTCTTTGTAGTTTTTAAAATGATTTAAATAATTAACCTTTAAGTTTTCTAGAAAACTTTTAATTTTAGTAGAACCTTTAATTTTAGTGGAGTTTAAGTTAATAAATTTAGTAATTAAAAGGTTAGAAGGATGAAAATATTTTTCATAAACATTTTTTATGTCAATTAATGTAACATTTTTCATTTGTTCTGGAATTCCACCGGCAATAAACCCTTTTTTAGATGAGTTTAATGAAAATTCATCTTTTTCAAATTCATTTTGTTTACTGGCCATTTCAATTATTGCTCTTCTTTTTTCAATTTCAAAAAGTTTTTCATCCTCAAAAAAATCTGGTTTTAAAAGAATTTTCAAAATTTCTTTTTCTAGTTCTTCTTCATAAAATGTTGAATTGTGGTCAATTTGAAAACCAAAAGGAGAGGTGTGTGCATTTAATGCGGAATTTTTAAAATTTTTTCTTAGTTTATTGTCTGTTTTACTAGACCATAAACAATGTTCTGCTATGTGGATTAAGCCTTTGTTGTTTTGTTCTGTTGCTCTAAAAAAATATTTGTCTGTTGGAGTTATACCGGGATCAGAATTTTTTTTAGTTAATAAAAGGCTCTCATCCACATTGTCTATTGGAATAAAAACAATTACAGCTTTCGTTACTTTGTGTGTGTAAACAAGAATTGGCACTCCTCTTTTTTTATATATTTCTAAATTAAAGCCTTCAACCTCATAATCTTGTTTTTTAATGTTTTTAAAAATTTCAAGATTTTTCTCATAAACTTTATTGTCTTCTTTTTCTGAAATTTTAGTGTCTTTAAAAAAATTTTCAATAAATTCTTTGGCTTTTTTTAGTATTTCTTTGTTAACCTCAGTGCTTTGTGGAAGTGGTTTAGCAAGCACAAAAGTATTAGAACATTTTATTATTGCACAAATTGCCAATAAATTAAAAATTTTTATTATTTTATAAGTTTTGTTTTTTGCGTTATTTTTCATTTGCTTTTCCCTTTCTTTTTTAAACTTTTATTTAAAACGTTTACAGCTATTATACTTTAAAATTAAGCATTTTTCAAAAAACAGAATTTTAAAAAAATAATTAATTTTACTCAATCTAAGATATTTTTTTATTGTAAAATATAAAAAAATTTCACCTTAGCTGCTATATGCAAAAAAAGATGAAATTTTAATTTATTATTAATTTTAGTCTCTAATTAAATTATAATGCAAATTAAACCGTTGCAACCTTCATTAATTATTTTTTCTATTGTTTCTTGTAGTTTAATTCTAGCGTCTGTTGGCATTCTGTATAATTTATTATGTAGCCCTTCGTTAACGAGTTCGTGTAAAGATTTTCCAAATATGTTGGACTCCCAAATTTTTTGAGGGTTTTCTTCAAAGTCGTTTAAGAGGTATTTTGCTAATTCTTCAGATTGTTTTTCGGAGCCCACAATTGGGTTTACTTCTGTTGTAATTCCTGCTTTCATCATATGAATTGAAGGAGCTTGTGCTTTTAGTTTAACGCCATATTTTCCTCCTTGTTTAACAATTTTAGGCTCTTCCAAAGAAAGTTCTTCCATTGAAGGCATAACAATTCCGTAGCCTGTTGCTTCAACTTCTTCTAAAGCATTAGCAACCTTGTCATACTTTCTTTTTATTTCAGCAAGTTCAATCATGCAGGGCATTAAACCAGCTTCACCATCAATTTTAAGCCCTGTTGTTTCACTTAAAATTTTGTAAAACAAATCTTCATCAAAACTAATATTTATTGTGGCAATTCCAGATCCTAAATCCACATCTTCGTATGAAGCTTTTAAAATATTTTCTGAAGTTTCAACTTTTTTTGTTAATTCTGGTATGTTTTCTATGAAAATTTTCCTATTAAATGCATCTTTTATGTGTTCATAAACATCATTTTTAAGCCAATGGTCTGACTTTAAAATTGTAACCCATTTAGGCATATTTATGTTTACTTGCTTTATGGGGAAACGTTTTAAAACCTTTGTTAGAATGTTTGAAATGCTGTTTTCGTTTAAATCTAGGCAATTTAAACATTCCACTTCAACTTTATGTTCTTTTTTAATTTCTTCTGCAATTTTTAAAGAAGAAGAAGCATTAGGGTTTTTACAATTTAAAATTACAATAAAAGGTTTTTTAATTTCTTTTAATTCTTCAATTACTCTAGATTCTGCTTCTTTATATTCCTCTCTTGGAATTTCATTGTTAACTGTTCCGTCACTAGTTATAACAAGCCCAATTGTTGAATGTTCTGTTATAACTTTTTTAGTTCCCATTTCAGCAGCCATGTTAAAAGGAATTTCCTTATTAAACCAAGGAGTTTTAACCATTCTAGGTGAACCGTTTTCTATATATCCTAAAGAACTAGGAACAATATAACCTACGCAATCTATTAATCTAACTCTAAATTTCATATTTTCATCAACTTGTAATGTTACAGCTTCTTCAGGAATGAATTTAGGTTCTGTTGTCATAATTGTTTTTCCTGCACAAGATTGAGGTAATTCATCTTTTGCTCTTTCTTTTTTAAATTTATTTTCAATTTTAGGGATTATCATATTTTCCATAAATTTTTTTATAAAGGTGGATTTTCCAGTTCTAACTGGGCCAACAACACCAATGTAAATGTCTCCCCCTGTTCTTTTTGCTATGTCACGGTAAAGGCTTTGCTCCATATAATTTTCCTCCTTAATTGTTGCTTTGTCTTAGCAATTTAAATAATCCACATATTAAGATTTATGCAATAGATGTCCTCAATATGCAATTTTAAAATAATAAAAAATCCGCTAGCTTTTCAAAATAATGCGGATTTTTTATAATTATTTAAAAATTTATTTAAATTATTGGTATTATTAGCATTGTTTCATCTTTTATTTCATCGTTTTCTAAATTGTTTGCTTCCATTATTGCTTCAGGTGAAGTGCAGAAATTTTTTGCAATATTCCAAATTTTGTCCCCAACGGTTGGGTAATATAACGTTAAAGCAGCGTTAGATTTTTCTTTAACCTTATCTTTATTAATAACCACATCTGTTATGTTAATTGAATTTTCGTTTTTAAAAATAAAACCTTTAATTTTAAATTTAACTCTAATGTTTAAATTTTTGTTTTCACTAAAACTTGTTTCAATGTTTAAAATAGATATATCATTAATATTTATGTTTAAAAAATTAGATTTTAAATTATTTTCATTTAAGTAAAATTCTACTGGAAGTGTTTTATTTAAAGATTCTAAAGCCTCTTCTTTGTTTAAACCTAAAATGTTTAAATTAAGTTTTGCTTTAAATTTTAATTTTTTTTCATTATTTGAATTTATTAAGTCTACAATTTCTGCATAAACATAAAGAATTTTTTCTATGTTAACATCTGTAATGTCTTTTTCAATTAAAACATTTTCATTAATTGAAGAAGTTATTGTAGAAGCATTGAATTCTTTTTTAACTAAATTCAATTCATTTGTTGTTGAAAAAGCATCCACAACAACGGTTATGTTTTTGCATAAATTAGCGTAACAATTAATTACAATATCTGAATCTATGCGTAATTTTTTTCCATCTTGCAAAATTTCAAAATTTGTGGAAATTACACTATAATTGCAATTAAATAAATATTTTTCATTAATGTTTGGCATGTCTACTATGTTGTTAATAGGGACAGATGTCTTATCTATTAATGGAGTGTTTTTTAATTCTCCACAATATAAAACTTCAATGTGTGCCACTGCTTTAGAGATAATTTTATTAGAAATTATTTTACATTCCTCATCTGAAATACTAATCTTAACATCTAAAATTTCTTTTGCAGTTGTGTTTAATTCAATTTGTTCTTTAACATTAAATTGTTGGTAATTCCAAATTTGGCTTGAAGTTATTGTTAATGGAGCATGCTTTAACTGTAATTTTTTATTTTTAGTGTTTTTTAAAATTTCTTCTTCAACCTGAGTTTGAATTTTAGTAGAAATAATTAAATCTGCTTTAACATCTAATTTTTTAGGACTAATTATTTTACAATTTTTATATGTTGTTTTAACTTTATAAAAAATTATGGATTCAGGGTTAACTTCTTCAACATCTACAGTTTTAGAAAAAGGAATGTTTTGATGAATTGCCCTAATGTTTCCACCTTCCTCATCAACATATAAGAGTTTCATTTCAGCGTTCCCATCAACAATAAATTGTTTATTAGAAACTCTACAAGAGGAAATTTGTGGGCTCAAACTAAAATGCAATACTTTAAAAATTCCCGTATAATAATCTGGTAATTGAAACTGATAGGATATTTGATGTTCTATGTTTTTATCGTAAACTATTTTATTAATTTTAACTTTTTCATAAATAAGATTAGACTTCATGTTTGTTCCTCCTTTTTTAAACACTAAAGCGGTGTTTTAATTAAATTTATGAGGACTAGTAAAATAATATGTCTTAATAATCTTTAAATTATTTGTTGAACATATACTCTTGTTGACAAAAATTCACTTTTTAAATATAATTAATTAAATATTTTACTATTTAAAAAGGAGGTTTATTTTTAAATGTCAACGAAAAAAGTAGATGAAAAAAGTAAAACGTTTAAAAATTTAAATGAAGCTTTAGCTGGAGAATCTATGGCTGCTTTAAGATATATGTTTTACGCAACAAAGGCAAAAAAAGATGGGTATGAATATATTGCAGATCTTTTAACTAGAATTTCACATAACGAAATACAACATGCAAAAATTTGGTATAAAATTTTAAATGGAGGAATTTCAGACACTTTAAAAAACATAAAATCTGCAGCAAACGGAGAAAAGTATGAATGGGAATATATGTATGAAAATTTTAAAAAAGACGCAAAAGATGAAGGTTATGAAGATGTTGCCAAACTTTTTGAAGGTGTTTTAAAAATTGAAAAAGAACATGAAAAAACTTATAATGAAATTATTGAAATGTTAGAAAAAGATGAAATGTTTTCTTCAAATGAAGAATGTTATTGGATTTGCAGAAATTGTGGACATATACATTTTGGAAAAAAACCTCCTGAAAGTTGCCCTGTTTGCAGTCATTTGAAATCTTTTTTTGAAAGATATTAATTTTTAAAATTAATATTAAAATATGATTTTTTAAGTTATGAGAGGAAGATCTTAATGGGACAAAACACTAATTTTAACATTGTTAAAGATGTTGAAGGATTAAAAGAAGCGTTAAAAGCAGTTAAAGCAGCGCAAGAAAAGTTTTCAACCTACACTCAAAAACAGGTTGATGAAATTTTCTTTAAAGTTGCTATGGCCGCAAACCAAAAAAGAATTGAACTTGCTAAAATGGCTTTTGAAGAAACAAAAATGGGAGTTTTAGAAGACAAAGTAATTAAAAACCATTTTGCTAGTGAATATATTTATAACAAATATAAAAATGTGAAAACATGCGGAGTTTTAGAAGAAGACAAAGCATTTGGTTTTAAAAAAATTGCAGAACCAATAGGAATTATTGCTGCAATAATTCCCACAACTAACCCAACTTCAACTGTTATTTTTAAAACTTTAATTTCTTTAAAAACTAGAAATGGAGTTATTATTTCTCCACATCCAAGAGCAAAAAAAGCAACAATCGCAGCAGCTAAAATTGTTTTGGAGGCTGCAGTAAAAGCAGGAGCACCAGAAAACATAATAAGTTGGATTGATGAACCTTCTTTAGAACTCACAAACATGCTCATGAAAGAATCAGACACCATTTTAGCAACAGGTGGACCTGGAATGGTTAAGGCGGCTTACTCTTCAGGAAAGCCAGCTTTAGGAGTTGGAGCAGGAAACACTCCTGCTTTAATAGACGAATCTGCAGACATTAAGATGGCTGTAATGTCTATTATTCATTCTAAAACCTTTGACAACGGGCTTATTTGTTCTTCGGAGCAATCTTGTGTTGTTAGTAAAAAAATTTACGAGAAAGTTAAAAATGAATTTGAATTGCGTGGTTGCTATTTCTTAAAAAAAGATGAAATTGAAAAATTAAGACAAACAATTTTAATAAATGGTGCTTTAAACGCTAACATTGTTGGGCAAACACCTTATAATATTGCTAAATTGGCAGGTTTTGAGGTTTCTAAAGAAGTTAAAGTTTTAATTGGAGAAGTGGAAGAAATTTCAGAAGAAGAAGCTTTTGCACATGAAAAGCTTTCTCCAATTTTGGCTATGTATAAAGCAGAAGACTTTAAAGATGCTGTTAAAAAAGCTAAAGCATTGGTTGAAAATGGTGGGATTGGGCACACGTGTTCAATTTATTTAGATAATGTTAAAGAAAGAAAGAAGTTAGATGAATTTCAATCTGTTATGAAAACTTGCAGAGTTATGGTTAACACTCCTTCTGCTCAGGGTGGAATTGGTGATATTTATAATTTTTCTTTAACACCGTCTTTAACTTTAGGTTGTGGTTCCTGGGGAGGAAATTCAATTTCAGACAACGTTGGGGTTATGAACCTAATTAATGTGAAAAAGATCGTTGAAAGGAGAGAAAATATGTTGTGGTTTAGAGCTCCAGAAAAAGTTTACTTTAAAAAAGGGTGTTTAGGTGTTGCTATTAAGGAACTAAAAGAAAATTTAAATAAGAAAAGAGCCTTTATTGTAACAGATAATTTTCTTTATAAGAATGGTTATACTAAAAAACTTTCAAGTCACTTAGATGAAATGAACATTGTTCATCACACTTTTTATGATGTAAGCCCAGACCCAACAATTGCTTGTGCTGAAAAAGGTGTTGAGAGCATGAGAAGTTTTGAACCAGACGTTATAATTGCAGTTGGTGGGGGTTCTGCAATGGACGCTGCAAAAATCATGTGGGTTATGTATGAACACCCAGAAGTTAAATTTAGTGATTTAGCTATGCGTTTTATGGACATTAGAAAAAGAGTTTACACCTTCCCAAAAGCAGGGGTTAAAGCATATTTCATTGCAGTCCCAACTAGTGCGGGAACTGGTTCAGAGGTTACCCCTTTTGCAGTTATAACAGATCAAAACACAGGTGTGAAATATCCTCTAGCTGACTATGAATTAATGCCTAACATGGCCATAGTGGATGCAGACCTAATGATGGACGCTCCTAAAGGGCTTACTAGTGCATCTGGAATAGATGCTTTAGTGCATGCTTTAGAAGCTTATGTTTCGGTTATGGCTTCAGGGTTTACAGATGGGCTTGCTTTAAACGCAATAAAAACAATTTTTGAATTTTTGCCGAGAGCTTATAACGATGGCCCTCAGGATGTTGAAGCAAGAGAAAAAATGGCGCAAGCAGCAACAGAAGCAGGAATGGCTTTTGCTAATGCATTTTTAGGAGTTTGCCATTCTATGGCTCATAAACTAGGTGCATTTCATCATCTACCACATGGAATTGCGAATGCGCTTTTAATTACAATTATTATGAAATTTAATGCGTCTGAAAATCCAAAGAAAATGGGAACTTTTCCACAATATAAATATCCACATACTTTAAGACGTTATTGCGAATGTGCAGAATATTTAGGAATTACAGGTTCTAATGACGAAGAAATTTTAAATAAATTTATTGAAAAGATTGAAAAATTAAAAAAAGAGATTGATATTAAACCCACAATTAAAGATTATGGCATTAAAGAGGAAGACTTTTTAAAAACTTTAGATGAGATGTCGGAAAAAGCTTTTGATGACCAATGTACAGGAGCTAACCCTAGGTATCCTTTAATTGAAGAAATTAAAGAAATGTTTAAAATTGCTTTTTATGGAGAAAATTAAATAATTTAAATTAACAATTTTTTCGTTTAATTAATATAATAAATTTAGAAAATGCTAATATTGTAAGAAGTGAAATATATTTATTGTTTATAAATTTTATTGAATCAAATTTTAAAGCTTCTCTTGTTTAATTATATTAGTTGCAAGAGGAGTTTTAAAATATTTATTTAAATGTAAATGAAAAGAGCATAATTTTATAAAAAAGTTAAATTTATAGAATTATTCTTTTGTCATTTATTTGAAAAGTGGTGAAAGTTTTATGAATTATTATATAATTAAAGAAACATTAGAAAAATGTAATGAAAAAATTATTAAGAGTTGTAAAGAAAAATATGTTGTGATTTTAAATTCAGAAGAATGGAAAAATAAGAAAGATAGTTTCGGATTTGGAATAGATATTGAAATGGAAACTTCTGAAATTTTAGCAACAACAGCAGATGTAAACTACGATTGTTTAACAGGAACATTTTGCATACCAAACAGAGAAGATCTTTCCGAAGAATTAAAATTTGCTTTTGCATTAGATGAAAACGGTATGGTGTTTATTGATGACAGTGGTTTTGTTAAAAAGACTATAAATAAAATTTTAAAATCTAAGCGATGGAAATTTCCTAGTTTGGAAAGATTCATATATGATTTTTTAGATAGCATAATAAAAAACGATTTTAGAATTATGGAAATTTATGAACATGAGCTTAGCATGATGGAACACAGCATAATGCAGGATGAACAACTAAACCCCAATAGAATTAACGATATGCGAGGTGATATTAGAGATTTAAGAAATCATTATGAACAACTTTTAGATTTTGGACAAATAATTGAAGAAAATGAGAATGATTTTTTCGAACCAGAAAATATAAGATATTTTCATTTGTTTTTAAATAGAGTTGAAAGACTAAAAGACATATCTTCTTCAATTAGAGACTACACAGTTCAAATTCAAGATTTATATAAGTCCCATTTAGACATTAAACAAAACCACATAATGACAATGCTTACGGTTATAACTTCAATTTTCATGCCGTTAAATTTAATAACTGGTTGGTTTGGAATGAATTTTACTAATATGTTTGGTTTAAAGAATGGTTATCCTTTTGTTGTTGCGCTTTGTATTATAATAATAATTTCTTGTCTATACTTTTTTAAAAAGAAAAAATGGCTATAAAATATAAATTAAAATTATTTTCAATTTTCTACTATTTTTTAATTAATAACTCATTATAATTATAAAACAATACGTATTTGAAATGAGGGGATTTATTTGAATAGCAGAATTTTAAAAAATAAGATTGCGGTTTCTTGTAATGGTAATTTGAAGAAATATTTTAGAAAAGTTGAATTAATTAATAAATTTATAATAAAAAATAAGTATGAGAGCAATAGTGAAAAAAATTTGCATAAGGTTATAAATAATTAATAACAAAAAAGATTAGCACACTAAATTAGATGCTAATCTTATTTTACATTTGTTTTTATTTTATTGTATTTCTGTTACTTCTATTTTTTCTTTTTTAATAATATTTTTATCATCTAAGTGGTTTAAATCGTCTTTATTTGTATTATTTATAGATTTTATTGTTAAAATTCTAATCTTAGAATCATCTTTATATTTTATGACTTCATCAGATTTAATTATTTTTCTTTTGTTGTTATTAGAATTTATTAATGAATTATCATAATTATCATATGAATTTTCATAATTTAAATTTGTGTTCAATGATTCATTGGTGTTAACATTGTTTAAATTAGAAGTAGATTCTGGGTTATTATTATCATTATTGTTAACATTACTTAAAGAAGTCAAATCTGTGTTTAATGATGATTCATTGGTGTTAACATTGTTTAAATTAGAAGTAGATTCTGGGTTATTATTATCATTATTGTTAACATTACTTAAAGAAGTCAAATCTGTGTTTAATGATGATTCATTGGTGTTAACATTGTTTAAATTAGAAGTAGATTCTGGGTTATTATTATCATTATTGTTAACATTACTTAAAGAAGTCAAATCTGTGTTTAATGATGATTCATTGGTGTTAACATTGTTTAAATTAGAAGTAGATTCTGGGTTATTATT
>CAMZAK010000002.1 GCA_947304245.1 uncultured Clostridia bacterium
TAAAAAGGAGTTTTTAATTTGGAGGATGAATTAAATTTTTCAAACGAGAAAAGAATAAAATATTGTGGTGAATTTAACAAAATTAACTCTAGTTTTTCCTGCATTATTGGAGAAAACGAACTAAAAAACAACGAAGTTAGTGTTAAAAACATGTTCACTAAAGAGATTTTTAATGTTAGTTTAAACAATTTCGAAGAAGAATTTATTAATATTTTTAGAAAAATTTAAATTAAAGTTAAGATTAATTAACTAAAATAAAAAGGAGTTTTTAATTTGGAGGATGAATTAAATTTTTCAAACGAGAAAAGAACAAAATATTGTGGTGAATTTAACAAAGAAGACGTTAACAAAACAGTTACAGTTATGGGTTGGGTTTTAAAACAAAGAGACCACGGCAACCTAATTTTCATAGATTTAAGAGACAGAACAGGTGTTTTGCAGCTTACAATTTCACAAGAAAAAACAAACGAACAAACCTTTAAAGAAGCTGCGCTATGTAGAGCAGAATTTGTAGTTATTGCAAAAGGTGTTGTTAATTTAAGAAAAGAAAAAAATGAAAAAATTAAAACAGGTGAAATTGAAGTTAATGTTTTAAATTTAAAAATAATTTCTAAATCTAAAACTCCACCGTTTGAAATTAACAATAACTCTAACACTTCTTTAGAACTCAAACTAAAATATAGATTTTTAGAACTTAGAAATGAAGAATTTCAAAAAACATTTCTTTTAAGGCATAAAATTACGAAACACACAAGAGATTTCTTTTCAGAAAATGGATTTTTAGAAATAGAAACCCCAATGCTAATTCGCTCAACACCAGAAGGAGCAAGAGACTACCTCGTTCCTTCTAGAGTTCATAAAGGAAGTTTTTACGCACTACCACAATCTCCTCAGCTTTATAAACAACTTTTAATGGTTGCCGGGTTTGACAGATATTTTCAAATAGCACGCTGCTTTAGAGATGAAGACCTAAGAGCAGACCGCCAACCTGAATTTTCTCAAATAGATCTCGAAATGAGCTTTGTAAACCAAGAAGACGTTATGAAAATTAACGAAAAATTTGTGGAATCTTTATTTTTAAAAATATTAAACATTAAAATTAAAACCCCTTTTTTAAAAATGCCTTACCAAGAAGCAATGCGAAAATATGGGACAGATAAACCAGATATTCGTTTTAAATTAGAAATAAAATCTTTAAAAGAAGCAGTTTTAAATTCCAATTTTAAAATATTTAAAGATGCATTAAAAAACGGGGGCGTTTTTGCAATAAATTTAAAAAACAAGGCAGAAAAAATTTCTAGAAAAAATTTAGATAAGCTAACAGAATTTGTTAAAACTTACAAAGCTAAAGGTTTATTTTACTCCAAAATTTTAAAAGAAAACAAAACTTCTAATTTTGAAAAATTTTTAACAGAAGAAGAAATAAAATTAATATATGAAAAAACAGAAGCTAAAGAAAACGATGTAATATTCATAATCTCAGATGAAAAAGAAGAAAACGCTCTTAAAAGTTTAGGTGCACTAAGACTAAAACTCGCAGAAGACTTTGAGCTATATAACAAAGACGAATTTTCGTTTTTATGGGTTGTGAATTTCCCTCTTTTTGAATATGACGAAGAAGAAAAAAGATATGTTTCTAAACATCACCCATTCACCGCAGTTTTTGAAGAAGACATGCCCAATTTAGAAAACAATGCTGAAAAATGCCGTTCTAAAGCTTACGACCTAGTTTTAAACGGCTGTGAAGTTGGAGGGGGCTCCATTAGAATTCACAATAAAGAAGTTCAAGACAAAGTTTTTAAAGCATTAAAACTAACAGAAAAAGAAATTGAAGAAAAATTTGGCTTTTTAATGAACGCTTTCTCTTTTGGCGCTCCGCCACACGGAGGAATGGCCTACGGGCTAGACAGATTAGTTATGCTAATGTTGAAAAAAACCAGCATTAGAGATGTTATTGCTTTCCCTAAAGTTCAAAACGCATGCGAACTAATGACAAATTCTCCTTCAAAAGTAAACGAAAAACAACTAGAAGAACTAAACATAAAAATTAAAGAAAAATAAAAACTCAAATTTTTATTTTTAATTTTTCACTATTTTAAATTATAATTAAATAAAATATTAAGCATTAATAAACTTTACAATTAATGCTCATTTGATTTTTAATAATAAAATTCTAAACAAACTTAATTTTAACTAAAAATTTCAAACGTAATAATTACACTGCATCCATTTTTTAAAATATATTCCAAAACATAAACCACAAAATTTAATTTGGTTTCTTCTTTTGTTTATTTCTCTAAATTATGTTTATTTTAACTATTACTATATTTCTCTAAATTGAAAATTTTAATTAGTTTTTCTTTTAAGCTCTCTGCCTCTTTTTTTGTTTTGCCAACAACAGAATAATAAATTTTAATTTTAGGCTCAACTCCTGCGGCCTAATAATTACACTGCATCCATTTTTTAAAATATATTCTAAAACATTGGACCACAAAATTTAATTTGGTTTCTTCTTTTGTTTATTTCTCTAAATTATGTTTATTTTAACTATTACTATATTCTTCTAAATTGAAAGTTTTAGTTAGTTTTTCTTTTAGGCTCTCTGCCTCTTTTTTTGTTTTGCCCACAACAGAATAATAAATTTTAATTTTAGGCTCCGTTCCAGATGGCCTAATAATTACACTGCAGCCGTTTTTTAAAATATATTCCAAAACATTAGACCTTACAAAATTTAGTTTATTTTCTTCTTTGGTTTTAAAATTAAACTTAACCCCTTTTAAATAGTCTAAACAAAATTCAACATCAAATTCTCCTAACTTTTCTGTTTTAGCCTCTCTTAAATCCTGCATTATCTGCTCCATTTTTTTCATACCTTGCTGCCCTTTAAACGTAAAACTTGCCACATTGTTTAAGTAATATCCATACTCACCATAAATTTCTTCTAAAACTTCTATTATGCTCTTATTTTGTTTTTTGTAATATGCCACAATCTCACACAAAAAAATTGCAGCAAAAACGCCATCTTTGTCTCTAACGTAACCTGCATTTAAATAGCCATGGCTTTCTTCAAAAGCAAAGATGAACCTTTCTTCTTGCTTGTTTTTCTCTAAAATTGCTATTTGTTCTCCAATGAATTTAAACCCCGTTAAAACATTTAAAACTTTCACACCATATTTTTCAGCAATTTTTAAAACCAAATTAGAAGAAACAATTGTTTTAATTGCAACCGGATTTTTTGGCATTAAGCCCAATTTTGTTTTTTGCTTACATATGTAATTAAACATTAAAACTCCAATTTCATTACCATTTAAAACAACATATTCGTCTTTTTCTAAGGTTAAAGGCACTGCAACGCCTACTCTGTCGCAATCTGGGTCTGTTGCTATTAAAACATCTGGTTTTTGCTCTTTGCAATCTCTTAAACCCAAACTTAAAGCTTCTTTTGTTTCCGGGTTAGGATATTTACAGGTTTTAAAGTTTCCATCTGGCTCTTTTTGCTCTTTTACAATGCTATAATTTTTAACTCCCGTTCTTTTAAACATTTCTTCAACCGGCTCTCTTCCGGCCCCATTTAAAGGCGTGTAAACCACTTTAAAATCTTTTCCTTTTAAAACTTCTTTGTTAATTAAACAATTTAAAACATTTTCATAATATTTTTCATTAATATTTTTTTCAATGTAACAAATTTTGCCCTCTTTAACTGCAGCGTTAAAATTAATCTTTTTAACATCTTTAAACATATTTATTTTAGTTGAAATTTCATATATTTTTTCTGCTTTTTCTTCACCCAACTGGCAGCCATCTTCACCATAAATTTTGTATCCATTATATTCAGCAGGATTATGGCTAGCTGTAATCATAACACCCGCAACACAATTTTTAATGTTTCTAACAGCAAAAGAAAGCATGGGAACAGGCATTAATTTTTCAAATATGTAAACCTTTATCCCATTTGCTGCAAAAATTCCTGCCGTTTGCTTACAAAATAAATCAGATTTATTTCTGCTATCATAACTAATTGCAACCGAAATCTCTTCTTTTTGTTCTTCTTTTAAAAATTCACAAAATGCTTGCGTTATTTTCCCAACAACAAAAATGTTCATTCTGTTTGTTCCTGCTCCTAAAAGCCCTCTCATTCCTGCTGTCCCGAAGGTTAAATCTTTGTAAAACCTGTCTTTAACCTCCTCTTCGTTTTTTTCAATTTCTTTTAATTCTTTAATTATGTCTTCTTCTTGTTCTGCGTTTTCAACCCAAACTTCTAATAAATCTAAAAATTTAAATCCCATGTTACTTCTCCTAAACTTAAAATTTAATCTTAATATAAAACAATGTTAGAATTAAAATCTTCTTCAATTTCTTTTAAATAGTAGGCTGACTTTTTATTTAACTCTAATTTTGGAATAAAATTAATCTTCTTTTCTTTTTGCAGTTTTAAACCCAATTTTTTAAAAGAATTTAGTTCTTCAACATCATGAATTATTACAGAATGCAAATTAACAGGAGAACTTAAAACATTAAAACCAAAAAATTCTTTTAAAGTTGAAGGGTCTTCATCTTCATAATAGTCTTTTAAAAAAGAATAATCGTAACCTAAAATAAGTTTATTATTACAAATTTTGTTTAATTTTTCAACTATTGCTTTTAAATAAACATGCTTTTTTTCTTCATCGAAATCTTTAACAATAGAAAAATCTTCACAACTTGGAAAATTAAAGTTTTCTAAATATATATAACTAAATCCAGAAGAAATTAGTTCTTCAACAATTTTAAAAATATAACTTCTTGCAGCTTTTTTAAAAGGATTTAAATAAACCTGTTTTCTTTTAGTTTTAAAATCTTCGAATTTACACATCGTTTCTTCATAGTCTTCATAAACAAAGGTGTTATCTCTAGATGGATTTGGTGCTTTTGAATCTTTAAAAACATTAATTTTTGCAATTGGCTTTAAACCTTCTTCTTTAATTAATTTTACAATTTCTTTAACATCAACAGCGTCTTTAACAACAGTATTCCACAAATTTGCTTCCTTAACTTCACTATCATATAAAACATTACCCATTTCATCTTTTAAGTTAACAATTATAGCATTTTTTCCGTCTTCTTTGGCCTTCTTCAAAAAATTCTTAAACTGTTTTTCTTTAAAAATTATATTTTTAGGAAGCTCCACACCCTTAACATCTAAAATATTTTGTACTTTATTATTTTTAAAATCATCAATTTTTTCTTTTTTTTCTTCTCCATAATTTTCTGGAATTTCAACACGTTCCACATGTTGCCTATTCTTATAACTTTGTATGAAAAGACAGGTAACATATGAAATTAAAGAAATAATTAAAAACAAACCAGAAAATTTAAACAACATAATCTTCTTGTTTCTTTTCCTATTGAACTTTGAATACATTTTAAACTTTTTTCTTCTAATAATTTTATTTCCTTTATTCTTCAAATAAAACCCCCAAATTGTAAATTTAATGGCATAAGCAAACATAAAAACACATAAAATTAAAAATCTAAAATTTTAAGAAAGATGTGGTCTTAATTGGAAATTAAACTTTTAAATAATAACACCGTAAAATTAACTCTTTCAAATAAAGATATGAAGGAACACAACATAACATACGAAATATTAAATTCTAATAAAAAAATCACTAAAACTTTAAGTTTAAATCTTTTAAAAAGCATAGGTAAATTAATTTCTATAAATCCTGAAAAAAATAAAATTTTTGTAGAATCCTTCAAAACAAAAGAGAAAGGTTGTATATTATATCTTAGCACTTCTTGTAATAACATAATCCCAATATCCAAAAAAATTAAAACAACAATTCCATTAATTGCAACATTCAAAAAAAAATCTAATATGAATAATTTTTGCAAAAATATCTCAAATTTAAACGAAAACTTTAAATTTAAAAGTGAATTATATAGTTTTAATGATGAATTTGTTTTAATTATCTTCGTACCACAAGAAAAAAAAGAAGAATCTTTAGCTTTAATTAAAGAATTTGGAAAAGTTTACGGAAAAGGTAATGTTAAATATAGCATAATTAAAGAACACTGCAAACCAATTTTTAAGAAAAATTCAATAGAAAATATTTTAAAACTAACCTAAAACTTCTTTTAAACTAAAGATGGCTTGTTTAATGTCTTTAGAACAAAAAATGTAAGACCCCACAACAGCATAATAAATTCCAGAATCTTTAATTTGTTTTGCTATGTTTAAATTAATTCCTCCATCTAACTGAATTTTCAAAAAATTATTTTTATTTCTTAAAATCTCAACTTTTTTTAAAGAATCTTTAATAAATTCTTGCCCTCCAAAACCTGGTTTAACACTCATTACAACAACCATATCCAAATAATCTAAAAATGGAAATATTTTTTCAACAGGAGTTTCAGGGTTAATGGCAACGCCACATTTACAATTTAAAGATTTAATTTTATTAATGCAATCTAAGATGTTATCTTCACACTCAACATGAAAAGTCATGCTAAAAGCTCCCGCTTTAGAAAATTGCTCTAAAAATTTTAAAGGCCTTTTAACCATTAAATGAACGTCCATTAGCATTTTAGAAGCTTTTTTAATGGAATTTAAAATTAAAGATCCAAAAGATAAATTAGGAACAAAATAACCATCCATAACATCAAAATGCAGCATTTCTATTTTTGATTCTTCTAAAAATTTTAATTCCTTTTTTAAATTTAAAAAATCTGCAGATAATATTGAAGGACAAATTTTAATCATAAAATTTCACCGTTATCTTTTAAAATAGCTTATTAAACAATACCATAATATTTTAAAACAAAAAAAGTTTTAAGTCAAATTATACTAATTTTTTATTTTAAGTTTCATATTTAAAATTTAAACTTGCTTTTTGTTATTAATGCAAATATAATTATAATTAAATGTGAAATTATAATTATAATTAAAATTATAATATTATTATTAAAATTAAAGTCTTTAAATTTAATAATTTAATATTTTATTAACAATTTCTAAAAAATTAGAAAAGGATGTTTTATTAACAAAGGAGAAATTAAAAATGAGTTTAAACATATTAGAAAAAGTTTTTGGTTCTTATAGTAAAAAAGAAATTAGAAGAATTATTCCAATAGTTAACAAAATTTTAAAATTAGAATCTAAGTATGCAAAAATGAGTGACGAAGAACTTAAAAACCAAACACAGGTTTTAAGAAAAAGGTTAAAAAATAAAGAAACCACAAAAGATATTTTACCAGATGCTTTTGCTGTTTGCAGAGAAGCTTCAAGTAGAGTTTTAAACATGAAACACTTTAAAGTTCAACTAATTGGAGGAATTGTTTTAAGCCAAGGCCGTATTGCAGAAATGAAAACTGGTGAAGGAAAAACACTAGTTGCAACACTACCAGCATATCTTCATGGTTTAACACAAAAAGGCGTTCATGTGGTTACAGTAAACGACTATTTAGCAAAACGTGACGCAGAATGGATGGGAAAAGTTTACAAATATCTAGGCCTAACAGTTGGAATTGTTTTAAACGGAATGCAAAGCGAAGAAAGAAGAAGAGCCTACGCATGCGATATAACCTACGCCACAAACAACGAAATAGGGTTCGACTATTTAAGAGATAATATGTGTATTTATAAACACCAGATGGTTCAAAGAGGTTTTAACTTTGCTTTAGTTGACGAAGTAGACTCAATTTTAATTGACGAAGCAAGAACACCATTAATAATTTCCGGGCCAGGAGACAAATCCACAGAGCTCTATACACACACAGAAGAACTAGTTAAAACATTTAAAATGTTTAAAACAAAAGAGTTAGATGACAAACAAGAACACGATGACGTGGACGCAGACTACATTGTAGACGAAAAAGCAAAAACCTCAACCTTAACTCCAAAAGGGGTTAAAAAAGCAGAAAAATATTTCAACATTACCAACCTAATGGATGGAGAAAACATAACCTTACTTCACCACATAAACCAAGCCATTAGAGCTCATGGAATTATGAGAAAAGACATAGACTACGTTGTTAAAAAGGGTGAGGTTTTAATTGTAGACGAGTTCACAGGAAGAATAATGAATGGAAGAAGATATAGCGACGGACTACACCAAGCAATTGAAGCAAAAGAAAATGTTAAAATTGCTAGTGAATCTAAAACTTTAGCCACAATAACATTTCAAAACCTTTTTAGAATTTATAAAAGACTTTCAGGAATGACAGGAACAGCAATGACGGAAGAAGGAGAATTCCGTGAAATTTATAAATTAGATATTGTAGAAATTCCACCTAATAAACCCACAATTAGAAAAGACCACCACGATGTTGTTTTTAAAACAGAAGCAGCAAAGTTTGAAGCAATAATTAAACAGGTTATTAAATGCCATAAAAAAGGCCAGCCAGTTTTAGTTGGAACAGTTTCAATTGAAAAATCTGAAATTTTAAGCGATATGTTGGTTGCCAATAAAATCCGCCATTATGTTTTAAACGCTAAATATCACGATTTAGAAGCAATGATTGTTGCTCAAGCTGCAAAATTAGGAGTTGTAACCATTGCAACAAACATGGCAGGAAGAGGAACAGACATAGTCCTCGGGGGAAATGCAGAATATATGGCAATTGAAGAAATGCGCGAATTTGGTTTTTCTGAAGAATTAATAAACGAAGCAAATTCTTATGGTGAAACAGATGACGAAATAGTTTTAAAAGCTAGGAAAATTTTTAAAGAATTATATGAAAAACACAAAGAAATAACATCTAAAGAAGCAATTGAAGTTAAAAAAGCGGGAGGACTTTTCATAATAGGAACAGAACGCCATGAATCTAGAAGAATAGATAATCAGCTGCGTGGACGTGCAGGAAGACAAGGAGACCCAGGAGAAAGCATGTTCTTTCTTTCTTTAGAAGACGACCTAATGCGCCTTTTTGGAGGAGACAGAATAGAAAAATTAATGAATTTTTTAAAAGCTCCTAACGATGCACCAATTAAGAACAAATTTTTAACAAAATCCATAAAAAATGCACAGGCAAAAATTGAAGCCATGCACTTTGGGACTAGAAAAAATGTTTTAAAATTTGATGATATTATGAATTCACAACGTGAAATTATTTATAAGCAACGTTCCGAAGTGTTAGAAGGCAAAAACATGAAAAATCACTTTTTAAACATGATGAAAGATTCTCTTAAAAGAACTGTTGAAAGATATCTGCCAGACCCAATAACCCATGAACACTGGAACATTAAAGGGCTTAAAAGCCATTTTATGGGTTATTTGCTAGAAGAAACAGATTTAAATTATACTGAAGAAGAAATTCTAAATTTAAAAAGAGACGATATAACAAAACTTATAACAAAAAAAGCAACCGACTCATATGCAGAAAAAGAAAAACATTTTGGCGAAGAACATATGCGTGAATTTGAGAGAATGGTTATTTTAAAAGTTGTAGACTCAAAGTGGACTGAACACATAGACAACATGGATGAACTAAGAAGAGGAATATATCTTCGCTCATATGCGCAAAAAGATCCAATAATTGAATATAGAATTGAAGGATTCGACATGTTCGACGAAATGGTTGAAAACATTAAAGAAGAAGTAACACACATTGTTCTTTCTAAAAGTGTTAATAAAAAAGAAAAAATTGAAAGAGAAGAAACTAAAAGAATTCCAGATTATGTTAAAAGCAATAAAGACATAAAAAATAAACCTGTGCGCAAAATAAATAGAAAAAATTTAACTGAAAAATTAAAAAAAATATATGAAGAAGACACTGAAAATTCTACTGATGCTGAAGATTCTAATTATGAAAAAAACAATGAAAACACAAAAAGTAAACCTATACGCAAAATAAATAGGAAAAATTTAACTGAAGAATTAAAAGATATTTATGGAGAAAACACTGAAGATTCTACTGATGCTGAGAGTTCTGAAGAAAATTTGGAGAATAATTAAATTAAATTAGAAATTTAACTCAAAAATTTAAAGTGCTTTTGGCTAATTAATTCGAAAATTTTTATTTTATTCATAATTTTTTTTTAAAATTTATAATAAAAATTGAATTATTTTTACAATTCTTTCCTTCACATATTCAAAATATCATTAAATAACATCAAAATATGTAGATTTTATTAAAATTTTATAAAAATTACCATTAATATTTTTTGGTAAAAAGGTCAAAATATTACTACAAACATGTTTTACTAAATTAATGATTAAATTAGAAATTATGATTTAACAATATGAAGGAAAGGATGTGCTATTTAAAGTGGCTAAAAATAATAAAACCGTGAGTTCTAAATCTAAAACACATAAAACAAGAAAAACACACAGAAAAACAGCAACTTCAATCGCAAGATCTTCCATGGAAAGATTTAAAATGGAAGCTGCAAAAGAAGTTGGCGTGCATTTAAAAGCAGGCTACAACGGACATTTAACAGCAAAACAAGCCGGCTTAATTGGTGGAAGAATGGTTAAAAAAATGATAGATTCATATAAAAACTCCCATAAATAAAGAAATTTATAAACTATTTTTTATTGTTTAATTTTTGCTCATATTAAAAAAAAAACCTTTTTTAAAATATTAGAATACAGTCTTGTTTGTGTCACCATTAAATTTGGTGGCATTTTTTATTTTAAAAAAAATAAAAATAACCATAAAATTTGAGCTTATATTTATTTCAAATGCTTTTTTAAAAAACCCAAAACCTTTAATGAACTCGTAAAATTACTAAATAAATTTAAAATTTTTAATAAGATTGATTCATCCTCAATTTTTATTCTAAAGCTTAAAATCAAACTATTTTCTTCTTTAATTAAATTTAAAACTTTAATTTTAAAATTTTGTTCAACATAGCTTAAAAATAACAAAATATTGTTTAAATCTTTAAATTTTAATTTAACAGTTAAGATGTTGTTTCCTTTCTTAAAATAAATGTTTTTTGAAAAAACAAGATAGTTGTCATTTTTGAAATTAATAACCTCACTAGCAATAACACCATATTTTAAAGCTGTTTTAAAAACATTAAACACATCTTTTTTAATTTTTAATATTAGTAAACTTTCGCATTTAGACTTTTTTAATTTAAAAAAAGCCGAATCTAAATTGAGTAAATTGTGCACATCAAATTTTAAAAATTTCTTTAAATTAAAAAATTCATTTTCAACATTAACAGCAAAAACCTTAATTTTTCTATTATAATAATTTTTCTTTATTAAAGTTTTTTTAAAACCATAATTTAGTTTTTCATATTGCAAAATTTTAGAAATATTAATAATATTTTTAAATAAGAGAATATTAAATTCATAAAAAGAAGAAGAGTTTTTTAAAACATTATTTAAAACCTCTTCTTCCCTTTTAAAATTTTCAATTAAAAGCCCTTTTTCTTTTTTAAACCGTAAAATTTTTAAAACTAACTGCAGCCTTTCTTCAAAAAACTGCAGAATTTTTTCATCTTTATCATTAATTTTTTTTCTTATTTCTTCCATGTTAAACCTTAAACGTTTATTTTAAAACATAAACAGGAAGAGTTTTTCTTCCCCATACTCTGCATTCCTTTTCAGTGCTAAAGCAAACATCAACCAAAACCTTGCCCTTGCAAGCAGCACCACAAAGGTCTCCCACAACACAAATTCCATAACCAGGAATGTAAAGTCTAGTGCCATAGGGAAACTTTTTAGGGTCTGCTGCAACAACTCCTCTTCTTGCATGCCCCATTCTAGAAGTGTTACCTAAAGTTGCAGGGTACGCAGTAATTGCACCCGTCATTTTTCTAGTGTATTCATAAGTTTTTCCATCAATCGTGATGGTGTTAGGCCCTTCAGATTGCACAGCAGCATTATTGTTAATGGGATGGTTTTTTTTGTTTTCTTTTTGCTTTTCATTTTTTTTGTTAAGGTTAAGGTCTCCAACATGAAATATTTCATCAACCGCCGGAGTAATAATTATTTCTTTTGGTTCTTTTTTAATTAAGTTTCCATTAGAATAAATTTCTTCAACAAAAACCTCTTTTTTTCCTTTAACCCCTTTTTGCCCCAACTTTTTTTCTTCTTTTTTAAGAGAAGCATCTAAAACATATTTAGTTTCAAAAGGCAGCTCAACTTCACGAACTTCTTGCTTTTTTCTTTCAACCTTAATAACTTCAATTTTTGTATTTGGTTCAACCACGGTCTCTAAATCTGGAGTTATATATAAATCTTCCTTTGGTTCAACATTTAACTCTTTTAAAACATCTAAAACTTTAGTTCCTTTTGCAACTTTAACATTTTTAGTTTCTCCAAGAATGTTAACATTTAAATTAAAACCTCTTTTAACGTTAATTTCACATAAATTATTATTCTTTTCGTTAACATCATAAGAATCTTTTTCTTGAAATGGTTTAGCAGGCAAATTTTCTTTAACAATCTTTTCAAAATCGGAACTAGATGTATGCAGACTACAAACCTTTATTCCTTCGTCATATATTACAACTTCTCTTTTTGGAAAAATAGCAGCCATACCTGTTAAAAATGCTACAGTAATTATTAATAATAAAGATAATAAAACGGTTGGCATCATCTTAAAATGCGGGCTATTTCCAACCTTGTTAAATTTTTTATTAAATAACATAACCTAAAAAAAACTCCTTTTTAAATTGTAAATAAAACATATAATAATTAATATTTGTAACTAAATAGAAACAAATTGTAACTATTACATAAGTATTTTAAACAATATTTAATAAATTGTCAAGTTTTTACTAAACTCTTACATTGTTTAACATTAACAAATAACATTAACAATAAGCATATTTTTTTAGAAAATAAACCCAAATACTGCTCGTATTTTGTAAAATAATCCCTAAATGTTCAAGCTATTTGAATAAAAATTAACAAATTATAATTTTAATTAATTAAAAATATTTAGCAAAATTAAAATAAATTTATTTGCAAAAAATAAAATTTTAAAAATAAAAATTTATTAAATAATTTATTTAAAAATTTAAATAAAAGAGGGTAACAATAATGTTTTTTAAAATTTTTGTTTCTATTTTAACCTTTTACATTACTCATTTTTTAATAATAATGCTAAATTTCAAGTCTTTATTAATTCCAATTTTAATTTTAAATTTTAGTTTCATAACATATCCAATTTATTGTTCTTTGTTTTACGGTAAGATTTTTTATTGCTTTAAACATAACTATTTTAGAACAATAACAACAGGTTTGTTTTCAGGTTTACTTTTAACCGCATCTGGAATGTTACTCTTTTTGCCTTTTACAGTAATATTAAATTTTAACAAAATTCTAGCTAATTTAACTGCAGCTTTAGCTGCAACCATGTGGCTTTTTTTAGCTTCAAAATTTTCATTTACACCTCTAATTGAAAATGAAAACCCTATTAACAAAATATTAATTTCTTTTAAAATTGCAAAAAAAAATAGCCACAAAGTTTTTGCAGCAACATTAATTCAATATATTAGCATCATTTTAATTATACCTTCATTTTTAACAGTTAAAAAACATATAAATAAACTTAAATTTTTATATGAAGAAAATTATGGTGGAGACGATGGGGTTCGAACCCACGACCTTTTGAATGCCATTCAAACGCGCTCCCAACTGCGCCACGCCCCCGAAAAAACAGCCATATTTAGCATTCCTAGTAATTATAACAAAAATTAAAATAATATCAAATTTTTTTAATAAAAACTAACTTAAAACTAGAAAATTTAAAATTATTCTTAAACTTAAATTTAATAACTAAAATTTTAAAATCTCCCAATTCTTTTATTTTAACCATTGCCAAACTTTTTGTTTGTTTCACTAAAGCCAAATAAAAACCATTCTTTAAATTAAAATGTTTTTTATTAATTATTTTGGTTACTAATGCAAAATTGTTTTTAAAAACCAACCCATCAGCATTAATTCTAACATAAAACCAATAACCCAACATTTTGCTTAAATTTTTAAAATTCCCCTCTTTTAAGGCTTTTCTAATTCTGGTTGAAGAAATAGGTTCTTTTAAAAAATTTAAAAGTTTTATTGATCTAACATTCACATCATAATTTTTAGCTAAGTTCCTTAAAGAGAAAACATCTCCTTTTTTATTCTTCCCAAATTTTAAGTTTTCTCCACAAACAATCAATTTAGCATTTAACCTTTCAACCAAAACCTTTTTAAAAAATTCCTCAAACCCCAAATTTTTAATTTTTTTAAAATTAAGCCTAACAATTAATTTAACACCCAATTTAAAAATTAATTTAAATTTTTCGGTTTCTGGCAATATGTAGCAAAAATTTTTTTTAGAATTTGGAGTCTCCTCTTCAAAATTAAAGGTTAAAACAACAGGGAATAGCCCACTAAAAACAGCATTTAAAATTACAGCTCTATGCCCTAAATGAACTCCATCAAAAACTCCAATTGCAACTGCAGTCTCTTTTTTCATTTTAATTAAGCCATTTAAAATTTAAAATCCCGCCTTCCAAAAAGTTCAAAACCAATTTAACTAAACCCTATTAAAAATTTTGTTAACACACAAAAACCCTTCCTTAAAACTAGCAATTCCTAAAAATTCTTCTTTGTAAACTCTAACAAGCTCATTTTCTTTAATTTTTTCTTCTATTTTAATTTTTTCTCCATTTAAAAGCTTTTCTTTTTCTTTTAAACTAATGTTAACCCTTTTTAAATTCAAAAAAATATCCTCAACAGGTTTAAAGGCCAAATTAAGCTCATTTTTTTCTTTTAAACTTTCAAGCTCTTTTAAACTAAAACATTCTTTTAAAAAAAAACCGCATGCCATGGTTCTTTTTAAACTAGTCATAACTGCAACAGTGCCTAATTTTTTCGCAACATCTTCAATTAAACTTCTAACATATGTTCCACTAGAACACAAAACTTTAAATTTTGCTGTTTGTTCTTTTTCGTTAAATTCAATTAATTCTAAACTATGAATTTTAACAATTCTTTTTTTTCTTTTAACGGTTTCACCTTTTCTTGCAAGTTTATATAAAGCAACACCATTAAACTTAACGGCAGAAAACATGGGCGGAGTTTGCTCAACTTCTCCAATAAAACTTTTAAGAATTTTAGCTAATTCATCTTTTTTAACATTTGTTTTTTCTTCAACTAAAATTTTTCCTGTTAAATCTTTAGTGTTTGTTTTAACTCCAAACTTTAAGGTGGCTAGATATTCTTTATCTGTGTTTTGCAAAAAACTAATAGCTTTTGTTGCATTTCCAAAAAAAACAGGCAAAACCCCGGTTGCAATTGGGTCTAACGTGCCTGTGTGCCCCATTTTTTTAATGTTTAAAATTTTTCTCAAATTGCTAATAACTTTAAAAGAAGTAATCCCGTAAGGTTTGTTAACAAGCAAAATGCCATAACTTAAAATGAAAATTCCTCCTTTAAATTTTTAAGCAATGTTTTTCTAGCAAACTCAATATCTCCTTTAATTAAACAACCAGCAGCTCTTTTGTGCCCTCCTCCACCAAGCCTTTTGCAAAAACAATTAGCATCACAATTTTTCTTAGTTCGCACAGAAATTTTAAACCCATCTAAAACTTCAACTGCAGTAATAGCAATCACTGCAAAATCCACACAAGAAGCAATATGGGCTATGGAATCTTGCTCTTTTTTTAAAACTCCTGCTTTTTTTAAAATTTCATTTGTTACAAAAACCATAACACATTTTTCTTCATAATAATATTCTAAATTTTCTATTATTTCTTTTTCTAAACTTAATCTTTCTTTACTTTTTTTGTCAAACATAACATAGTTTATGTAAGTATGGTTCGCTCCATTTAAAATTAAATCTGCAGCTATTATGTGCGTTTTTGCTGTTGTGTTCTCATATTTAAAACAACCAGTGTCTGTTGAAATCCCTAAATATAAACAATCTGCAATCTTTTTAGTAAAATTTAAATTTAGCTCTTTTAAAATGTGGTAAACAATTTCACAACTAGCAGCCTTAGTAAAATCCACACATTTTAACTTAGCATTTATGTTGTTTGTTTTGTGGTGGTCTATGCATAAAGAAAATTCTTTATTGTGAAATTCATCCTCCAAAAGTTTAAAGTCTGCAACGTCAACCGTAACATAATGCTCAACCTTAAAATTTTCATCTTTAGATTTTTCTTCTTCTGGGTAAACAAACGAAAACTTTTCTGAAAACTCATTCTCAAAAGTTTTAACAATACTGTTTTTATTTAAACCTTTTAATGCATAATGTAAAGCAAAACTTGCCCCTATTGTGTCTCCATCCAAATTTTTATGGCATAAAAAACAAAAATTGTTCTCTCTTTTTAAAAATTCTGCTGCTTTTCTAACCGCTTCTTCAAAATTAGTTGTTTCTTCTTTTTTTAATTCAAATTTTAAATTCATCATTCACCCCTTTTTTAACCCACGCATTAAACTTATTTTTCTTTTTCTTTAATTTTAGAAAAAAGTTCTTCTAAGTGCTCTGAATATTCTAGAGAATCGTCCGCTAAAAACTCAATTTGTGGCACAACTTTTAAAGATAAATTCTTAGAAATTTCGTGTTTAATAAACCCCAAAGCATTGTTTAAAAGTTTAATTGCTTGTTTTTTGTAAATGCTCCCTTTTAAAGAACCAACATAAACCTTAACTTTAAGCCTGTTTTTGCTCATTTCAACCCTGTTAACGCTAACCTCTTTAGAAGCTAAAGATTTATTTTTTAGTTTTCTAATTATTAAACTAAGTTGCCTTTTTATGTCTTCTTCCACATGACTTTTTTTAAAATTCAAATTAAACTTCCTTTCAAATTAAAAAATCACTCATCAACATATTCTTCAATTGTGAAAGATTCTAAAACATCTCCAACTTTAATGTCATTAAAATTCATAAGCCCAATCCCACACTCAAACTCTTTTAAAACCTCTTTAGCATCTTCTTTAAACCGTTTTAAAGAGCGAATTGAGTCTTCGCAAACAACAACGCCATCTCTTACAACTCTAACATTTGCTTTTCTTAAAATTTTTCCATTTGTTACATAGCAACCTGCTATTGTTCCCACATTAGAAATTTTGTAAACCTTTCTAACTTCTGCAGAGCCTAGTTCAACTTCTCTTGTTTTAGGCTCTAGCATTCCTTTCATTGCCTTTTCAACGTCTTCTATAACGTCGTAAATTACTCTATATAACCTCAATTCAATGTTTTTAGATTCTGCTAAATTTTTAACCATTGCATTAGGTCTCACATTAAAACCAATAACAATGGCATTAGAAACAGCAGCAAGGTTTACATCTGCCTCATTTATTGCACCCGACGCCGTATGAATTACGTTAATTTTAACATCTTCATTGGAAAGTTTTTCTAAAGAGCTTTTAATTGCTTCAACAGAGCCCTGCACATCTGCTTTAATTATTATGTTAACAACCTTACTTTCTCCCTTGTCTATGTTACTAAATAAATTATCTAAACTTATTTTGTTTTCTTCAAATCTTTTATTTTTTTCATTAAATTTTCTCTTTTCAACAAGCTCTTTTGCCAACTTCTCATTAGCAACAACATTAAAAATGTCTCCCGCTAGAGGAACCTCAGCCAAACCAGTTATTTCAACAGGAGTTGAAGGCCCAACAGAAGAAACTTCTTTGCCCTTGTCATTTAGCATTACTCTAACACGTCCAAAACAAACTCCAGCAATTAAAGAATCTCCCACATTTAAAGTTCCAGACTGAACCAATAACGTTGCAACAGGGCCTCTTCCTTTGTCTAAGTACGCTTCAATTACAGAACCTTTAGCAGCCTTATTTTTAACAGCTTTTAACTCCTTCATTTCAGCCACTAAATCAATCATCTCCAAAAGTTGAGGAATTCCTTCTCCCGTTTTTGCAGAAACCAAAACACAAACAACGTCTCCCCCCCACTCTTCTGGAACTAAACCATGCTCTGTTAGCTGTTTTTTAATTCTTTCAACATCAGCCTGAGGTTTATCTATTTTATTTATAGCAACCATTATGGTAACATTAGCAGCTTTAGCGTGGTTAATTGCTTCAATTGTTTGTGGCATAACTCCGTCGTCAGCAGCAACAACCAAAACAGCAATATCTGTTATGTTAACCCCTCTCATTCTCATAGATGTAAATGCTTCATGCCCTGGTGTATCTAAAAAAGTTATTCCTTTGTTTTTATTTAAAAAAACCTTATAAGCTCCAATATGTTGAGTTATTCCACCAGACTCTGCTGCTATTATGTTTGTGTTTCTAATTTTGTCTAAAAGGCTTGTCTTCCCGTGGTCTACATGCCCAACAACAACAACTACAGGGTCTTTTTTAACCATCTCCCCTTTTTCTTCATTCTGCTCTTCAAAAAGCCTTTCTTCAATTGTTAATGTAACTTCATGTTCAACTTTTGCTCCTAGTTCTTGCGCCACAACGCAAGCAGTGTCAAAATCTATTGTTTCATTAACATTAGCCATAACTCCAAGTGCCATTAGTTGTTTAATAACCTGCGCCACATTAACTTTAAGCCTTGATGCAAGTTCGCTTACAACAATATTGTCTGGTATGCTAACCTTTAGCTTTTGCTGCCTTGCTTTTTCTAAAGCCAAACGCTGCAATTTTTGTGCTTCTGTCTCTTTTTTTCTTAAGCTTTTCTGGCTATTCTTTTTCTTAAATTTTTGCTTGTTTTGAAAACTATCTTTAAATTTATTGTCTCCTGCAATTTTTTCATAACGTTCGTTATACTTTTCAAAATTCATTTGTGAAGTTTTAGTTTCCACAAAGTTTCTCTTTTTTTCTTCATGTAAAAAATTTGTTGAAGAAGATTGTTTTTGGGGTGTTAATTTAATTGTCTTAACCTTTTTTTCCTCTTTTTCTTTTAAATTAATAACTTTTTCTTTTTTAGGGATGTTTTGTTTTTCACTATTTAACTCTTTAGGTTTTTTAGGTTTAGGACTTTTATTTAATGCAGTTTTAAAATATTCATCAAAACTTTCCACCTGGTTTTTTTGAGAATAAACCTCTAACACAACATTTATCTCTTCTTCTGTTAGCGTTGTTGTTGTTTTTAAAGGCTTATCTAAATAATTCTTTAAAGTTTCCAATAAATCTTTAGAATCTATGTTCAAATCTTTAGCAAGCTCGGAAAGTTTATATTTTTTAATCATGTAAAAACATCACCCCTATTAAACTATAAATAAATTTAAAATTAAATTTATTTTTAGTTATTATTTAAAATTTCATCTTTTAAATTAAAATAAATTTCTTCTCCAACTTTACATTTAAAATTTTTTTCTAAACCTTTTTTCTTTTTTAAAACATCATAACAATTTTCATTACAACATAAATACGCACCACGTCCTTGAGCTTTTTTAGAATAATCTAAAAAAATTCTTCCGCTTTTTTCTTTTACAATTCTAATTAAAAACTCTTTTAGGTTCCTTTTTCTGCATGCAATACACAATCTAACAGGAACTTTTTTTTCACTTACACTATTTTGCGTTTTTTTCTGCCTCCCTTAACATTTTTTCAACTTCTAATGCATGTATGTCTTCTTCTTCATCTATTTCCTCTTTTGTTTTAAGTTCTTTTTTCTCTTCAGCATTTTGTGTGTATTTATTAATTCTTTCATCAAACTTCTTTTGAGCAATTTTTTTAAATTCTTCTTTGCTCAAACCATCACTAGAATTAACATCAATTTTAAAACCAACCAACATTGCAGCCAACTTAACATTCAAACCACTAGCTCCAATTGCAAGAGAAATTTGAGAACTTAAAACTCCAACATAAGCAACCTTTTCAAGCCCTTTAACTTCTTTAATTTCAACAAATTTAACCTCTGCGGGTGCTAATGCTGCTTTTACAAATTCCTTTTCATCTTCACTATAATTTATTATGTCAATCTTCTCTCCATTTAATTCTTCAACAACAGACTCAATTCTCGTTCCTTTAGAACCAATACAACAACCCACAGCATCAATATTTTCATCTTCACAAGAAACAGCAATTTTAGTTCTAATTCCTGCTTGCCTTGCAACTTTATTTATTTTAACCTTTCCTTCTTCAATTTCAGGAACCTCTAACTCAAAGAGCCCCTTAACAAAATTAGGATGCGTTCTAGAAATTTTAATTAAAGAACCAGAACTTGAAGAATCTAGCTCAATTGCATAAACCTTAACCAAATCTCCAACAGAAAAATTATCGTTAATTAACTGCTGATTTTTAAACAAAATAACTTCACTATCGTCAATTTTAAAAATGACGTTACCAAAAACAGGGTCTAACATTTCAACCTTAACCGTTAATATTCTCCCTATTTTGTCTCCTATTTTTTCAATAACATTTTCTCTTTCAATCTCTCTAATACCCTGCATAATTTGCTGTTTTGCTGCTTGAGCTGCAAGCCTTCCAATTTTTTTAGCATCTACATATATTTTAACATATTCACCTAATTTAGCATCACTTCTAATTTTTAAAGCATCTTCTAGTAAGATTTCATTTGCAGGATTTTTAATATTTTGCACAATAAGCTTTGAAAAAGAAACATTAAAATTCAGCTTTTTAGGGTCTATTACAACATCAATTTTTTCAACCTTGCCATACTGCTTTTTAACGGCTAAAATTATTGCATTTTCAAGTTTTTTAATTAAAGAATCTGGTTGCACTCCTTTTTCTGTTGTTATATAATTCAAAGCATCAAAAAATTCTTTTGTTTGTTTTGCTTTCATTTTGTGGTTTCCTTTCTTTTAAAAACTTTTGTTTTATTAATTTCTTAAATGCTAACAGTATAATTTAAAATTATATTCCAAAATGCAATAAAATATTACAATAAAACTGCAACCTTAAACTTCTTCACTTTCTCCATCTAATTTAACAAACGAACAATTTTTAATTGGTATGTTAAAAATTTCATCCATGGTTTGCAGTTCTATTTCACCATCCTTAAAATTTTTCAAAATTCCCTTTAAATATTTTTTTCCTTCAAAAGTTTTTTTAAATTTTATGTTAATATGTCTTCCAATTGAATTTTTAAAATGTATATCTTTTGCAAGTTTCCTATCTATTCCAATTGAAGAAACCTCTAAGAAATATTTTTCTTTTATAACGTCTATTTCATCTAGTTTTTTTGAAACTTCATAAGAAACCATCTCACAATCGTCTAAAGTGACACTAGCTCCATTTTTTTTAAATATATAAACTCTTAAAAATTTACTAATTCCTTCTTTTTCAAACTGAATATCCCAAACATTTAAACCCATATTTAAAATTATTGGTTCTAAATTTTCCTTAACAACATTTAAAACACTCATATTTCTCCTTCTCCCATTAAATTTTTAAATACAAAAGACTAGGCTTAAAAAACCCAGTCTCTAAACTTTTTCAACCTATTTAAAATTTACCACATATATTTTAATTTGTCAAATTTTTAGTTTTTTACAAAATTGACATTAAACCAAAATTTTAATATAATAACTTAGTTTTTAAAAATTTAACTAGCGGTTATGGCGAAATTGGCAGACGCGCCAGATTCAGGTTCTGGTTGAACTTTAAGTTCAGTGGAGGTTCAAGTCCTCTTAGCCGCACCAATTAATTTTATTTTCCCATACATTTTAATAAATAATTTTCATCAACTTAAATTAAAAAGGAAACTGCGAAACTTTAACTTTGTTTTCACAAACTTTTTTAATTTGTTTAGAAACAACAGAAATATTAAACTTAGATTCTTCGGTTTCTATTTTTTCTTTAAACTCTTTTCTAATTTCTTTTAAATAATCCTCTCTCGCTTTCTTTTCTTTAATCCCCTTTGCTCTTTCTTTTTCTTTTTTACCGGTTTCATCATCCATATCAAGTGTTTCTATGATATATAGATATGTGTCTGTTTCAAAAATTTTCTTTTTTTCTTTCTTTTCTTCCATTTCTTTCAAAAATTTCTTTACACCTTCGTTGAATTTGTAGTCTTCATCAGGGTTAAAACTTTGTTCATCTTTTTCATTTAAATAAGATACTTTCTCTTCCAGTGAAGCAATATCTTTTCCCAAACCATCTTGTAACTCTTTTTTAACATCTTCTAAACTTTTTTTCTTTCCATTAATTTTTTTCAACATGTTTTCTGCAAGTTCTTTAGAATTTTTAACAGAAAATTTCTTTTCTAATTTTTCCTGAATGCTCTCTTCTTTGTCTTTTTTATCTTTACTCTCTTCTTTATTTTCTTCTTTTTTAAGTTCTTTTGGAATTTTTAAAAATTTAAACCGCATAACATTTTTCTTATCTTTAAGAAATTTCATAACATCCTCTTCTTTAATTTCTCCTGGCTTTCCTTTCCCATAAAGCTGTTCTCCAATTTTATTCTCTAACAAGTCCCACAAAACAAGGTTTTCACAATCTTTTAAAGAAATCCCTATCTTGCTTGCCTTAAAACTAGAATTTAAACTTTTAAACCTTTCATATCCATTCTTTTTTATTCCTTCTTTTTCTTGTTCTGTTAAACTAACATTTAACTTTTTTGCTGCAATGCGTTTAATTAAAATTTCTTCCATTTCATCGCTAACCTGATTTTTAATATATTCTAAAGCAGCGCCTCCATCAATTTCCCCTTCTTTGAAAACTTCAAAGCTAAAATCATCATAAGCAAAGTCTCCTTTAATGCTGCCTCTAGATGAAACTGCCTTTAACGAAGTTAACAATAAAAATTCTGAAAAATTAATTTCTTCATCTCCTAGTTTTTTAACACAATCTTCACCATTCCATCCACAACTAACTAAGTTAAAAACTATTAGCAAATTACACAATAAAGCTAAAATTATTTTTTTAAAATTTTTTTTCTTAAAACTAACCTGCATAAAATTAAACTCTCCTCGTTTGTTTAAACTTTAAACTAAAACCATAAAGTTTTTTTAATTCAAACACTAACCTTTTTTTTATATCTCTCAATCCATATTCCTGCTATGTCTAGAGCTTCATATAAACTGTTTTTAACAGTGTGTTTTACAACAACTTCTTCGGGTGCTGTTTTAGGGTCTGTTGAAATTAACTGCAAAAAAACCTTATTACCAATTTTGATGTCTTTAAAACTCTTATGCGAATTAATTGTAAGCATAGCAACAAAATCTTCGTTCATTTCCCCATAATAAATTACATTGTCTTTTCTAACTAAAGGCTTATTTTTATAGGAAAAAAATTCACTTTTCAAAATAAAAACCCCCATTCTTTAATTTAAATTAACAATTTTTGCTTTTGCTGTTGTTATTACGTTTGCAGCATTAGCTTCGTCTGTGTCTATGTGCATTGCAAGAGTAAACTCATTAGAAACCCTAACAACAACATCTTTAAAAATTAAACTTCTTTCTTCTGTTAAAACCTCAACCGAAACATTGTCACCATTTTTAACCCCTAATTTTAAAGCGTCTTCATTGGAAGCATGAATATGCCTTTTTGCAACAATTACTCCATTTTTTAATTCCATTTCTCCTTTAGGGCCAACTAATTTACAAGCAGCAGCACCATTTAAGTCTCCAGATTCTTTAATTGGTGCTTCAACTCCAATTGTTCTCGCATCTGTTTTAGAAATTTCAACCTGAACATTTTTTCTTTCCGGCCCTAAAACAGAAACCTTTTTAAAAGAACTTTTTTCTCCAACAACAGCAACCTTTTCTTCACAAACAAACTGCCCTTTTTGAGATAATTCTTTTTTAAATGTTAATTCATATCCTTCTCCAAAAAGAATTTCAACTGCTTCTCGGTTTAAATGAACATGCCTTGCAGAAACTTCAACTAAAATTTCATCTTTCACAAAAATTCACCCTTTTTAACTTCTTTAAAATTAACAACTTAACATGTTAACCTATTCATTATATTTAATTTTAAATTTAATTGCAACTAAATTAAATATTTAATTTTATTTAAAACTAAAAAAATGTTGTTTTAAAACCAATTTTGCAAAATCTTGAATTTTTTTGCAAAATACTTTATAATAAAATAAAAATTATACATACACTCAATCCATCAACAAATTTTAATTTTTTGTTAAAACATATAAAATTACTATTCATCCTTCAATGAATGTTTGTTTTTTAAATTTAAAAAAAGGAATGTTAAATATATGGATTTTTATAATAACAAAATTAAGATTTTTTCTGGTAATTCCAATGAAGATTTGGCTAATTTAATTGTAAAAAATTTAAACCTAGAAAAAGGAAAATGTTCTGTTGAAAAATTTAGCGATGGAGAAATTTCTGTTTCAATTAAAGAATCTGTTAGAGGCTGCGATTGTTTTGTTGTGCAGTCCACATCTCACCCTGTTAACACAAATTTAATGGAGCTTTTAATTTTAATTGACGCTTTAAAAAGAGCCTCTGCAGGAAGAATAACAGCTGTAATTCCCTATTTTGGCTATGCCAGACAAGACAGAAAAACAAAAGCAAGAGACCCAATTTCAGCAAGACTTTGTGCAAACATAATAACAACAGCAGGAGCAGACAGAGTTCTAACAATGGATTTACACGCGCCACAAATTCAAGGTTTTTTTAACATTCCACTAGACCATTTAATTGGCATACCTGTTTTAATGGAATATTTTAAAAATATGTTTAAAGAAACCAAAGAAGAGCTAGTTATTGTAGCACCAGACTTAGGCTCTGTAACAATTGCAAGAAACCTTGCAGAAAAATTAGATGCTTCAATTGCAATAGTTGAAAAAAGAAGACAAAAAGCAAATGTTTCTGAAGTTTTAAACATAATTGGAGATGTGAAGAACAAAACAGTTATAATGGCAGACGACATGATTGACACAGCAGGAACTTTGTGTAACGCTTCTAAAGCATTAGTTGAAATAGGAAAAGCTAAAAAAATTTATGCTTGCGCAACACATGGAATATTGTCAGGCCCTGCAATTGAAAGAATAAAAAACAGTGCAATAGAACAATTAATTGTAACAGACACTGTTAAACTTTCAAACTCAGAAAAATTAGAAAAAATAAAAACAGTAACAGTTTCAAACACATTTTCTAAAGCAATAGAAAAAATTCACAATAACGAATCTGTTTCTTCTCTTTTTGCGTGAGTGTTAACTATGAAAATATTTGAACTTTTTAAAAAAATTCAAAATAAAAACCAGAATAATTCTAAAATAAGTAAACTAATTGTGGGCCTTGGAAACCCATTTCCAAAATACAACAACACAAGGCACAATGCAGGGTTTGAAGCAATAGACCATTTAGCAAAAACTCACAACATTGAAATTAAAAAACAAAAGTTTTCTTCTCTTTTTGGAGATGGAATAATAAGCAATGTTAGATGCCTTTTATTAAAACCATTAACCTTCATGAACAATAGCGGGTTTGCAGTTGAAGATTTTAAAAATTACTATAAATTAGAAATTGAAGATGTAATAGTACTATTCGACGACATTTCATTTTCTCCCGGCAAAATTAAAATTAAAAAAAAAGGTAGCTCTGGAGGGCACAATGGAGTTAAAAGCATAATAGAACAAACAGGAGAAGAAAATTTTATTAGAATTAAAATTGGAGTTGGAGAAAAACCAAATAAAAATTACGATCTTTCTAAATGGGTTCTCGCAAGGTTTAGTGAAGAAGAAAAAAAGTTAATGCAGGAAGGTTTTAAAAAAACAACAGCTGCTTTAGAATTAATCTTAAACGGAGAAATTGAAAAAGCAATGAACAAGTTTAATTAACAAAATCCAAATTAATTCTTGTAAAATTTAATGAAAAAGTAAAAAGTTGATGCAAAAAAACTTTAAAAAAACAACAGCTCTTTAAAATTAATTTTAAACGGAGAAATTGAAAAAGCTTTCAATAAATTAATTAGTTTAATTAAGGTGTTTATGAAAAATTCTAGTTTTTTATATGATTTTTTTAAAAAAGGAAATATTTCAAACGAAAACTTAAAATTACTACTAGAAACAGAAGATTTTAACGAAATTCTTTTCAAATTAGCAAAAATTAAAAGAAATGAACACCACAAAAATTATGTAAACTTAAGAGGACTAATAGAATTTACAAATAACTGCGAAAACAACTGCTACTACTGCGGAATAAGAAAAAGTAGCAAAATTTTTAGGTATAGATTAAGCAAAAAAGAAATTTTAAAGTGTTGTGAAAAAGCAGATAAACAAGGCATAAAAACATTTGTTCTGCAAGGAGGGCAAGACCCAAACTACAAAGATGAAGAATTGTGCCAAATAATTAGAGAAATTAAAGAGAATTTTAAAGATTGCACAATAACTTTAAGCATTGGAGAAAAATCTAAAAAAAGTTATGAATCTTTCTTTAAAGCAGGGGCTAGAAGATTTCTTTTAAGACAAGAAACAGCTTCTAGTTCTCATTATGAAATGCTTCACCCTAAAAACATGAGTTTAAAAAACAGAAAAAATTGTTTATTCACACTAAAAGAAATTGGTTTTAAAGTTGGAGCGGGTTTTTTGGTTAATTCTCCACATCAAACAACAAACAACATAATAAAAGATTTAAACTTTTTAAAAGAATTAAACCCGTTCATGATTGGAATAGGCCCTTTCATTCCTCAAAAACAAACTCCATTTAAAAACCATAAAGCGGGCAGCTTTAAATTAACGGTTAAACTAATTTCAATTTTAAGGTTAATGTTCCCTTTCGCCATGATTCCTTCCACAACTTCTTTAAACACATTAAAAGAAGAAAATTCTTTAAAAATTTCTTTAGATGCCGGCGCTAATGTTTTAATGCCAAACATGACACCTAAAAAATACCAGATTCACTATAATTTATATGACAATAAACCCATTAGAACAAACAAAACAATAAAGAGTTTGAAGAAAAAATTATATACTATGGGTTATAAATTTAAAGTTTATGAAAATATATTGCAAAAAAATTAAAAACCATTATATTAATAAGTGAGATATAACAAATTTTTCATTATTTTAAACACAAAAGATTAAAATTAATTTAAGCGAGGAGTTTATGCATAAAAAAATTAATAAAATATTGCTAACATTAATTGCTAGCATAGTTTTTATTTTAACTTTTAGTTTAACATGTGGTGCAAAAAGTAACGAAGAAATTAAAAGTTTTAAAACACTAGAAAAAGGCGTTTTAACAGTGGGAACAAATGCAACTTTCCCTCCTTTTGAATTTAAAGACAAAGATGAAGACCAAGAAATTAAAGGGTTTGACGTAGACCTTATAAATAAAATAGCTAAAAAATTAAATTTAAAGGTTAACATTGTGGACATGCCCTTTGAAGGCCTCTTGCCAGCTCTGGGAAACAAAATAGATTTAGTAATTGCAGGCCTTACCAAAACAGAAGAAAGAGAAAAAATTGTTGATTTTACAAAACCCTACTTTTACGGAAAACAAAGCATTTTAACATTAAAAAATGTGAATATTAAACAAAAAGAAGACTTAAACAATTTAACAATTGCAACACAAATTGGAACAACAGCAAACGAATTTGTTAAAAAACTGCAAGAAGAAGAGTTAAATAACATTAAAATTAAAGAATATGATGAGTACGACATAATGACGCAAGACCTCGTAAGAAAAAGAGTGGATTGCGTTGTTTTAGATGACATTGTTGCAAAAAACCAGTTTAACAAACATTTTCCAGAACTCAATTTAACTCAAGGTTCTGTTTTAAATTGCCCAACAGAAAATTATTGCATAGCTTTGCCTAAAGGTAATGAAAAACTTTTAAGTTCAGTTGACGAAATTTTAAATGACATAATTAATTCTAAAGAATACACAGAATTACAAGAAAAATATATTAACATTAAGCTAAAAAGTGAAGAAAACGAAGAGACAAAAAGTAATAATAGCATAGTAAACCAATTCTTAACAACTCTAGTTGAAAAAGAAAGATATAAGCTATATTTAAAAGGAATTACAACAACACTAGTTATTTCAGTTTTTGCAGCACTATTAGGCTTTTTTTTAGGAATTGTTTTAGCGGTTTTAAAATTAACAAAAAACAAAAACGGCAAAAGAAGTTTAATTGGGAAAATTGCAAACTTTTACATAAACATAGTTAGAGGAACTCCAATTTTGCTGCAACTTTTAATTATGTGGCTTGTTGTTTTCAAAAACTTTAAAAATGGAGTGTTTGTTGCAATAGTTGCATTCGGGCTAAACAGTGCCGCTTATGTTGCCGAAATAATACGAAGTGGAATTAATTCTGTTGGAGTTGGCCAAAAAGAAGCAGCAGAGTCTTTAGGTTTTGGCAAGTTTGGCGTTATGTTTTACATTGTTCTCCCACAAAGCATTAAAAATTCAATCCCTTCTCTTTGCAACGAATTTATAAGCCTAATTAAAGAAACTGCAATAGTGGGCTACGTAGCACTAAACGACTTAACAAGAGCAGCTTTTTCAATTTCTGCCGCATCCTACCAAACATTTATGCCACTAATTATTGCAGCTTTAATATATTACATAATAACAAAAACAATAAGTTTCATTCTAGAAAAAGCAATGAAAAGGATGAATTAACTATGATTAAAATTAAAAATTTAAACAAATATTTTAACGAAAGGCATGTTTTAAGAAACATAAACTACAACATAATAAAAAAAGACAGAATAGCAATAATTGGCCCTTCTGGCTCTGGCAAGAGCACATTTTTAAGATGTTTAAACCTTTTAGAAAAACCAACATCGGGGCAAATTTATTTTAACGATGCTGAGATAACAAACAACAAAACAGACATAAAAAAAGTGCGCCAGAAAATGAACATGGTTTTTCAATATTTTAACCTTTTTGAAAATAAAACAGTTCTAGAAAACATAATTTTAGCGCCAACAAAACTTAAAAAAATTAATGTTAAAAAAGCAATTGAAAATGCTGTAGTTTTATTAAAACGTTTTAACCTAGAAAAACAAAAAGATCTATACCCCAAACAGCTTTCCGGAGGGCAAAAGCAAAGAATTGCAATAATAAGGTCCATTGCAATGAACCCAGAAGTTATTTTATTCGACGAACCAACCTCATCACTAGACCCAGAAATGATTGATGAAGTTTTAAATGTAATTTATAGTTTAACGAGAAGCAAAATAACAATGGTTTTTGTAACTCATGAACTGAATTTTGCTAGAAAAATTGCTAATAGAGTTGTTTTTATGTGTAACGGCAAATTTTTAGAAGAAGGCACACCAGAAAAAATTTTCAACAACCCAGAAACAGAAAGACTAAAAAATTTTTTAAAAAATTTTAAATAAAAACAAAGAAAAAAGAGAAGGATTAAAATGAAAAAAGTTTTTTTAAATGAAAATTATGAAATTTTAATGTTTAAAGTTGGAGTTATGCCAACAAACTGCTATTTAATTTTAAATGTTAAAGAAAAAAAAGCTGTTGCTTTAGACCCTGGTTTTTATGATGAAGAACTTTTAAATTTTGTAAAAGAAAATAAAATAACAATAGAATTTATTCTTCTAACACATGGCCATTTCGACCATATTCTAGGAGCAAATTCTTTAAACGCTAAAGCAACATACATTAACGAAGAAGACAAAGAAATGTTGCAAGATTCTTTTAAAAACGCAGGTTTTATGGCAGGGATTTTAAAATTAGAAGAAATAAAAAACCTTAAAACTTTTAAAGATTGCGATGAAATAAATTTTTTAAAAGAGCATTTTAAAGTAATTGCAACTCCGGGCCACACAAAAGGAAGCAGCTGTTTTGTTTTTTTAAATTAAATTATTTTCACAGGAGACACTTTATTTAAAGAAAGTGTTGGCAGGACTGATTTATATGGCGGAGACAGCAAAACACTAAAAAACTCCCTATTAAAACTAAAAAATTTAAAAAAAGACTACATAATTCTACCGGGCCACGGCAAAGAAACAACTTTAAATTATGAAAAAAATAATAATTTAAACTTAATGTGAAATTAATTAAAATAAGGTTGTAATTAATAATAAATTTTTTGCAATATTTTTTTTTGAAAAAAATTTAACTTGTTGGCTTAATCTACAATTTAACATAGATAAAATAAATTTTAAAGTAAACTTTAAAATATTTAATTATTTTAAAAATTTTAACGTAAAATATTATTTTTTATATTTAAAATAACACTAAATATATTTGTTTTACCTATATTTATTGATATCTATACTTTAATTTAATCCGTTTAATTCTAATTAAATTTCCTTAAATTATTTTTGAATTTGTGCACTATATTTTAAATAAAAATAATTAACATCATAAAAATATTATACTTATTTTAATAAACACTTAGCTGCATTTCAAACGATATATTCTAAAAACAATCTTTTATAGATGCATAACTAAATATTTTGTGTTTTAATTACAAAATATTACTTTAAATAATGCTTTAAAATTTTTATGTAGCTTAATTAAAATTATACTCCAATTTTATGTTAAATTAAACTATAACATCTTATATTATTTAAATAATATTGTTTAATATAAAATTTTTAAAATTTCTATTAACTCAATATTACTTAGTTTTTGCAATATTTTTTAAAGATAAAAATTTTCTGTAGTTTATTTTAAAAAACTAAAATTACTAAATTAAATTAATTTTTAATGTAAACCTTAATACTAACCATTCCAAAACTTTTCTTTAAACTTCTAACAATGTTGCCTAATTGCCTTAAATGAACAAGGTAAACCGAAATAACTAAAGAAACTTGTTTTTCATTTAATAAATCTGCTTTAAAACTATTTATTGGAATTTTAAATTCTGCAAATTTGGAAGTAAAGTTTGCTATTATGTTTTTTTTCCTAACCAAAACCATTTCTAAAAATAACAAATATGGCTTTAATTTTTCGCCTTGCCATTGAACAGAAACAATTCTGTCTAACTTGTCTAAATTATCTTTAACAGGAAAAATGTTTTTGCAAAAAACGTTATGAATGGAAATTCCGTGCCCTCTTGTAATAAAACCCACAATTTTTCCGTGTTTATTTAAATCACAACATTTAGGAAAATTAATAAGGCAATCTTCAACGCCTTCAACAACAACACCAAAAGGCTTATTTAAAACCTCTTTTTCTTCTAGTTTAACATTATTATTTTTATTTTGCTCTTCCTTTTGGCAACTAACATATAGTCTTTTAACACCAGGCATAATTTTTAAAATGCTAATTCCACCGTAACCCAAAGCAGCGTAAAAATCTTCAACTTCTTTAAAATTGTTTTTTTCAGCAACCGTTTTAATAAATTTTTTAAATCTGCTTTTTGTTAACTGAATTCCACTTCTAACAAACTCTCTTTTAATTTCATCTTTCCCGCGTTCAATGTTTTCACTACGTCTTTCTTTTTTAAACCAAGCCCTAATTTTGTTTCTTGCTTCACTTGTTTTAACAATGTTAAGCCAACGTCTTGAAGGACCATGATTATGCGCTTTTGTTGTTATTATTTCAATAACCTGATTGTTTTCAACAACATTTTCAATTTGTGTCATCTTGCCGTCAACCTTTGCACCAATCATCTTGTTCCCAATTTGTGAATGAATTGAGTAAGCAAAATCTATTATGGTGCTGCCTGCTGGCAAAGTTTTAACTTCCCCGTTGGGTGTGAAAACGTAAACCTCTTCATCTCCAAGCCCTGTTTTAATAACCTGCAAAAATTCATCAGCAGACTCAGATTCTTTTTGTGTCTCAATTATTCTTCTAATCCATGAAAGCTTTTCTTCTAGGTTTTCTTTTCCTTTAACATTTTGCTTATATTTCCAGTGTGCCGCAATACCATATTCAGCAGTGTAGTGCATATCTTTTGTTCTAATTTGAATTTCAAAAGAAACCCCGCCAGGGCCAATAACCGTTGTGTGCAAACTCTGATACATATTAGGTTTTGGGGTTGAAATGTAGTCTTTAAACCTGTTGGGCAGTGGTGTGAAAATGTCATGCATGGCTCCTAAAACAAAATAACATTCCGAAACGGTGTTCACAATAATTCTAATGGCATAAATATCGAAAACCTCATCCCAATCTTTTCCGTTAACGTAAACTTTAAAATAAATCCCGCAATGGCTTTTCAGCCTACCACTAATTGAAACATCTTTAACAGAACCTTTAATTTTTTCAAATGCTATGTTTTCAACATATTTAATGTAAGATTCACCTTTTAAAAATGTGGAGTTTTCCTTCTCTTTTTTTTTAAGCATCTGCGTTATTTCTTCATAACCTATTGGGTCTAAATAAAAAATTGCAATGTCTTCTAATTCTTCTTTAATTAAACGCATGCCTAGCCTTTGTGCAATTGGTGCATAAATTTCCATTGTCTCTAAAGATTTATTACGCCTTTTTTGTTCTGGCCAACCCCTTGCAGTGCGCATATTATGAAGCCTGTCTGCTAGTTTTATTATAATAACTCTAATATCTTTAGACATGGCGAAAAGCATTTTTCTAATGTTTTCAACCTGTCTTTCTTTTTGTGTTGTTAATGAAACATTAGTAAGTTTAGTTACTCCGTCAACCAAAGTTGCAACATCTTCACCAAAATTAAAAGCAATTTTGCTTTTAGAGGTTTTAGTGTCTTCTAAAACATCATGCAAAATTCCCGCAACAACAGAATTAATGTCCATTCCAAAATCTATTAAAATTAAAGCAACACTAGTTGGATGAGTGATGTATTCCTCCCCTGAAAGCCTAAATTGCCCCTTGTGAGAAATTTCAGCAAACTCATATGCCTTAGTAATTAAATTAACATCATAGTCTCTATTAGAATTTTTAGCTGCTTTTAATAAATCTTTCAAACCAACATATTTAAATTTATCTTTCTCTTTTAAAAAATCTTTTAACTCTGCCATTTTTTTGGCTCCTTATTTTTAAAACAAAAAATATTTTAATTTTTAATAATCTTTAAAATTTCTTCTTTTAAATTAATCTTCTCTTTTTTTTCTTTAAAATATAGCCCATCTAGTTCTTTTTTTAAAATTCCTTCTCTTAAAAAAATTTTTAAAATTACAGCAAGTTTAAAATAACTAATTTTTCTGTGAATTAATAAATATAGCTCATAACAATTCCCATAAAAAACCTTAATATTTTTTAAAATATTGTAAACATATGAAAAATCTTCTCTTTTTGGTTGCTCTAGTTCTTTAGAAAGCTCAAAATCTTCTTTTTTATTTTTAACTAATCTTTCAAATTCAAACCATTCTAAAATTAAGCGCTTTTGTTTTACCTCAATAGGCCTAAAGTCCACCATTTTAAAACTAACGCTAGAAATTCCTCTAAAACAGTTAACATAAACATTAACCAATAAATTAAAACAACTGCCAACTTTAAAATAAAACCTAGAAGGTTTTTTGTTAAAAAGCAAAACTTCAAAATAAAAATCTTTAAACAAAAAACCTAGTTTCGTGTGTTTGTCTTCACTTAAGGCAAACTTTTTAGTTAAAACTGCATTTTTTATTAAAAATATTGGTTCATTGTTTTTTTGCCCAAAAGGAGCTAACTTATTTAATTCTTCAACATCTTTAACGTTAATTTTAGAAGGGTTAATTTCGCAATCCAGATAAATTTCTTCTAATTTTGGTTTATTAATTTTAGAATAGTTTAAAATTTTTTGTTTAAATTTTAAAAAATTCTCAAACTTTAAACTAAATCCTCCTGCTAAATTGTGCCCTCCCCATTTTAAAAAAAATTCACTAGCAAATTTTAATGCCTCGTAAACAGAAAATCCTTCAAAAGAACGCGCAGAACCAGTTAAAATCTCCCCTTCCTTAACAATAACAAAACTTGGTTTTTTAAAAAAATTTAAAAGCCGTGCTGCAACAATTCCCGCTAAACCAGAATTCCAGTTTTCTTTGTAAACTACTATAACATCTTGTTCATCTTCTTCCATTGCTTTTTCAACTGCTTCTTTAAACATGAGTTCACCAATTTTTTTTCTGTTAGCATTATGTTTTAAAACCTTGTTTAAAAAAAATTCTACTTCTTTTTGTGTTTTTGCAGTTAAAAGTTTAAAAGAATCTTTAGCAGAATTAAGCCTTCCAGAAGAATTAATTAAAGGGCAAACATAAAAAGAAACATCTAAAGAAGAAATTTCTTTTTTGTTTTTAAATAGTGCATTTATAATGTTTTTTAAAGCTAAATTTTTAGTCTTTTTTAAATTTTCTAGCCCTTTTTTAACAACCATCTTGTTTTCACAAACCAACGGCATAACATCCCCAATTGTGGAAATTGCTAAAAGTTCTGAATAGTTCCCCAAAATTTCTTCACATTCTTTTTTTTCTAACGCAGCAACTAGTTTAAAAGCAACAAACGCGCCAGAAATTTCTTTAAATTTTGTTAAATCATCTTTTCTTTTTGGGTTTAAAACAGAAAATGCATTAGGAATTTGCTCTAAAGCATTGTGATGATCTGTTATTATAACATCTATTCCTAACTTTTTTGCATACTCAACTTCATTAAAAGAAACAATTCCGGTGTCTACTGTAATTATTAAACTAACACCTTTTAGTTTAAATTCATCGATGCAGTTAAAATTTAAACCGTAGCCTTCATTCCTTTCGGGGATGTGAAAAATTACATCTTTTGCCTTGTCTTTAAAAAATTCATGTAAAATTGCAGCAGCACAAATTCCGTCGCAATCGTAATCTGCAAAAACAGCAATTTTTTCTTTTTTTTGCAGCGCTTCATCAATTCTTTTAACTGCTTTTTTAACATCTTTTAACGAAGAATATGGCTCAATTTCTCTTTTAAAAAATCTTTCTTTTAAACTAAAATTTTCAAACTCTTTTTCATAAGCTCTAGAAAGTAAAACATTTAAACTAAGCCCTAAAACTTTAAATTTTTTTTTTAATTCTTCTTCTTTTTCTTTTGCTCTTTTTCTCATTTTCCAAATGTTTAAATTCATAAGTTTTACTCTTCTTTCTAAATGTGAAAAATTAAATCTTTTTTATTTTAAATTAACTTTTAAATTTAAATAAAAATTCAACACATTAAAAAATTATATAATAAACATAAAATTATTGCAATTTTTTAATTATGTTTATTTCTTACTTTTTTCATATTTATTTATATTAATTCATGCAAAATTAAATTATAATAAAAACAGCACAACAAAATATTAATTATTTATTTGAAATAGTTAATAAAATAACTTGACAAATATTTTATAGATATTAAAATTATATAGGTGACGTTAAATTAGCCGGTGTGGCGGAACGGCAGACGCGACGGACTCAAAATCCGTTAACCATCTGGTTGTGTGGGTTCAAATCCCACCACCGGCACCAGTTTTCAAATTAACTAAAATAAATCACTAAAATTTGTTTTTAATTTAAAATAAACATCAGTATAGTAAAATATTTTAAAAATAATTTAATAATTTCAAATTTTTTATAACGGCGAAATAAACTTTTAAAGATTGAGTCTTACTTAATATGTTTAAATTAATAGTAATTTAATAAGAAATTAATGAAATTAACAAAAAGATTGGATAAGATTTTCAAATATTTATGATGTTAAAATTATTGTAAACACCATTTAAAAATGCTATTTTATTTTATGGGCCATACACAACATTTTACTCCACTACCCAACAGATTTAAAAACTAGATTTCAACCCCAAAACCTAATACACACAACGGTTATTAACCCTAGAGAGGTCTCATTTGAAATTAAAATTAGAACAAAAGATATGCATTACACTGCTGAATACGGTATTGCGGCACACTGGAAATATAGGTGAAACATTAATTAAAAAAACCATAAGAAAAGCTTTCATGGATTAGAAGAATAATTGAAACACAAAAAGAATCCGAGTCTTATGATGAATTTTTTAAATCTATTAAGACGTGATGCCAAAAATCATATTTATTATTAAAAAACATAAAATTTCTATTTTAATGTGCTTATTATATTTAAATAAAAGTTTTAAAATAACTAATATTAAACTTTACATAACAACATAAATGCATTTAGTAATTTAAAAACCTTAACTGGTTGAACAAAAAAACATACTTTTAATACTAAATTAAAAGATAAACTTTATTTGTAAAATTAAGCATTTAAACTGTTTTTTAATTAATTTTTTAGTTTTAATAACAAACTACTTAAAACATTTGAGTTAAATTTAAGTTTTTTAAAAATTTATTATTAATTGATTTTTTGTTTTGTTTTAATAGACTTTAAAACTTTTCTTAAAAATTTAACTATTTTTTTAATTAATAAATTAAGTTTTCAAAATAATAACAGTTTTTTTATATATTTTTAATTTTAGTTAAAATTAACATGTTTTTTAATAATAATATTTTTAAAATTTTAATTTAATTTTTTACATTAACTTTAAATTATTAATTTTTTAGTAATTTAAAATTGTTTCTTTACCATGGGCTGAGTTTAAATTACTTTGAAATGTTCTTTTAAAAAATTTATTTCTTCTAATTTTAAAATTCCTGCCATCAAGCCTGCGTTTTTAAAAGAATCTTGCAGCATTTCTTTATCTTCAGGGTTAATGTATGTTGCTTTAGCATTTAAAGAATTTGCCCCTAGAATGTGGTCGAAATAGCCATGTTGTTAGAAGAATAAATTCTATTGTTATTTTGTTTTCTTTTATAAAATTTAAAAGTTTTTCATAATAAAAACCAGGGTCTAAAGCAACAGCTTCACTCTAAATTTAAAATGATAATCTCCTGGCGTCCCAGGAAGGATTCGAACCTCCGACACCTGCCTTAGGAGGGCAGTGCTCTGTCCCCTGAGCTACTGAGACAACATTAAATTGCAAAACCATTATTACTATAACAAAAATTTAAAGTTAGTTCAACCATTATCGTTACTTTTAACCACTTTTTTAGAATTTTCTTTTATTTTTAATTTATGTTCTTTAGTTATTTTAAAAATCTTCGGGCTTAAAATTAATATTGCAATTAAATTAGGGTATGCCATTAAAGCATTAAAAACATCAGATAAATGCCAAACAAGTTCCATTGCGCAAACTCCGCCAACTCCAATTGAAATTATGTAAATTATTCTATAAATTAAAACAAATTTATTGTTTTTAGTAATATATTTAATGGATTGTTCGGCGTAATAACACCAGCTCATTGTTGTTGTAAAACCAAAAAGCGCAGTCCCAATTCCTAAAATAATGTTGGAAAAAAAACCAACTTCTTTAGAAAAAGCAAACATTGTTAGTTGTTCTTTGTTTTCACACAACTCTAAAGCTCCAGTTGAAATAATAACTAATGCAGTCATTGTGCATAAAACTATTGTGTTAAAAAACACTTCAAAAATTCCCCACTCACCCTGCTTAACCTTAGACTTAACATTAGAAGCAGCATGAGCAATAGGAGAAGAGCCAAGCCCAGCTTCACTAACAAAAACACTTCTAGAAATTCCATACTGCATAGCAGCATTAACACAATAACCAAGCCCCCCTCCAACAGAAGCTTTAAAATTAAATGCACTATTAAAAATTAACCTAAAACATTCTGGTATTACTGCAATATTTTTAAATATTATAAATAAAGAAATTAATATGTATGTTAAAGACATAAAAGGCACAATTCTTTCAGAAATTGCACCAACTCTTTTAATTCCTCCAATTATTATAACAAAAAAAACAATCATAACAACAATTGAAGTAATATATTTCGGAACTCCAAACCCTTTTTCCAAGGCTATTGCAGCAGAATTAGTTTGCGTTGTGCTGCCTATTCCAAAAGAAGCTAAAATGCAAAAAACAGAGAAAATCTTTCCTAAAAACTTAAAATTAAGCCCTTTCTCCATAACATACATAGGGCCCCCGCAATAAAGCCCATCTCTACCTAAAACCCTATATTTAACAGAAAGCAAAACCTCGGAATATTTAAGCATCATTCCAAAAAAAGCACTAACCCACATCCAAAAAATGGCACCTGGCCCTCCTGTTACTAGTGCAGTTGCCACTCCGAAAATGTTCCCTGTTCCAATGCTTCCCGCTAAAGCTGTTGAAACAGCCTGAAAAGAAGAAATACCATCACTAGATTTTTCATCTTTTTTTATGCTTCCTATGGTGTTTTTTAAAATATCTTTCACATTAAATATTTGAAAAAAACCTGTAAAAACTGTAATATAAATCCCCACTCCTAAAATTAATGCTATTGTGCAAGGTCCCCATAAAAAATTTCTAAAATTTTTAACTAAAATTAAAAAAAACTCCATTTTAACGCCTCTCTTTTAATAAACTATTGAATTATATATATTAAAAATATTAGAATAGTTTAAAAAATATTCAAAAAACTAATACTATAGCCATTATAAAATCTTTTAAATTTAACTTTTACTCCCTATTAAATCGTAAGCTAAATTGTTTTCTTTAGGAGAAGACCCATCAACACAATACCCCTGACTCTCATGTTCACCAGTTAAACTTACACCTCTTTTTATTGTTTTAAACATAATTCCAGTTGGAGAAGAATTTCCTTCATTGAGTTTAAATGTTATTTTATATACATGTTCGGGAATAATTTTAATGTCTCCTAGTTTAAACCTTGTGGGTAAATCGCTTTTAAAGTCACAAGTGTTAAATTTTTCTTTAAACAAAATTTCTTTGCTTTTTTCATCACTAATTAAAACCTCTAGTTCGTGGTTAATTGGTCTATCTATCATAACATCTTTAAAAAATGTAACTCGCAGTTCATTTAAACTACTCATATCTTTAGCAGCTTTAAAATGTTGTTCTATTACACTGTCCCCATTTAAAGGTTCAAGGTAAACATCATGAAAATAAATAAAATCATTTCTAACATAATATTTATTCCCACTAAAAAAAGACACTAAAAAACATAAAATGCAAGGCCCAACAAAAAATAAAAATACGCTTAAAAATCTTAATCTAAATACTACGTTTTCCTGCTGAAAATTTTCATTAAAATTTGTTATTGTGTGTTTTGGGTGTTTAAACACAGCTCCTACTAAAAGTAATGCTGAAAAAAATGTGAAAAATAAATTGTAAGAATTTCTATCTTTTAAAAAGAAAAACAAATCTTTTAATCCATAAATTACATCTGTTGTGAAAGGAATGATTTTTTCTAATATACCTCTGAAAATTAATTTTTCGTCAACATTGCATTCATAAAATGTTATATTAATTAAACATAAAAACAAAAACAAAAATATATCTACTATGTAAAACACTCTGGCGTTTTTATTAATAACTGCAGAAAACAAAGTAAAAGGCACCATGAAAAGTAACCATTGTGGGTGCCAAAAACTAAGCCCAAAGGTTAAACAAACAACAACATTGCTAAAATACATCCCCCATTTGAAAACTTCTTCTTTTTCCACTAAGCTAACTTTTTTTAAATATGCCCACACAACAACAAAAACCCATGCCACTAAAAATATGCTAATTTTAAAATATCCAGTGTTTAAACCACACCTTGTTAAATAGTTCGTGGCATAAAAACCTAAAACACCCAACTTAAATGCAGGAGAATGAACATAAAATAAAACCTCAATTGAAATTGGAATTAAAAAAATTAAACAATGCTTAATTATTTTTAAAACCTTCTTCTCTTTTAAAAAAAGCAATGGAACATAAACTAATAAAGCGAAATATTTAAAAGTCATTGCTATTCCAAAAAACACTGAAAACTTTAACATGTGGTTTTTAAAATAGTAATATGTTCCAAGCAAAACAAAAAATAATGTGAAACTATCGTGCTGACTAAAAATTAAAGAGCTAAAAAATGCTAAAGGGGTTGTTAAGAACAAAAAAGAAATAACCCTACACTTTTTCTCACTAAACCCCATTAATTTAGCTATTTTAAAAATTAAATAAGCACTTCCAAAGAAAAACAAAACAGGCAAAGCCTTATACCACATGGTTGCAATAAACGAGGTAGTGTTTATTGCATTCGTCATGGGAGCAGCCACAATTCCTAATAAATATATTGGAATATTCCATATTGCAAATAGTAAATATGCACTTGGCATGTAAACATTGTAAACAGGCTCAACCTTGTTAGCATAATTAAAATCGTAAAAATCTTTAAAATGCCCACCTAAAAATGAAATTGAAGAAGCACCAGTTAGTAAAATATCTACATGAACAAAAACAAAAAAACACAACACCGCCATAAAGCCAAAAACAAACCAATCTAGTTTGTTTATTCTAGAATTTAAAAGATTTTCAATTTTTTTTAACTTCTCTTTCATTAAACACTCCCATAAATTTTGTTTTTTATAAATTAACCTAGCTCTTTTTCCCTATTAAGTCTAAAGCTAAATTGTTCTCTTTTTCTAAAGAACCATCAACAAAATAATATTCACCTTCTTTAAATTTAGCTGTTGTTTTAAATAATATATCGGTTAAATTTGAATTTCCTTCGTTAAGCCTAAATGTTATTTTATATTCATTTTCAGGAATAATTTTAATTTCTCCTAATTTAAATCTTGTGGGAAACCCATTTTTAAAATCACATGTGTTGAATTTTTCTTTAAACAATAAATTTTCATAATTTAAATCTTCAATTGAAATTTCTAGTTCATGGTTAATTGGGCGTTCCATTGAAACGTTTCTTGCAAATGCAACTCGCAGTTCATTTAAATTGTTCATTTCTTTTAGCGCTTTAAAATGTTGCTCAATTAGGCTATTTCCTTTTAATGGTTCTAAATAATTAGAATAACAAGCTGAATTAATATTTTTAAAATAATAATATCTATTTCTACTCCCCAAAGAAATTAAAAAACATAAAATGCAAGGCCCAACAAAAAATAAAAATACGCTTAAAAATCTTAATCTAAACACTACGTTTTCCTGCTGAAAATTTTCATTAAACTTTGTTATTGTGTTTTTTGGATTTTTAAACACCACTCCTACTAAAAGTAATGCTGAAAATAGTGTGAAAAATAAATTATAAGAATTTTTATCTTTTAAAAAGAAATACACATCTCTTAAACTATAAATTACATCTGTTTCAAAATCTAAAAATTTTCTTATAATTCCAAATCTTGCTAACCACTCATTCATATTTGTTTCAAAATATGTTATTCCTATTAAACACAAAAGCAAAAACAAAAATATGTCCGCTATGTAAAACATTCTAGAGTTTTTGTTAATAACTGTAGTAAACAGTGTAAAAGGAACCATGAAAATTAACCATTGTGGATGCCAAAAACTAAGCCCAAAGGTTAAACAAACAACAACATTGCTAAAATACATCCCCCATTTGAAAACTTCTTCTTTTTCCACTAAGCTAACTTTTTTTAAATATGCCCACACAACAACAAAAACCCATGCCACTAAAAATATGCTAATTTTAAAATAGCCGGTGTCTAAAACGCATTTTATTAAATAATTTGTTGCTTGAAAACCTATAACACCAATTTTAAAAGCTGATGAATTAATGTAGCACAAAATTTCTATTGAAATTGGAATTAAAAAAATTAAACAATGCTTAATTATTTTTAAAATTTTCTTCTCTTTTAAAAAAAGCAATGGAACATAAATAAGTAGTGCAAAATATTTAAAAGTCATTGCTATTCCAAAAAACACTGTAAACTTTAACATGTGGTTTTTAAAATAGTAATATGTTCCAAGTAAAACAAAAAACAAAGTGAAACTATCGTGCTGACTAAAAATTAAAGAGCTAAAAAATGCTAAAGGGGTTGTTAAGAACAAAAAAGAAATAACCCTACACTTTTTCTCACTAAACCCCATTAATTTAGCTATTTTAAAAATTAAATAAGCACTTCCAAAGAAAAACAAAACAGGCAAAGCCTTATACCACATGGTTGCAATAAACGAGGTAGTGTTTATTGCATTCGTCATGGGAGCAGCCACAATTCCTAATAAATATATTGGAATATTCCATATTGCAAATAGTAAATATGCACTTGGCATGTAAACATTGTAAACAGGCTCAACCTTGTTAGCATAATTAAAATCGTAAAAATCTTTAAAATGCCCACCTAAAAATGAAATTGAAGAAGCACCAGTTAGTAAAATATCTACATGAACAAAAACAAAAAAACACAACACCGCCATAAAGCCAAAAACAAACCAATCTAGTTTGTTTATTCTAGAATTTAAAAGATTTTCAATTTTTTTAAATTTTCCTTTCATTGAGCCCCCATGAATTTGAAATTTGTTTATTTAATCTAGCACATTTACTAAACTAATCTTTTTCACCCTTTTTTCCTATTAAGTCGTAAGCTAAATTGTTTTCTTTAGAAGAAGACCCATCAACACAATACCATTGATTGTTAACATCCCCTATTAAATTAAAAATTTTTTCTTCAATACCACGAATTGAATCTTTTTTTGTTGTTTTAAACATAATTCCAGTTGGATTAGAATTTCCTTCATTGAGTTTAAATGTTATTTTATATACATGTTCGGGAATAATTTTAATTTCTCCTAATTTAAATCTTGTGGGAAACCCATCTTTAAAGTCACATGTGTTGAATTTTTCTTTAAACAATAAATTTTCATAATTTAAATCTTCAATTGAAATTTCTAGTTCATGGTTAATTGGGCGTTCCATTGAAACATTTCTTGCAAATGCAACTCGCAGTTCATTTAAATTAGTCATTTCTTTTGGAGCTTTAAAATGTTGCTCTATTACGCTGTTTCCGTTTAATGGTTCTGTGTAAACATCATAAAAACAAACGTTATTATTTCTAACGTAATATTTATTCCCACTAAAAAAAGACATTAAAACACATAAAAAACACGGCCCAACAAAAATTAAAAATGTGCTTAGAAATCTTAACCTGAACAATCCATTCTCTCTTTTAAAATTTTCATTAAACCTTGTTATTGTAAATTTCGGATGTTTAAACACAGCTCCTACTAAAAGTAGTGCTGAAAATAATGTGAAAAATAAATTATAAGAGTTTTTGTCTTTTAAAAAGAAAAACACATCTTTTAAACCATAAATTATCTCCGTCTTAAAATCTAAAAATTTATTTATTACTCCCAAACACATAAGCCATTCATCAACATTCATTTCAAAAAATGTTACACTTATTAAAGACAAAAACAAAAATAAAAATATATCTATTATGTAAAACACCCTAGCGTTTTTATTAATAACTGTAGAAAACAAGGTAAAGGGAACCATAAAAAGTAACCATTGTGGGTGCCAAAAACTAATTCCAAATATTAAACAAACCACACCATTACTAAAATACATCCCCCATTTGAAAACTTCTTCTTTTTCCACTAAGCTAACTTTTTTTAAATATGCACACACGACAACAAAAACCCATGCCATAACAAATATGCTAAGTTTAGCATAACCAGTGTTTAAGAAACATTTTGTTAAATAATTCGTTGCTTGAAAACCCAAAACACCCTGCTTAAAAGCCGGTGAACTAATGTAGAACAAAGTCTCTATTGAAATTGGAATTAAAAAAATTAAACAATGCTTAATTATTTTTAAAATTTTCTTCTCTTTTAAAAAAAGCAATGGAACATAAATAAGTAGTGCAAAATATTTAAAAGTCATTGCTATTCCAAAAAACACTGTAAACTTTAACATGTTGTTTTTAAAATAATAATAAACACCCAACAAAACAAAAAACAAAGTGAAAGAGTCATACTGACCAAAAATTAGTGAGCTGAAAAATGCTAATGGTGTTGTTAAAAACAAAAAAGCAATAATTTTAGCTTTATTTTTAGTAAACCCAATTAATTTAGATATTTTAAAAATTAAATAACCACAACCTAAAAAAAACAAAACAGGCAAAGCCTTATACCACATCGTTGTTAAAAAACCCCAACCTCTAAATTTATAACTTGAATTTATAGGGCATACAACTATTTTTAATAAATATAACGGAATATTCCATATTGCAAATAGTAAATATGTGCTTGGCATGTAAACATTGTAAACAGGTTCAACCTTGTTAGCATAATTATAGTCATAAAAATCTTTAAAATGTCCACCTAAATATGAAATTGAAGAACCTCCAGTTGCCACAATATCTCCATGGGCAAAAACAACAAAACATATCATTACCATAAAAAAAATAATAAACCAATCTAATTTATTAATCTCATAATTTAAAATTTTTCTAATTTTTTTAAATTTTCCTTTCATTGCGCCCCCATGAATTTGAAATTTGTTATTTAATGTAGCACATTTACTAAACTAATCTTTTTCACCCTTTTTTCCTATTAAATCGTAAGCTAAATTATATTCTTTAGGAGAAGATCCGTTAACACAATACCACTGCTCATTAGGGTTCCCCACTATTTCTGTTTTGGTTTCTTCCATGTTTGGGTTTGGTCCTTTTCTTGTTGTTCTAATAATAACATTGGTTAAATTAGAATTTCCTTCGTTAACTTTAAATATAATCTTATATTCATTTTCAGGAGTTATTTTAACATCTCCTAGTTTAAACCTTGTTGGGAAATTATTTTTTAAAAAACTCATACTGAAATTTCTTTTTAATAAAATTTCTTCACTTTTCACATCTTGGATTAAAATTTCTAGTCCGTTGTTAATTGATTGAACTCCTGCAGGGTTTTTTAAAAAAACAACTCTAAGCTCGGTTAAATTGTTCATTTCTTTTGGTGCTTTAAAATGTTGCTCTATTACACTGTCCCCGTTTAAAGGTTCAATGTTGGTTGTAAAACAATATGCATTAGTATTTCTAAAATAATATTTTTCCCCACTCACCAAAGACATTAAAACACATAAAACACATGGCCCAACAAAAAATAAAACCAAACTTGAAAACCTCAACCTGAACAGTACATTTTCTCTTTTAAAATTTTCATTAAACCTTGTTATTGTAAACTTTGGGTGTTTAAACACCACTCCAACCAAAATTAAAACCGAAAACAATGTAAAAAGAGCACTACAAATTTTTTTATCTCTCAAAAAAAAGAATATATCTTTTAAACTAATAATTAATTCTGAATTATAGTTAACAACTTTTTTTAAAATGCCCCCTCTTAGCAATCTGTCGTCCACATTATATTCAAAATAAGCAACATTAATTAAGCTCATAAACAAAAATAAGAATATATCTATTATGTAAAACACCCTAGCGTTTTTATTAATAACTGCTGAAAACAAGGTGAAAGGAACCATAAAAAGTAACCATTGTGGATGCCACATACTAAGCCCAAAGGTTAAACAAACAACAATATTACTAAAATAGATTGCCCACTTGAAAAGTTCTTCTTTTTCTTTAACTTCAATATTTTTTAAATATGCCCACACGACAACAAAAACCCATGCCATTAAAAATATGCTAAGTTTAGCATAACCAGTGTCTAAGAAACACTTTGTTAAATAGTTCGTTGCTTGAAAACTCAAAACTCCCAATTTAAAGTCTGGTGAATGAATGTAGCACAAAGTTTCAATTAAAATTGGAATTAAAAAAATTAAACAATGCTTAATTATTTTTAAAATTTTCTTCTCTTTTAAAAAAAGCAATGGAACATAAATAAGTAGTGCGAAATATTTAAAAGTCATTGCTATTCCAAAAAACACTGAAAACTTTAACATGTTATCTTTGAAATAGTAATATATTCCCAACAAAACAAAAAACAAAGTGAAAGAATCATACTGACCAAAAATTAGTGAGCTAAAAAATGCTAGTGGTGTTGTTAAAAACAAAAAAGCAATAATTTTAGCTTTATTTTTAGTAAACCCAATTAATTTAGATATTTTAAAAATTAAATAACCACAACCTAAAAAAAACAAAACAGGTAAAGCCTTATACCACATTGTTGCAACAAATGGAGTGGCATTTATTGCATCCGTCATGGGAGCAGCCACAATTCCAAGTAAATATATTGGAATATTCCATATTGCAAATAAAATATATGTGCTTGGCATATAGTTATTGTAAATGGGATATGGCTCTACTTTGTTTAACCTGTTGTAGGTGTATGCGTCTTTAATATGCCCATCTAAATAGGAAATTGAAGAGCCCCCTGTAGACATAATATCTCCATGCACAAATGCAACAAAACAAAACATTGCTATGAAAAAAAACATAAACCAATCTAGTTTATTAATTTCATGATTTGGAAAGTTTTTAATTTTTTTTATAATATTAAAAAAATATTTCTTCATTTAGCTATGCCGTCCTGCCATATTATACAACTAAAAATTTAAACTAATGCAATGCAAACAAAATAATAATAAATTATAAAATATTTCTTAATCTCTAAAATATTTAAATAAGTAAAATTTAAATAAAACAATTTTAAAACGCTTACACAATATCATTAAATTTTATTGTTGTCAACCGCAAAATTTACTATAACTATCTTCAAAATATAAAATATTTTATTACGCTATTTTTATCTTTCCTTTTTTCCTATTAAATCGTAAGCTAAATTATTGTCTTTAGGAGAAAACCCTTTAATACAATACCATTGATTTTTAAAATCACCAACTAAACTAGATTTTTTTCCGTCTAACCCTGGGTTTGGCCCTTTTTTTGTTGTTTTAAACATAATTCCAGTTGGATTAGAATTTCCTTCATTGAGTTTAAATGTTATAACATATTCATTTTCAGGAATAATTTCAACATCTCCTAATTTAAATTTTGTTGGAAACTCATTTTTAAAATCACATGTATCATATTTTTCACTAAACAAAACTTCATTGTTGCAAATATCTTCAATTGAAATTTCTAGTTCATGATTAATTGGACGTTCTATTGAAAGATTCTTTAAAAATACAACTCGCAATTCATTTAAATTAGTCATATTTTTAGGTGCTTTAAAGTGTTGCTCTATTACACTATCCCCATTTAAAGGTTCATTGTGAACATCATAAAAATATCCATTACTGTTTCTAAAATAATATTTTTCTCCACTTGCTAAAGACATTAAAACACATAAAACACATGGCCCAACAAAAAATAATACTAAACTTAAAAATCTTAACCTGAACAATCCATTCTCTCTTTTAAAATTTTCATTAAACCTTGTTATTGTAAATTTCGGATGTTTAAACACAGCTCCTACTAAAAGTAGTGCTGAAAATAATGTGAAAAATAAATTATAAGAGTTTTTGTCTTTTAAAAAGAAAAACACATCTTTTAAACCATAAATTATCTCCGTCTTAAAATCTAAAAATTTATTTGAAAGCCCAAAATACATAAGCCATTCGTCAATATGCGTTTCAAAAAATGTTACACCTAATAAACAAAAAAACAAAAACAAAAGTATATCTATTATGTAAAACAACCTAGCGTTTTTATTAATAACTGCAGAAAACAAGGTGAAAGGAACCATGAAAATTAACCATTGTGGATGCCAAAAACTAAGTCCAAAGGTTAAACAAACAACAACATTACTAAAATAGATTGCCCACTTGAAAAATTCTTCTTTTTCTTTAACTTCAACATTTTTTAAATATGCACACACGACAACAAAAATCCATGATATTACAAAAATACTAAGTTTAGTATAACCAGTGTCTAAAACACATTTTTTTAAATAATTTTTTGCATTAAAACCAAAAACTCCTAATTTAAAATCTGGTGAATGAATGTAGCCTAAAATCTCTATTAAAATTGGAACTGAAAAAATTAAACAATGCTTAATTATTTTTAAAATTTTCTTCTCTTTTAAAAAAAGCAATGGAACATAAATAAGTAGTGCAAAATATTTAAAAGTCATTGCTATTCCAAAAAACACTGTAAACTTTAACATGTTGTTTTTAAAATAATAATAAACACCCAACAAAACAAAAAACAAAGTGAAAGAGTCATACTGACCAAAAATTAGTGAGCTGAAAAATGCTAATGGTGTTGTTAAAAACAAAAAAGCAATAATTTTAGCTTTATTTTTAGTAAACCCAATTAATTTAGATATTTTAAAAATTAAATAACCACAACCTAAAAAAAACAAAACAGGCAAAGCCTTATACCACATTGTTGCAAAAAACGGAGTGGTGCTTACTGCATCTTTCATAGGACATTTTACAATATTTAATAAATATATGGGAATATTCCATATCGCAAATAATAAATATGTGCTTGGAAAATAGTGATTTGATGTAATTGATGGTTCCACTTCATTAACTATATTATAATAATAAGGATCTTTTATGTCTCCCCATAAATAAGATATTGAAGATCCTCCTGTTAACAATATATCTGAATGAACAAAGTTTAAAAAACAAAATGCCACAAAAATAAAAAAAACAAACCAATCTAATTTGTTAATTTCATGGTTTGGAAAGTTTTTAATTTCATTTTTTTTATATAATTTAGTATTATTTAAATTAAAGATATTATTTTCATTAGACACCATGATGAAACATCACACCCTTTTTTAAATGAAGTAATTCTTAAATATTTGCATTAATTCCACACCCGCTTGACAAAACATATTTATAATTTTAAAATTATTTTAATTTTATAAATATATTTATATTTTATTTTTTTGGAAATTATGAATATGAAAAATTTTAAGCACATAATTGAATTAAAAAATATTTCTATTTCTTTTAATAAAGAAGTAATATTAGAAAATTTTAATATAAAAATTAAAAGTGGGAAATTTGTTACACTTTTAGGCCCTTCTGGGTGTGGTAAAAGCACCATATTAAAAATAATAGCTGGCCTTTTAAAACCAGACTCCGGTGAAACCATTTTTAACGGGGAAAACATAACAAATTTGCCGCCATACAAAAGAAACATAAACACTGTTTTTCAAAGGTATGCTCTTTTTTCACACCTTAATGTTTTTGAAAATATTGCTTTTGGTCTTAAAATTAAAAATTTGCCAAAAGATGAAATTAAAGAAAGAGTTTTAAACATTTTAAAAACAGTTAACCTAAAAGGTTTTGAAAAAAGAAAACCATTTCAGCTTTCAGGAGGCCAACAACAAAGAGTTGCAATAGCAAGAGCACTAGTAAACAGGCCAAAACTGCTCCTTTTAGACGAACCCCTTTCTGCCTTAGACGTAAACCTTAAACAGGAAATGCAGTTTGAACTAAAAGAAATGCAGCAAAATTTAAACACAACATTTGTTTACGTAACGCACGACCAAGAAGAAGCACTAACAATGAGCGATTTTGTTGTTGTAATGAACGAAGGAGAAATTCAACAAATTGGAACACCTCAAGAAATTTACAATGAACCACAAAATGCCTTTGTGGCAGATTTTATTGGCCAAAGTAACATTTTAAATGGAACCATGGTTAAAGACTACAGAATTTCTTTTGCTAACGAAGTTTTTGAATGCGTGGACAAAGGCTTTGAAAAAAACCAACCAGTGGACCTTGTAATTAGGCCTGAAGACATTTTAATTGTACCTGAAGGAGAAGGAAAGTTTAACGGAGTAGTAGACACCATTGTTTTTAAAGGTGCGCATTTTGAGTTGGAAATTTTAGCAAGAAACATATATTGGCTTGTGCACACAACAAAATATTACGAAAAAGGAAAAAAAGTTGGGCTTAATTTTTCTCCGGACGACATACACATAATGCCAAAACTTTTTGAACAATCCACAAACATAATAAAAGCTGTTGCAGTAGATGAACAAACAATTAGTTTTTTAGATGTGGAATTTAAAACAAATGAGTTTAAATTAAAAGCTAATTCTAAAGTTAAATTAATTATTCCTCCTAAGAGCATAAGTCTTGTTTCAACAGATTCAGCAGACTTGGTTTTAACGCTAGACTCCATAATTTATAAAGGTTCTTACAATGAAATGTATTTTTACTATGAAGATGAAGATGAAAACGATGGCTACATTTTAGTTAATTCGGAATATGAAGAAGAAGTTGGAACAAAACTAGGGCTTAAATTTAATTTTAATGAGGTGAAAATTTTAAATTGAAAAAGCATTATTTAACTTTTACTCCTTATTGCATTTGGATTTTTCTTTTCATTTTAACTCCAACTTTTGTTGTTTTAATTTTTGCTTTTTTAAATGAAAACTCTAACTTCACATTAGAAAATTTTTTAAACATTAAAAACTATTTTGGAGTAATTTTAAAATCTTTAGGCTACACCACAGCTGCAACTTCTTTGTGCTTTTTTCTAGCATACCCAATTTCATATTTTGCAAGCAAAATTAAAAGTAACATGTTTAAAAAAATATTCATAATAGCAATTTCTCTTCCAATGTGGACAAATCTTCTTCTAAGGACATATTCCTGGATGACCATTCTAGAAAACAACGGCATTTTAAACAACATTTTAAAATCTTTAAACTTAAGCCCACTAAAAATAATGAACACTCCAATTGCAGTAATAATTGTTATGGCTTACGACTTTTTGCCTTTTATGATAATCCCTATCTATAATTCTATTTGTAAAATAGATGAAAATTTAATTCAAGCGGGAGAAGACCTAGGAGCAAACAATTTTAAAATATTTAAACTAATTATTCTGCCACTCTCCATGCCGGGAATTTTATCTGGTTTTTCAATTGTTTTTGTTTCTTGTGCTTGTTGTTTTTTCATTCCTCGTCTTTTAGGAGGAGGTTTTAATGTTTTAATTGGAGAATTAATAGAGTCTCAGTTTATGGGCAGTGTTTATAACCCTTGGTTTGGCTCTGCCATTTCAATTTTCTTTATGCTTTTAATTATATTAATAATTAAAATAACTCAAAAATTTAATAAAACAGAAACAGAAAATCTAACAATTTAAAATAAATAAATTACGGAGAATTTTTTTTATTATGTATAATGTTTCATCTAAAATTGTTTCTAAAATGTCTTTTGCTTTCATCTTTCTTTTTTTATATATCCCAATTTTCATTGTAATTATTTTTGCATGCAATAGCAGCAAATCTCGCTGTGTTTTTGAAAGCTTTACTTTAAAATGGTTTTCAGAACTTTTTAAAGATAAAATAATTTTAGAAGCTTTTTTTAATTCTTTAATTTTAGCTTTAATCTCTGCCATTATTGCAACGGTTATTGGAACACTAGCCGCTTTAAAAATAACTAAATTAAAAAAAAGTAAACAAAACATTTTCACAGGTTTAAACTATATTCCAATAATTAACTCAGACGTTATAACTGGTGTTTCTTTAATGCTGTTTTTAAAATTTTTTCTAAATATTTTTAATAAAGATTTTGGCTTTACAACAGCACTAATAGCTCACATAACAATTACCATGCCCTATGTTGTTCTTTTCGTTATGCCAAAAATTAAACAAATTGAACCAAACACACTAAATGCAGCGCTAGACCTTGGCTGTTCCCCTAACATGCTGTTTTTTAAAATAATTCTGCCAAACATAGCACCTTCAATTGTTGGAGCTTTTATGATGGCTTTTGCCATTTCTTTTGATGATTTTACAATTTCATATTTCACAGTAGGGGACTCTTTTCAAACTTTGCCGGTTTTAATATATTCCATGGTTAGAAGAAGAATAACTCCAAAAATTAATGCCCTTTTTGCAATAATATTTATTTTAGTTATTTTAATTTTAATATTAATTAACATTTTAAACATAAATTCAAATAAGTCTAAAGAAATTTAATTGGAGAAAACAATGAAAAAAATTATGCTAGCATCGTCAACATTATTTCTAATAATTGCAGTAATAATAACTATAAATTTAACTCAAAAAAACAATAATTTTAAAAACGGCGAGATTAAAATTTTTTGTTGGGGACAATACATAGCAGACGGAACAGAAAACTCACTTTCTGTTTTAGATGAATTTGAAAAAGAAAACAAGGTTAAAATTAAATCTTTCAACACATTCGAATCTTGTGAGCAGATGTACACAAAACTAAAAAGCAAAAATTGCTCCTACGACATTGTTTTTTCTTCAGACTACATGGTTAAAAAACTAATTGACGAAAATTTAATTATGCCAATTGAAAAGTCTTCTCTTAAAAACTATGAAAACATTTCAGATGATTTTAAAGGAGAAAGATGGGGGTTTGACACAACAAATTCCTATAGTGTTCCCTACTGTTGGGGGCATATAGGGCTAATATATAACAAAAAACTAGTTGAAAAGTTAACAGGAGAAGAAGCAGAAAAAGTTGTAAAGGGCTGGGATGCACTATGGAATGAAAAACTAAAACAAAACATTTTAATGTTTATTAATGCAAAAGACAGCTTTTCTGTTGCCTTAAAACTTTTAAATAAATCTTTAAACACAACAAATGAAGAAGACATTTTAAAAGCTGCAGAAATTTTAAAAAAACAAAAACCTCTAGTTCAGGCCTACGTAATGGATGAAATGTTCGACAAAATGGAAAACAACGAAGCTGCAATTTCTGTTGCTTATTCTGGAGACATTGTTAAAATGCTTAAAAACAATAAAAATTTAAAATATTGCTTTCCAAAACAAGGCTCTAACATTTTCATAGATGCAGTATGCATTCCAAAAAACTCTAAAAACAAAGAAAACGCTTTAAAATTCATAGATTTTTTATGCAGAGAAGACATAGCTCTAGAAAATGCAAAATTTTTAGGCTACTCCACACCAAACAAAAAAGCTTACAGCAATTTAAGCGAAAACTTTAAAAATGAAATATCTTACCCCAAAAAAGAAATATTAAATAAATGTGAAATTTATCTGCCAACTCCCAAAAAACTAACAAACTTAATAGAAACACTATGGGTTAAAATTAGAAGTTAAATAAAAAAAATATTATGAATTGCTAAAACAACTCATAATATTAACTAATATTTAATTTAAACCTATTTACGTTTCTTTTTATGTTTTTTAGTTTGTTTAATTTCTTTATTACCTTCTTTGTTTTCTTTGTTTTGTTGTTTTAATTTTGCGAGTTCTTCTCTTAACCTTGCTATTTCTTCTTCATTTTCTTTAATTGTTAAATTGTTTTTTTCAATATATTCTTCTTGTTCTTTTAATTCAGATTCTTTTTTTTTATTAGCATCATCATAATTTAAAATTTTTACACCATTATCTATGCTTATTTGTTTAGACATCTTATTTAAATTTTTTAATTCAGTATTTTTAGCTTTTAATTCATCGTTACTATGTTGTTTAGAAAAATTCAACATAATATTGCTCTTTTGTTTAATTTCTTCATCTATTTTTTTAGTTTCATCTTCTAGGCTTTTTAGTTCCAACTCTTTTTCTTTTAATAATTTGTTTTCTTCATTTTCTTGTTTTATTCTTTCTAGTTCTTCTTTCAGCCTCTTTATTTCTTCTTCATTTTCTTTAATTACTAAATTGTTATTTGCAATATCTTTTTCTTGCTTTTTTAAAATAATATTGCTCTTTTGTTCAATTTCTTCATCTGTTTTTTTAACTTCATCTTCTAATCTTTTTAATTCCAACTCTTTTTCTTTTAATAATTTGTTTTCTTCATTCTGTTTTTTTAATTTTGCGAGTTTTTTTCTTAACCTTGCTATTTCTTCTTCATTTTCTTTAATTACTAAATTGTTTTTTTCAATATATTCTTCTTGTTCTTTTAATTCAGATTCTTTTTTTTTATTAGCATAATCATAATTTAAAATTTTTACACCATTATCTATGCTTATTTGTTGAGACATCTTATTTAAATTTTTTAAACCGGCATTTCTACGTTTTAATTCATCGTTACTATGTTGTTTAGAAAAATTTAACATAATATTGCTTTTTTGTTTAATTTCTTCATCTATTTCTTTAAGTTCCTCTTCTAGGCTTTTTAGTTCCAACTCTTTTTCTTTTAATAATATGTTTTCATAATTACTACTAAAATTAAAATTCATATTTTTATTAAAATTATTAATACTAGACATTGCATCACCCCCTTTTTTTAATTAACACTATTTATTTTGTTTTTTAGCTTCTTCAATTTCAGCTTTCAATTTTTTAATAATTTCTTCTTGATCTTTAATAGTAGCATATTGTTCATCTAATTTTTTGCTATTTTCATCTAAACTAACACTAGTTTTTATATAAATTTCTTTTACTGCTATAAGTGTATTTGTTTCTTTTTCAATTAATTTTTCATAACATGCATTTTCTTTATTTAAACGTTCATTCTCTTCATTTAAAAGTTCTCTCTCTTTTAAAAATTCTTCTTTTTTTGATTCGAATTTTTTCTTTTGTTTTTCAATATAATTATTCCTTGCCTCTAATTTTTTTCTTTTTTCTTCTAACTCTTTTCTTTTTTCTGCAATTTTTTTGTTTAATTCATCCAATTTGCTTTGGTTTGAATTTTTGTTTTGATTTAAATCTTTATTTTGGTTTAAAGGCTCGTTTTCAACTAAAGCATCATTTAACAAAAAGTATTCTTTAGAATCATTATTTTTTTTAGAATCTTTAAAAAAATTAGCGGGTAAAATTTTATTTTTATCATATTCAATTTTTTCGTCTATTTTCTCTAAATTTTTATTTTTTTGCTCGCCATTAGTTTCTGATGATATGTTTTTTTTCTCAGATTTAAATAAATTATTAGCAGACATTGATGGTTTTAACCGTTTTTTAAAGTTCTCATTTTCACTAGGTTTAACACTTTCACTTATTTTCTCTAAATTTTTATTTTCTTTAGTTTTTAATAAATCATTTAATAATGTTTCCATGTTTTTTTTTGTAGACTTCCAAAATTCTGAAGATTTCAACTCCAATTTAAAATTCTTGTTTTCATCCGTTTTTAATAAATTTTTTTTCGAAATTTTTATTAAATTGTTACTAGAAAGTGTTAATTTCAACTCTGGTTTGTTTTGTTTATTCTCTCTTCTAATTGCTTTTACATTATTATTTTCAAAAAAATCAAATTTCTTAACATGCATATTACTGTTATTATTCATTATTTTAAACCTCTCTTTTTTTAAATTATAAATTTAATTAATCATTGTTTTTAGCTTCTTGTTTTTTAAAAATTTCATCTTCTTGTTCCTTAAAAATTTTAGGATATTTAGAATAAGTTTTTCTTATTTCTTCTTTTTTTTCTTCAAAATTTTTTAAAAAATCTTTCTCTTCTTTTTCAATATCTTTTTTTAAATTTGAAATTTTAACATTGTTTTCTTTCCATATTGAGTTATATTTTTCTTGTTTTTCATCGTAAAGTTGAACTAACGGTTTTTCTTTTTCTTCATAATAAGCAAATATTTTAGATACTTTTTCTTCATATTCATCCCAATTTGCATCATTAATTTTTTCTATTTTTTCTTTTTCTTCAGCAACTTTGTCTTGATATTTTAAAATTTTATTTTCTAACATATTTGCAATTGTCTTATCAAAAACATTATGCCCTTTAAAATGCTTTGTCATATATTCTTTAAATTTGTTTAAATATTCAAGTTTAGCGTTATATTCTTCCTCTGCTTCTTTTAATTTTTCAGAATTTTCGTTTTTTAACTCATTTTTTATTTGCTCTGCTTTTTTAACTTCTTCCTCCAATGAAGAAAACTGATCTTTTATTTTTTCTTGAGATTTTTCTTTTTGTTTTAATAATTCAATAACAACACTTTGGTTATAAAAATTTTCTTTTTTAGAAAACAAACCGGCTTCAAACCGTGCTAATTTTTTAACATATTTCGAAAGTTTATCATACTTTTTGTTATATTCTTTTTTAAGCTTTTTACATTCTTCATCGCGTTCTTTTTTTAATTTTTTAATAATTTGTTCATTCTTTTTTTTCACATCTTCAATTTCAATTCTAGGTTTAACCAATGAATTTTCTGATTGAACCAATAAATTATTTATTTTTTCTTCATTACTTAATTTTAATTTTTTTTCTTCTAATTCTTTCTCCATCTTTAAATTTAAAAGTTTATCTCTTATTTCTTCACAAACTCTATTTTCTTCAATTTGCTGTTTTTCAACAATATTTGTATTTATAAACATATTAAAATTTCCCTCCTTTCTAATAATCCAAAATTTACGGTCATTATATATAAAATAAGTAATTTTGTCAAATTAAGTCGACAAAATTATTAAATTTACCAAAACCACTCCACCTGCCAAGTTAGAAACCAAACTGCAAACTCTTAAGCAAAGTACCAAAGAAGCTACGAATGGGTTCCCCGCCAGAAAAAATATTTTAATACTGCAAAATTCAAATTAACAAAAAAATATCTGTTACCAGTGGCAGTTTTAAACCAACCATTAGCAAAACTTAAAACCTCGTTTAAACATGAAGTTAAAACATATTTTTCAAAACTAATCCTTTTTTTGTTCCCTTTTGCAACATCGCTTAAAATTTTTGCTGTGTTAAAATTTTGCTCCAAAGAATTAATAACATTTACGTTTTCTTGCAACTCTTCCAAACATTTAGAGTTAACAACATTTTTTTAATTAACTGCTTTTTCTTTTTAATTTAAAGTTTCTAATTCTTTAAATCTTCTTTCTAGTTTCTCAACATCTTTTTTTAATTTTTCAAAATCGTTAAAAAGTTTTAAAACCTTCTCAAAAGAAACGTTACATTGTTTTAGTTTTAAATTTAAATTTTCTTTTGAATTTTCTTATTTTTTCATTAATTTTTTCTTTTAATTTTAAACCTTCTAGTTCAGTAGTTAAATTTTTCTTTTTAACTAAAAATTCTTCGAAATCATATTCATTTAAAATTTTCAAATCCTTTTCAAGCTGCTTTAGTTTTAAATTTAAAATTTCTGACTCCTTAAAGTTTTTTTCTGCTTTTTCTTTTTAATTTAAAGTTTCTAATTCTTTAATGTTATTTTACTTCCTCCAGTTAAGCTTTTCTTAACAACAATTTGAGCTTTAATTCTGCTTTTTAATTCCGCAATGTGAGAAATAACACCAATCTGCCTGCCTGCTTTATTTAAATTGGTTAAACACAAAACAACACTGTCTAAATAGTTTTTATCTAAACTGCCAAACCCTTCATCAATTAACATTGTGTTTAACTCCACTCCCCCTGCCAGGTTAGAAACCAAACTGCAAAGCCCCAAACAAAGTGCCAAAGAGGCTGCAAATGTTTCCCCACCAGAAAGAGTGCTAACATGACGAATTTTACCACTGTAAGCATCAAACACATTAAAATTTAAGCAATCCTCCACATTCAAGTTAACAAAAAAATATCTATTCCCAGTGGCAGTTTTAAACCAACCGTTAGCAAAACTTAAAACCTCGTTTAAACATGAAGTTAAAACATATTTTTCAAAACTAATCCTTTTTTTGTTCCCTTTTGCAACATCACTTAAAATTTTTGCTGTGTTAAAATTTTGCTCTAAAGAATTAATAACCTTTTCGTTTTCTTGCAACTCTTCCAAACATTTAGAGTTAACAACATTTTTTTTAACTAGCTCTTTTTCTTTTAATTTTAAACCTTCTAGTTGGGCAGTTAAATCTTTCTTTTTAACTAAAAATTCTTCGAAATCATATTCATTTAAAATTTTCAAATCTTTTTCAAGCTGATTTAGTTTTAAATTTAAAATTTCTAACTCCTTAAAGTTTTTTTCTGCTTTCTCAACATCTTTCTTTAATTTTTCAAAATCATTAAAAAGTTTTAAAACCTCCTCAAAAGAAACGTTACATTGCTTTAGTTTTAACTTTAAATTTTCTTTTGAGTTTTCTTCCTCTTTTTTAGCCTCTTTAAAATTCAAATTTAAATTTTGAAGCTCTAAATTTAAAAAATCTAGTTTTTTCTCTTCTTCTTCTTTGTTTTTTACTATTGCAGTAATCTTTTCATCTAAACTTTTAATCTCTTTAAAAATTTTTTCACCATAGTTTAAAATAGCTGTTTTGTTTTGTAAATTAGCTGGAATTGTTTTTAAAATTTCCTGCTTTTGCTTTTTTAATTCCAAAAAACCAGTTTCATTTTTCTCTAAAAAAATATTGCAATTTAACAATTCTTCTTCATAGTTTTCCTCTAAATTTAAAGTTTCTTTTCCAATTTTTTTTCTTAGTAAATTTAAAGTTTCTTCGGCGTTTTTCAATTCTTTATTTAACAAATTCTTAAAATCTTTTAAGTTAGTGAAATGTTTAATGAAAAATTCATCTTGCTCTAATTTTACTTTTTCTGTTTTAATCTTTAAATGAACCTTGTTTAGTTCGTCTTTTTTATTAAAAATGTTTTTTCTGAGCTCTTCTAGCTTATTTTGCTCCACAACCTCAAAAGAAGCATTATTGTTAGGAAAAGGATGAACCAAAGAACCACAAACAGGGCACGGCTCGTTTTCTTTTAAGCCTTTTGCTAAAATGAAAGCTTGCTGTTCATAAAAATTTTTGCAAGAATTTAAATAATTTACATTTAATTTTTCCAAAGAACTTTTTAACAAATTAAATTCTTCTTTTAGTTTAATTAATTTTAAACAGGTTAAATTTAACTGCTTTAGTTGCTGTGTTTTTAAAAAATAATTTTTAAATTCAATTTTTTTTTGAAGCATATTTTTCTTTTCATTGGTTTTTAAAATATGTTTTTCAATCTCCTTAATTTTAAAATAAACTTTTTGAGCTAAATTGTAGTTGTTAAGCATAACAGAAAAATTATTATGCTTTTCAGAAAGTTCATCTTTTCTTTTTTCTAACAATTTAACCTTTTCAAATTCTTTAAAAGCCGCATCTTTTAAAGTTTGCTGTTCTTTTAAGCTTTCTTTTAATTTTTTAATTTGTTCTTTTTTTAAAAAAAACTGGTTATTCTTTTCCTGCCAAACACCATAGTAAACCTTTAAACTTTCCAATTTTTCCACAAAATCTTTTTTCTTTTTAAACTCTTTAGCGTCTGGTGCATTTAAAAAAATCTCTTTTTTTCTAAGTTTTAACCTTTCTTCTTCATTTTTCTTTTGCTTAAATGTTTCTAAAAAACCCAATTTAATTTCAACTTCTTTTAAAATGCCTTCTTTAACTTTAATTTCTTCTTCAAGTTTTTGCAGCTTCTGCTTTTCTTTAAAATTTTCATCAATTAAAAAATTTAGCTTTTCAGAAAAACTAAAATATTTTTCTGAATTTTTAAGTTCATCTTTAATTTCTTCATCTAATATGTAACTTTCAAGTTTTTTTAAATTATCTTTAACCTTAAAGTCATATTCTTTTTTAATGTTCTGTTTTTCTTCAAAAAGCTTATTAGAAATTTCATCGTAAATTTGTGTTCCAAAAAGTTTCCTGAAAGTGTTAACCTGCTCCTCTCCTTTTTCTGTTAAAAGTTTTTGAAACTTTCCCTGAGGCAACATAATAAGCTTATTAAAATTTTTCTTGTCCACTCCAATAACATCTTTAACCAATAAGTCTGCTATTTCTTTTAGGTTTGTTAAAATTTTTCCATTAGGCAAAAAAAGTTCTGCAACATGTTTTTGTTGCTTTAGGCCTTCTCCTGTTTTTTTAGCAACAAGCTGTTCTGGAATTCTTTTAATCTTATATTTCTTGCCATGAACAAAAAACTCTAATTCAACAAAACAAAGTTTTTTAGAATCTGCAAAATCACTTTTTAAGGTTTTTGCTTCTTTTCTTTGCCCACTAACTTCACCATACAAAGCAAAGGAAATTGCATCAAAAATTGTTGTTTTCCCAGAGCCTGTTTCTCCTGTTATTAAAAACAGTTTCTCTTCTCCAAAATTAGAAAAATTAATGAGCTGTTCTTCTTTATAGGGCCCAAACGCAGAAATTTTTAATTTTTTTAAAAGCATTTTTAGTTCCTCAATAATCTTATTAAATTTTTTAAAAAAGATAAAAATATATTTTCAGCATTCCAATGTATTAATCTATTTATATTTTAATCTTACGAATGAATAGTTTTTACTTAATTAATCCCTACTTAATTATTATTTTTTAAAAATAAACTATTTCCTCAAGCAATATATTTTTCAGTTTAACTTTTATTTAATTAATTTTAATCTCACTTTTAATTATAATAAAATTTAAAAATTTAAATAATTTTCTATTCTCTTTATTAATTTTTTATTTTAACTTTTTATAAAATAACATAACTAAAATTTTTGCCTTCACAATTCAAATATTTTTTTAACCTAACAAAAATTTTTCTTTTTCAATTAACTTTTTCTTTTTTAATTTTTTCTATAACATTGTTTAATAATTTAATTTGCATTTCTTCCAAATCATTGCCAACAACAAACCTATAAAATTTTTTAAACAATAAACCAGGCTCCATTTTTTTTGAAACTTTAAAACCTTCTTTAACCTCTAAATTTAAATTTAAAAACTCAATTTCTAGTAAGTTAGGAAAATTTTGTTTTAGTCTATTGTAAGGGTCTATGATGAAATTTTCATCTGTTAATTTAACAGCAACAAAATCTTCAGATTTTTCTCTAATTATTTCGTTAAACTTGCCCTTTTTAATTTTTAAGTCTCTTAAAGGTTTAAACAAAACATTTTTAACTAAAGGCGTTTTAAATTCATCTTTAAGTTCAATTAAAACAACCTGCTTTTCATTGTTAGCTTCACTAATAGAATATTTTAAAGGAGAACCAGAATACCTCGCATTCTCTCCCACTTTTTGTGCTTTGTGAAGGTGCCCTAGTGCTATGTAAGAAAAATTTTCAAATTGTTTTAAATTAGCAACATCGCACCCTCCAATTTCAACTTCAGAATCTGTGAAACTAAAGCTTTCACTAGAAGAACTAGAAAACAAACCATGAGCACAAAGCAGATTAAAATTGTATTTCAAACTTTGCTTTAAAAATTTCTCGTAAACAAACTCAATTGTTTCATTAAAATTAGAAATTTTTATGTCTTTAAAAACTTCTTTAACCATTGAAGGGTTTAAAAATGGCAAAAGTGTTATGCCAACTGAAAAATTATTTTCATTAAACTTTAAAGTTTTAATGCTGTTTAAATCTGTTGCTATGAAAAAACCAGCTCTTTCTAAAATTTTTGAAGAAAACCCCAATTTTTCTGGCGAATCGTGGTTGCCGGCTATTATTAAAACCTTTTTTTTAAGTTTTAAAACAACTTCACAGAAAAAATCATCCAACAAAGAAACTGCTGCAGCAGAAGGAGAAGCAGAGTTGTAAATGTCTCCCGCAACAATTAAAATGTCCACCTCTTCTTCTTTTAAAAATTGCAGTAACCATTCCAAAAAATATTTTTGGTCTTCTAATAAGCTATAGCTATTTAAAAATCTGCCTATGTGCCAATCTGACGTATGAACAATTTTCAATTAATTAATCTCTCCCTAATTTTTATTTTACTTTTAATTTTAATGAAATTTAAATTTTAACTTAAAATTCTAAACCCATTCCCTTTTCATATTGCTTTTTTACTTTGTTTTTAAATTCATCAAAAGAAATATTTTTCTCTTTTAATTTTTTAAAACAAAAATTTATCTCTCTTTTTAAGCCTAATGGCATATTTTGAGTTTCACTTTTCTTTAAGTTATGTTTAGCCTTACTTTTAATTTTAACTAAATTTAAAAATTCCATTAAATTTTTCTCTTCTTCTTTTGTAATGTTTTTATTTAAACAAAAAACATCTTCCTCTTTTAAAATATTCTTATTACCACAAACAGGAAGCGGTAAACATTTTAATTTTCTTTCTCCTTCACCAAAAATTTCAGAATTTAAAAATCTGCTGCTTCCAATGTAAAAAAGCTTGTCTTCTTTTAAAAGTTTTATGTTTAAATTTTGATCTTTTTTATTAATAAGTTTAAATATTTCTTTGAATTCATCTGAAATAATCCCTTCTTTAAAACCTAAACTACAAACCAAAGAAGAAATGTCTTCTCCAAAACAAACAACATCTCTCCCACCAGCCTTTTTGCAAGAATTTAAAAACCATTCTAAAGAACTTAAATTTTTCTCACTAACCCCCATAGAGTTTAATTTTTCAATGTTTACAAAAACTCCAGAAAAATATTCCGCTAACTTAAAACCTTCTGTTTCTTTAAATTTAACCGTTAAATTTTCAACATTCTTAAATGGTTTAATTAAATCTTTAAAAAACTTAGCATCCATCTCACCATGAACAAAAAAAGCAGAAACATTATTATTTAAAATTTCATTTAAAACATTAAATCTGTAATTTGTGTCATCTTCAATTCTTTTAAAGATAAATTTAACATTTTTCTTTCTCTTTTCAAATTCCAAAGCTTTAATTTCAATTTCTTGTGCTGCAAACTTTGGTAAAACAATTTTAACATAGCATTTTGAACTGTTAAAACAATTTTTGGTTTCAACCTCTTTTTTTGTTACAACACATCCACAAAAACTAAAAATAATGCTAAAAATAATAACTAAAAGTTTTTTCACGAAACGCCCCGTTAATTTAACTATATTTATTTTAAAATATTAACCAAACTTTAAATTTTTACGCATTATTAATTTACTTTAACAATTGCTCTATTAAAAAATTAGTGAATTCTTCTAAACTAGCGCCATCTTTAAAACCAGTCACCTCAACCTTACTACCCTTTCTAGTGCAAAAATTTAATGCGTTTTCTAATTTTTCTGCTTTTTTTAAAAAACCAATATGGTTTAGCATTAAAACTGTTGCTCTTAAAATTGAAGTTGGGTTTGCGTAAAGTGCAAGCCCTTGTTGCACCATTCTAGGAGCAGAGCCATGTATTGCTTCAAACATGGCATATTTTTTGCCTATGTTAGCGCTTCCTGCTGTTCCCACTCCTCCTTGAATTTGAGCGGCCTCATCTGTTAAAATGTCGCCATATAAATTAGGCAGAATTAAAACTTCAAAGTCTTTTCTGCTGTTTTTGTCCACCAACTTAGCAGCAGCAATGTCCACATACCAATCATCTAACTCAATTCCTTCATAATCCTTAGAAACTTCTTTGCAAACCTCTAAAAAATTTCCATCTGTTGTTTTAATTATGTTAGCTTTTGTTATTACAGAAACCTTTTTTCTCCCGGTTTTTTTAGCATAATCAAAAGCAAGTTTTGCAATTCTTTTGCTGCCAGCTTTTGTTGTAATTGTAAAGTCCACCGCTAATTCATCTGTAACATTAAACCCTAAAGAACCTAAAGTGTAGGAGCCTTCTGTGTTTTCTCTAAAAAAAAACCCAATCTATTCCTTCTTCTTCAATTTTAATTGGCCTAACATTTGAAAACAAATCTAATTCTTTTCTTAAAATAACGTTAGCAGATTCTAAACTTGGCCATTTGTCCCCTTTTCTTGGCGTTGTTGTTGGCCCTTTTAAAATAACATTGCAATCTTTAATTTCTTTTAAAACATTTAAAGGAACAGATTGTTTTAATTTTGCCCTGTTTTCAATTGTTAAACCTTCTATTTTTTTAAGCTCAACTTTTTTTTGTTTTATTTCTTCTTCTAGTAAAATGTTTAAAACCTTTAAAGCAGCAGAAACAATAAAAGGCCCAATGCCGTCCCCTTCAATTATTCCAATTTTTATTGTTTTAAGTTTGGAGTAATCTGTAAAGTCTTCTTGGTTTTTAATTTCCTCAACCCTTTTTAGTTGACTTTTAAGCAAACTACAAAATTTTTCACCAGCAAGCTTAATCTCTTCCATTTTTAGTCTCCTTTTCAAATAAAATAACAATTTAATTATAACATTATTTCTTTAAAATTTTAATTAATTGAAAATTAAAAAAATATAATATATAATATTAAAAAAATTAAAAAGGGCAATTTATGAAAAGATTTTTTAAAGAACTCTACTATTCAACAAGCTATTATTTTAAAACAACAGATAAATTTTTGTTTCTCACTTCAATTGGGGCAAGTTTAATTAGTTTTATTTTAATTTTTTCACTATACCCAAATGCAGTTAGCAGTTTGCGCCCTTTTCAAATTCAGGTTATTTCCACATTAATAGGGATTTTTCTTGCAATTTTTATTTCAAACATAGACTACCACAAAATAGAAAAATTCATAAAACCTTTTTCAATTTCTGTAATTGTTTTAAACCTTTTGCCCTTCACCCCTCTAGGCAAAACAAGAGCAGATGAAATGTTAACAAACGCTGGGGCAGGCTCAGCTAATTTAAACTGGATTAATTTAGGTTTCACTAAAATTCAGCCTTCAGAATTTTTGAAAGTGGCATTTATTTTAACCTTTTCATACCACTGTTCAAAAGTTTTAAGGGAAATAAATAAACCCAAAACCTTAATAAAATTAGTTTTACATGCTCTAGTTCCAATAGGAATAATATTCATACAAAAAGACTACGGAACAATGACGGTTTTTTTATTCATAACCTTTTGCATAGTAATTACAGCAAACACAAACTGGAAGGTTATTTTAGCAATTGCTGCCATGGGTGGTGTTTGTTTGTTGCTGTTCATAACAGGGCATCTTCCATCCTACCTTTTAAAAAGAATTTATGTTTTATTTAACCTAGAACAAGAAAGATTAGGACTTGGTTTACAGCAATACACAGGAATGCTAACTCTAGCAACAGGTGGAATTTTTGGAAAAGGTTTTAATTCTAACGATCTACTATATTTCACGCCAGAACTACACAACGACATGGTTTTTTCACACATAGGCCAAACATTTGGATTTATTGGATGTGTTACAATTTTAATTTGGGTTGTGATATATTGCGTTAGAATTTTGCAGTTAGGGAAAAATTCTAAAGATAACCTAGGATGTTTAATTTGTGTTGGGGTATTCGCAATGTTTTTTTTCCAGTCTGCAATAAACATTGGAATGGCACTATGTGTAAGCCCTGTAATTGGAATTTCTCTTCCCTTTTTAAGCGCAGGAGGAACTTTTGTTTTTTCAACCTATATTGCTTTAGGTGTTTTGTTAAGCGTTCACAGGCATTCATATAAATTAACTCTTTTTTAACCATAATTTAACATAATATTTATGTTGTTTAATTTTTAGTTTTATTATATAATTGTATTTTAATAAATAAAAATAAATAAATTAAAGAGGAAGTATGAGAGTTATTACTGGTTTTGCAAAAAAAAAACCACTTTTAACACTAAGTGAAAAAACTTTAAGACCAACAACAATGAGAGTTAAAGAAGCAATGTTTTCAATAATTCAATTTGAAATTGAAAACAAAGATGTTTTAGACCTTTACTCCGGAACTGGCCAACTCGGAATTGAAGCACTTTCAAGAGGGGCAAAAAGTTGCACTTTTGTGGATTATTCCCCTAAAGCGCACAAAATTGAAATTGAAAATTTAAAAAACACAAATTTAAAAAAAAATGCTAAAGTTATAGTCTCAAAAGCTTTAACTTTTTTAAAAAACACTAAAAATATTTATGACATAGTAATTCTAGACCCGCCATATAATGAAAATATGCTTTGTGATGCTTTAAATTTAGCTCAATTCAAATTATCATCTAACGGTATAATAATTTGTGAGCATTTAAAAAAATTAGAATTAAACGACGATTTTTCAAACATTATTTTGCAAAAACAATATGATTATGGTAAAATAAGACTTAGTTTTTTTAAAAACAAAACCTAAAAAAAACTTTAGAAAGAAGGGGTTAAAATTAAATTAGCAATATTTCCAGGAAGGTTTGACCCTATAAATAGTGGTCAGTTAGACGTAATAAAAAAAGCATCTAAAATTTTTGAAAAATTAATAGTTTTAGTAACCAGCAGCGAAGATGAATTTTTTCCAGCAAAAACAAGATTGCGTTTTATTAACTCTGTTATTTCTAATTTTAGTAATGTTGAAACAGATTACTGGCCAAAACAACTAGATGAATATGTTAAAATAACACATGCTAAAATTATAGTTAAAGGAATTACAACTAACCTTAATTTACAGGATGAAATTAATTTTAAAACTGTTAACGAAACAATTAATGAAGAAGTGGAATTTGTTTTCATTATGCCAAATCCTAAAAATATGTATATTAATTCACAACTTGTTAAGGAACTTTGCACTTTAAAAAAAAATTTAAGTTCTGTTGTTCCTAAAAGCATTGAGAAAGAAGTTAAAGAAGAGGTTTAAAAAATATGGCTGTTAGTAATCTTTTAGATGAGCTAGAAAACATAATTGCAGGAGCATGGAGAATTCCCATGACCAAAGGAAGATGTGCTATTCCAACAAAAGAAGTACAAAATTTAATAGACGACATTCGCTTAGCACTGCCAAAAGAAATTAAAGAAGCTAAAATCATTATTGAAACAAGAAACAACATCTTACAAGATGCAAGAAAAGAAGCACAAAACATTGTTGCTAATGCAAAAAAGCGCGCAAATCACGAAATATCTGAAACAAACATAGTTAAACAATCTAAAAAAGCTGCCAAAGAAATAATTTTAGAAGCTAGAGTTAAAACAAAAGAAATGTACAATAAAACTAATTCCTATGTGGAAAACCTAATTAGTAAATTAGAAGAAGCAATTAACACAACCACTAAAAATTTTAAAGTTTCTGCAAATGAAATAAAACAAATTACTAAAAAAACAAATTTTAGTAGGTAAAATTTTAAATTACATATTAAAAAACCTTGCTTAAAATTAGCAAGGTCTTTTCTTTGTTTAAAATATTTTTTTTTGGCAAAATTTTAACTATAAATTCAAAAGGAGGAGGGTGTTTTGTCTTTAAAAGATGCTGAAAATTTCATTTTAAGCTGCTACAAAAACCAAGATGAAAATTTAAATAAAATAATTAACAATATAAATTCCAGTTTTGAATCTAACGAAGCTAAGTTTTTATATATAAGCGAAAAAGCAAAAGAATTAGGGTTTAATTTCACAGCAAAAGAATTTAAGGATGAAATTAAAAAAATTAAAAAAAGCCTCACAAAAAACCAGATGGTGGAATTTGCAAAAGAAAACAATTTAATTAGTAATCTAGAAAACAAAAACAAAAAAAAATTTTTAGACCATCTATGGTAAATTAAAATTAAACCGCTATTTAAACTTTAGTGGTTTAATTTTAATTAATTTATTAACTAAAAACATTAAAAGTTTTAATGTGGGCCTTATTAAAAAACAACCAAAAACTATAATTAAAATAGAAGGCAAAGAGAGTTCAAAAATATTAGAAAAACCTCTAACAAAAAATATTGCAATTAACATTAAAAAACTCATTAACCCCACAACAGCTAATTTCAACCTATTTAAAGGTTTGCAAATTTCAAACAAAACAACTAACCCAGTAACACCCAACAAGGTTGCACAAACATGAGAAAGATCAGAAGGCTTAATTGAAAACAGATTAAAAATAACCTGCACTAAAATCATCATAATTAAATTACAAATTCCGCCTGGCATAGCTTTTTTAAAAACATTTTTAACAAAACTACCACTAACAACAGCTGTTGATGGCTCTAGCGTTAGAAAAAAAGCAGGCAAACCTATTGTTAACATACTAATTATTGTGAATTGATATGGCACTATTGGAAACCTTAATTTTAAAAACAAAGCTAAAAAAGCAAAAGAAAAAGAAAAAATATTCTTAACCAAAAAAAGAGACGCAAACCTTTGAATGTTGTTAATAACCCTTCTTCCCTCAAAAACAATTTTTGGCATAAATTGAAAGTCTGAGTTTAAAAGAACTATTTCAGCAGCATGATTAGCAGCTTCACTTCCAGAAAGCATGGCCACTCCAACGTCTGAATCTCTTAAAGCTAAAACGTCGTTAACACCATCCCCCACCATTGCAACAGTGTGCTTTTTCTCTTTTTGCAGTATTTTAACAATTTGCCTTTTTTGATTTGGTGTTACTCTTCCAAAAATATTGTACTCTTCAACAATTTTCTTTAATTCTTCCTCATCCTTAATTTTAGAAGCATCTACATAACTATTAATATTTTTAATTTTTGCCCTTTTGCAAACATTAAAAACAAAGGCGGGGTTATCTCCAGAAATAACTTTAATTTTTACTCCTTCGTTTTGAAAAAAGTTAAATGCTTTATAAATTCCGCTCCTAATTGGGTTTTCTAATAAAATTAATGCCAAAGGGCTAACTTTGCCACTAATTTCACCATCTAAAATTTCTCCATTTAAATTTGCTAAAAGTAAAACTCTCTTCCCTTCTTCAGAGTTTTTTTCAACTTCTTCTCTAATTTTAAAATATTCTTCTTTTAAAATAAATTCTGGTGCGCCTAAAACAAAATTCCCGCAATCTTCAAACTCAACACCAAACCATTTAGTTGAAGACAAAAAAGGATGAATTTTTTTAACACTCCAGCTAGTTTTTTTATTAAATTTTTCTTTTAAAGCTTTAGAAGTGGCATTGTCCGCCGGCATATTAAAAACAACAGAATTTAATGCTTCTTCCAAAGAAAATTTAAATTCTTCAAAAGAAAACAACTTTTGCACTCCAACAACCTTCATGTTGGGCTCTGTTATTGTTCCTGTTTTGTCTATGCATATTACGTCTACTCTAGCAAGAGTTTCTATGCAGCTCATATCATGCACTAAAATTTTAGAATCCATTAATTTAATTACGCTAACAACTAAAGCAATACTAGTTAAAAGATATAACCCTTCAGGGATCATTCCAATTAAAACTGCAACTGTTGCCTTAATTGAATTAGTATATTGCATATGCATTAAAAATGTTTGTTTTAAAAACAATATAATTCCAAAAGGGATTATTAAAAAACCTATTATTTTAATTATTGTGTTAATTGCATGCATCATGCCGGATTTTTTTCGTTCAACATCTTTTTTAGCTTCCTTAACAAGCTTGTTAGCGTAACAAAAATCTCCAACCTTTTCCACTCTAGCAACACAGTCTCCAGAAAGAACAAAACTACCAGACAAAAGCTCACAAGATTCTGTTTTAATTATTGGGTCTGCTTCTCCTGTTAAAAGAGATTCATCCACCTGCACCTGCCCTTTTAAAACAATAGCATCAACATTTATTTGGTCCCCTGTTTTAAAAATTATTATGTCATCTCGCACAACTTCACTGTTTAAAATTGTTTTTTTCTTTCCATCTCTTACAACAACAGACTTTAATGAAGAAATTAAATTTAATTTTTCTATTTTAATTTTAGATCTAATCTGTTGAAAAATACCTATAAAAATATTAATAACAACAACAAGTAAAAAAGCCAAATCTTCATAAGCACCAACAAAAATTAAAAGAAAACCCAAAACAAAAAAAATCAAATTAAAATATGTAAAAACATTATCAAAAATAATACTTCCAATTGTTTTATAAGGTGCACTAGAAGAAACATTTAAATAACCCGCTTCTTTTAAAGTTTCAACCTCACTAGAAGTTAAACCTTTTTCTGCTGATGCAGAAATTCTTTCAATTTCCTTTGTTTCTTTTAATTTTAACTCTTTCATTTTAATTTTTTCTCCTGTTTTCTTTTTCAATTCTACTGAAAAATTTTTCCCGCAACAACACTCTTAACTTTTTTATATATCCCTATTTTATCTAATCCATTTTTTTTAAGCAAAGACAAAACATCACCAGATTCACCAAATTTGTCTTGCACTCCAATTTTGGTTATTAATTTAGGCCAAACTTCACTTAAAAAACCAGCAACAGCATCTCCCAAACCTCCTATTACGTTATGTTCTTCCACCGTAAACAAAAACTCAAATTTTTTAGCTAAACTTAAAATTAATTCCCTGTCTAATGGTTTAATTGTGTGCAGATTAACAACCATAGTGCTAATTCCTTCTGACTCTAAAATTTCTGCTGCTTTTAAAGAATAGTAAACCTCCACTCCGGTTGCAATTAAACAAACAAACTCTCCTTCTTTTAAAATAACAGCTTTATTAATTTCAAATTGGTTTAAATATTCCAAAGAATTAACATTTTCAATTTCAAACTTACTTGTTCTTATGTAAACTGGCCCTTTAATTTTTGCTGCTTTTTCAATGACTGCAAAAGTTTCAACAAAGTCACAAGGTGAAAGAATTGTAATATTAGGGATTGCTCTTAATAAAGCAATGTCTTCAAGTGCCTGATGCGAAGCACCGTCCTGCCCGGCAGAAAACCCAGAATGAGAACCAATTATTTTAACATTTAAATTGTTATAACAAACAGAATTTCTAATTTGCTCTAATGCTCTTTCAACAACAAAAACAGAAAAACTAGCAACAAAAGGAATTTTTCCCACACAAGAAAGCCCAGCAGCAACTCCAACCATGTTGCACTCTGCAATTCCACAGTTAAAAAACCTAGAAGGAAATTTTTCCTTAAACTTAGAAGTTTTAGTAGACCCACTCAAATCTGCATCTAAAACAACAACATTTTCATTTTCCTCACCCAATTTAACTAAAGCTTCCCCAACAGCATCTCTAGTAGCTTTTTTTAAAACACTCAAACTAAACACTCACCCTCATTCTTACTTTAATTCTCCAATTGCTTTTAAATATTCCTCATCATTTAAACTTTTCCCATGCCATTCTGCTTTGTTTTCCATAAAGCTAATTCCTTTACCTTTAACTGTTTTTGCAACTATTGCAACAGGTTTTTCGCTTTTTTTAAAATAATTAAAAGCTTCTTCCATTTGAGCAAAATCATGTCCATTAATTTCTAAAACATTTAATGAAAACGCTTCTAACTTTTCTTTTATGTTATTAAACCCAGCAACATCTTCAATTTTTCCGTCTATTTGAAGATTATTATTATCTATAATAAAACACAAATTAGAAAGTTTTTTATGCGCTGCAAAACAAAAAGCTTCAAAAACCTGCCCTTCTTGAAGCTCTCCATCTCCTAACATACAAAAAACTCTGCTTTTAGCTCCACTTAACTTTAAACCAAGAGCCATGCCACAAGCAACAGAAGCGCCCTGTCCCAAAGAACCAGAAGACATGTCCACACCTTTTGTTAAATGCATGTTGGGGTGTCCTTGAAGAAAATGCCCAATCTTTCTTAAATTTTGAAGTTCACTAAAACTAAAAAAATTTAACTCAGCCAAAACAGCATATAAGGCAGGCGCAGCATGGCCCTTGCTTAAAACAAACCTATCTCTGCAAACATTACTTAAATTTTTGCAGTCAACTAAAACATTTTTATAAAGATATAACAAAACATCTAAACAAGATAAAGAACTGCCAGGATGCCCTGACTTTGCAGAATAAATGCTATTAATTATTAAAGCTCTTAATTTTAACGCTATTTTTTTTAATTTTTCTTCTTCTTCCAACAACATAAAATTTTCCCCTAATTTTAATTTTAAAGAAAATTTGTATCTTTTTACTTTATGTGATTATTTTCGCATTTTCATTATAACATTTAATTAGAATTTTTCAATAGTTTTAATAAACCTTTAATTTTATGAATAGTAAAAATTAATCGTCTTTAGCTTCTAAACAAGAAAAAAACTGCATATTTTATCTTGAAAATTAAATTAAAATTATTTAAAAAACTATTGAAAGGTTAAAAATTAATAATGAGAAAAAAATTTTTAATTAAAGGCGCAATAATTGTTTTCATAGCTTCCATGATAACAAGAATTTTAGGGTTCATATTCAGAATATTTTTAGCAGACAACCTAAACGCACAAGGTATGGGAATTTTTCAGTTGATAATGTCATTATATATGCTAATTGTAACATTTGCAACTGCAGGAATCAGCTTTTCTGTTTCTAGAATGATCTCTGAAAACATGAACGTTAAAAACAAAAAAAATCCAAAAACAATTGTTAGAATTTCAATTTTATGGGCATTTTCTTTAGGGGTTTTAATTTCCATACTACTAATTCTATTTAGAGAAAAAGTTGCAACTTTAATTTTACGTGAAGAAAAAACATCTCTTTCAATTTTTTGGCTTGCTTTTAGCATACCTTTTATTGCAATCTCTTCATGCATTAAAGGCTATTTTTATGCAAAAAGAAAACCACTTCTGCCTTCAATTGCTTTCATTTTTGAACAGCTTGTTAAAATGATTTTTGTGGTTATTATGTTTGACCTTTTTAAAACACAGGATTTAGAAATTTCTTGTGCAATAATTTCCATAGGCATGACAATTTCTGAATTTCTCTCCTGCTTAATTACGTATTTCATATATACCAAAAATAATAATAATAAAATAAAATTTGAAAATAGCAATAACATTTTAATTTTTAAAAACATATTAAAAATTTCAGTGCCCATACAAACAAGCTCAAGTTTTAATGCAGCATTAAAACTAGTTGAAAGTGTATTAATAATTGAATGCCTTAAACTTTTCACAAACGGAGACACAAAATATGCAACAGAGTCTTACGGAATAATTAAAGGAATGGTTTTACCTTTAATTATGTTTCCAACCTCTTTTTTGCAATCTATTATTACAGTTTTAATTCCAGAACTTTCTGGTGCAACAGCTAAAGGAAACAAAATTGCTGTTAAAAAAGCTTGTGAAAAATCTCTTCAACTAACAACACTATTAGGAATTTTTGTTTCTGCAATTTTTGTTATTTTCCCTTTTGAAATTGCTTCAATTTTTTATAAAAACCCCGAAGTTGCTCCAATGCTTAAAAAACTCTCATTACTTTGCCCAATAATTTATGTTCAACTAATTTGCATGGGAATTTTAAATTCAATTGGAGAACAAATTTCATCTTTAAAATATAACATTTTAGAAGGATTTTTAAGAATAGTTTTAATCTTAATTTTTGTGCCTAAAGGAGGAATAAACGCGTTTTTAATTTCAATGTTTATTGTTAGTTTTTTCTCTTTAATGTTATATTCATTTAAATTGTTTAAAGTAACCTATTTCCCGCTTTGTATTAATAAAATTTTAATTAAACCCACAATTTCAATTGTTTTGTCCTACCTTATTTTTTCTCTGTTTTCTTCACATCTTAAATTAATCTTCCCTAATTTAATTTTTATTATAATTTCTAACGGATTTATCTTCATAACATATTCAATATTTTTACTGTGTTTTGGTTGTTTTAAAATACCTAAATATTCCACTTTAAAAGCAAAGAAACAACAACTTAAAAATTCTTAATCCACCTTAACAAAATTTTCAAAAACTAAATTATATTTAGGAGGTATTTGTTTGTCTAGATGATATTTACCAAAAAACCATTTTTTGAATTTGCAGTGCGTTCTAATTTCTTCTAAAATTAAATTTATGGAATTAATGTTAGAAAAACCATTTTCCAAACAAGGCGTTAAAGAAGCAGGCGCTTCATGGCTTACTATAAAATCAAACTCACCATTTTCTTTTTCTATGTTTTTAATTACAGCATCAATAGCGCTAACATTTTCTTTTTTGTTTGGCCACCAGTTGTTGTTAAAGTCTTCAGAAACATTAGAATTAAAACCGCCTCCAAAAGCTAAAAATTTTTTGTTTTGTATGTTGTAAACTTCCCCTTTAATTAAATAAACTATGTTTCTTGAAATAAATCTAACATTCCCACCATTCCAAGAACTAACAGGATATTTTTCAATTATTTTCATATTATCAAAACAACCATCAACAAAAGCAATGTTAAACCTTCTCTTAGAAAGCCACTTTAATTTTTTGTATTCCTGATCTGAACTATCCCATAAAAACCCAAAATCACCGCAAACTATTAATAAATCCCCTTTTTTAATTTTTCTCAAAGATGAATTATGTAAAAAATATTCAATTTGCCCATGTTTGTCACCAGTTACAAAAATCAAATAATTCCCTACTTCCCTGATTCAGATTAATTTTGAACTGAAATTTAAATATTTTAAACCAAAGTGTGCTATAATTAAATGTACGAATTTTGCAATTTTTAATAATTTTAAATCATTTTTAGGAGATTGTCTAGATGAATTTTACCAAAATTTTTAATAAATTTTCTTTTATTACAATTTTCATATTTTTAAATTTTTTTTGCTTTAACCAATTAATTTTTGCGTACTCTAACTCTAATCCTTTTGGTATGAATGTTGAAATTAACAGTGATGCTGTTTTTTTAATAAATCAAGACACGAACAAGGTTATTTATGAAAAAGAAAAAAATCTGCAAATTCCTTGTTCTGCACTATGTAAGATTATGACCACAATCTTAATTTTAGAATCTGAAGAATGCTTAAAAAACAGAAATAAATTTTTAAAAAAAGAAATTACAGCAACACCAGAAATTTTTGAACGACTATATTTAAAAGGAGCCTCTAATGCAGACATAAAACAAGATGAAACAATTAGAGTAATAGACGCTTTATACGCCACTATGCTGCAATCTGCCTGTGAAGCAACAATGATGTTAGTTAACCTGGTAAGCAAAAATAACATTGAAAATTTTGTTGATTTAATGAATAAAAAAGCAAAAGAATTAAAAATGCAAAACACATATTTCACAGATCCTGACGGAATAGACACAGAAAACCAATATACTTCTGCTTACGATATTTATCTTCTAACAAAATATTGCTTAAAAAACGAGCTTTTCAAAAAAATTGCAACTTCTAAAACATATGAAATCCCACCGACTAATATTCACAAAAACCCAATTAAACTAACACATACAAACAAAATGCTAAATAAATATCTAGGTGGAAAAAACTACGACAGCAGGGTTAAAGGAATTAAAACGGCAAAAATTGAAAATAAAGAAAGTTTAGTAACAATAGCACAAGAAAACAGTTACAACTACTTGCTAGTAATTTTAGGTGCTCCAAAAATTAAAAACGAAAGCACAGTCTTTAAAGAAACAAAACAAATTTACGATTGGGTTTTTACAAATTTAAAACTAGAAATTATAGCCTCACCATATGAAACATTTATAGCAAACAACATAAAAATTAACATGAGTAAAAATTCAGATAAAATACTCCTAACCACAGGAAAACCGTGGCCAATTTTAATGCCTAAAAATGTCAACAAAAATTCGTTTTTTTGGGATACTTCAAACCTTCCCGAAAAGTTAGACGCTCCAATTAAAAAAGGAACTGTAATAGGGGATGCTATTTTAATGCTTTCAGACCAGGAAATTGAAAGAATTCCGCTCGTTGCTGCTCAAGATGTTAAGGTTAAAATAATCCCCTTCATAACAAAATGCACACTTAAAATTATATTTTCCTGGTGGTTTATTACAATTGCAATTTTAACCACCGCCTTAACCTTCACCATTTTAATTAAGAAAAAAGTTAAACCTAAAAAAAGAAGATATAAAAAATATAGGCCATTTAAATAACTTTAAATAGCACACCAAAATTTATATTCTAGTTAAGTTAACAAATTACAAAATTAAAAAATTCCGCATTCATCATATTCACTCCACTTTTTTTCATGCTCAACCTTAGCAAAAAAGTTACCCAAAGCAAACAAAACTCCTAAAACAGTGGAGATGAAACAAAATATAACCAAAATTAAAACTCCTAAAGGGAATTTTTTAAAAGTTTTAGATTTGCTCATAAACCTCTCCTTAACAAATAATCTTAATCATATTTTAAGTTTAAATTTAAATAAATATTCAAATTTTATTATATAAAAGTTGCAAATTAGATTTTTTATTAGAAGCCTTGTTTTTATGGATGATTCCCTTTGCTGCTGCTTTATCTAGCTTTTTAACGGCAACATTTAAAGCTTCTTTAGCGCCCTCACTTTTTTCTTCAATTTCCTTATAAGCTTTTTTTAAAACAGTTTTTAGGTTGCTTTTAATTTTTTTATTTCTCAAAGTTTTTGTTTTTGTAACTCTAACTCTTTTTTTAGCAGAAGCTATATTTGGCACCAAAACCCCACCTTTTCATAAAATTTTATAATTATAAGAATAATAACATATAAAAAATAAAAATGCAACATCAAAACCACTAAATTTAAATAAAAATTAACAAAAAACCTTCTAAATTTTTTGCCTTACCTTAAAGTTAGCTTTAATGCAAATTGCAACGTTTCTTATAAATACAAAAAACAATATTAACTTTTTGGTTAAAATAATCCACAATAAATAATTATTTTAACAACATTTATAAATATTATTACAAAATATTGAAAATTATTTCATTGTTTCAAAAATTTATATATTTTAAAATATAACTTAACATAAAAAATTTGCTTTATAAGAATTTTTATGTTAGTTTAAAACAAAAAATAATTATATGTTATAAATTAAAGAGGTGGTTTTTTTAAAATTATGGAAGATTTAAAAAAAAAGATTGAAGAAATTGAAATTAATGCTCTAAAAGAAATTGAGAACGTAATAGATTTTAAAAAATTAACAGAACTAAAAATTAAATATTTAGGAAAAAAAAGTGAACTTTTTTCAATTTCAAAACAAATTGGAAACTTTGAAAAAGAAGAAAGGAAAGAAGTTGGAGAAATTGTTAACAAAACTTCCGAAAAATTAAAATTGCAGTTCGATTTAAATTTTAAAAAGATTAAAAAAATTGAACTAGAAAAAAAGTTACAAAATGAAAAGGTGGACATAACTCTTCCGGGAGAAGAAGTTGAAATTGGAAAGCTTCACCCGCTAACTCAAATTTTAAACAAAATAACAGAAATTTTCATCTCTTTAGGATTTTTAGTTGTTAAAGGCCCAGAAATTGAAACAGATTATTATAATTTTGAAGCATTAAACATCCCAAAAAATCACCCAGCAAGAGACACCCAAGACACATTTTACGTTGAAGAAAACCTCCTTTTAAGAACACAAACTTCTCCTGTTCAAATTCGCATAATGGAAAAAACAAAACCTCCAATTAAAATAATTTCTCCAGGTAGGGTTTACAGAGCAGACAGCATAGACGCCACACATTCTCCAGTTTTTAACCAGGTTGAAGGGCTTTTAGTGGACGAAAAAATTACAATGGCTAATTTAAAAGCAACTCTAGAAATTTTCATAAAAAAACTTTGCAATAAAGATGTTAAAACACGTTTTAGGCCACATCACTTCCCCTTCACAGAGCCTTCAGCAGAAATGGACATTGAATGCTTTAAATGTGGTGGAAAAGGCTGCTCTTTGTGCAAAAATGAAGGCTTTATTGAAATTTTAGGTTGTGGCATGGTGCACCCCAAAGTTTTAGAAAACTGCAACATTAACCCTTCCAATTTTTCTGGGTTTGCTTTTGGGCTAGGCTTAGAGAGAATTGCAATGCTTTTTTACGACATAAAAGATTTAAGACTTTTCTATGAAAACAACTTAAAGTTTTTAAAACAATTTTAATTTGCTATAATGTTTAAACTAAATTTTAAGTTACGGCATAGTTCTCCTAGTTTTAGAAAACTAAAACATTAACCCTTCCATTTTTTCTGGGTTTGCTTTTGGGCTTGGCTTAGAGAGAATTGCAATGCTTTTAATTAAAATATTAAATAAAAATTAAAGTGAGGTTTAAAAATTGAAACTTTCGTTAAATTGGCTAAAAGACTATGTAGAAATTGAAAACTTAACAGCAGAAGAAATTGCAAGCAAACTAACAATGAGTGGTTCTAAGGTTGAAACAATAGCTAAAGATGGCGGACAAATTAAAGACATAATAATTGGAAAAATAATCTCTATTAAAAAACATGAAAATGCCGATAAATTATTAATTTGTGAAGTTTTAATAAATGAAAATGAAACCAAAAGAATAATAACTAGTGCACAAAATGTTGTTGAAGGGGCCTTTGTTGCTGTTTGTTTAAATAATTCTGTAATTTATGATGGTATGGTAATTAAAGACAGAAATTTTAAAGGAATAAAATCTCAAGGCATGATGTGTTCTTTGGGAGAACTCGGCCTTAGTAAAGATGCTTTTCCTTATGCAATAGAAGATGGCATATTTTTAATAGAAGAAGAATGCAAAATAGGGCAAGATGTTAAAACAGTTCTAGGGTTAAAAGACACCATTCTAGACTTTGAAATAACTTCCAACAGGCCAGATTGCTTAAGCATTTATGGCCTTGCAAGAGAAACAGCAGCAACCTTTTCTAAAAATTTAAAAGAAATTGAACTTTTTAACGATGATTTAAAAAAAGAAAGCCCAATAAAGGTAAACATTAAAACAGATAAATGCACTAGATATATGACTGTTTTAATTGAGAATGTTAAAATTGCTCCTTCTCCACTTAAAATTAGAAATCGTTTAAGAGTTAGCGGCATAAAACCAATAAACAATGTTGTGGACCTAACAAACTACGTTATGCTAGAACTTGGAGTGCCCATGCACGCTTTTGACGCCGAAAAAGTTGAAAACCTTGAAATAACAATTAGAAATGCTAAAAAAGATGAAAAAATTAACACTCTAGATAATTTAGAACATTCCCTAAAAGAAGAAGATATAATAATTAGCGATTCTAAAAAACCTTTAGCAATAGCAGGAGTAATTGGAGCAAAAGAATGTAGCGTTACAAATAACACAAAAACAGTTATTTTAGAAGTTGCCTGCTTTGATGGAGAAACAGTTAGGAAAACTTCAAAGTCTTTAAACATTAAAACAGAATCCGCTTTAAGATTTGAAAAAGGGCTAAACCCAAAAGTTTGTGAACAAACAATTAAAAGAGCTTGCAATTTAATTTTAAATTTAAACATAGGAGAAATTAACACAAAAATTAAAGATTTAAAAAACTTTAAGGAAGAAGAAAATTTAATTAAAATAGATTATTCATACATTAACAACTTTATTGGAATAAACTTAAAACAAGAAGAGATGCAAAAAATTTTAATTTCTTTAGGGTTTAAGGTTGAAAAAGATTGTGTTAAAGTTCCAGAATTCAGGGTAGACATTAAAAACATTGCAGACCTTGCTGAAGAAGTTGCAAGAATTTATGGTTACGATAAAATTCCTTGCGTTTTGCCTTGCACAACAACAAAAAACTTTGGGCTTTCAAATGAACAACAAATTGAAAATTTAATTAAAAACACAGCAACATCGCTAGGCCTTTTTGAAATTTTCACTTTTTCTTTTGTAGACCCTAGCTTATATGAAAAAATGGGCCTAAACGAAGAAGAAATTTTAAAAAATTCTGTTAAAATAAAAAACCCATTTGGAAAAGAAACAAGTTTAATGAGAAGAACACTTCTAGCCTCCATGCTGCAAACCTTGTCATACAACCACAGAAACAAAATTAAAGATGCCGCTCTTTTTGAAATTAGCAAAACATATGAAAAAGACGAAACCAAAAAAATTAAAGAAGAAGAAAAAATTTCAATTGGAATATATGGAAAAAATGCAAGTTTTTTTAAATTAAAGGGCATAATAGAATGTTTTTTAAAAGCATTACAAATTAATGATGTTGAGTTCGTTAAAACAAGTAAGCCATATTTGCACCCATTCATTTCATGTGAAATTGTTAAAGAAAACCAAACACTAGGCTTTTTTGGAGAGGTTATGCCCAATGTTTGTGAAAACTTTAAACTTTGTAAAAAAGTTTATGTTGCAGAATTAAACCTTTTAAGCTTAATTAAAAATTCTTCAACAGAGAAAAAATTTAAGCCAATTTCAAAATTTCCCAGCATTGAAAGAGACCTTTCTCTCATTTGTGATGAAGAACAGCCTTCTTTTGAAATAGTAAAACAAATTAAAAAAACTATAGGCAACATTTTAGAAAAAGTTGAAATTTTCGATGTCTACAAAGGAGATCAACTAGAAAACTTTAAAAAAAGCATCTCTTTTAAAATTACAATGAGAAAACAAGATGCAACTCTAAAAGATGATGAAGTAAACTCCAAAATTACAGAAACTTTAAACAATTTAGAAAAGCTTAATGTTTTTTTAAGAAAATAATAAGCAATTTTTTTCAATAAATTTAATATTTTTGCATTTTATCATATTTTCTATTGACAAACTGCTAATTTTTATGATAAAATTCCAACTTGTAGGGTTGGTTTTTAAATGCTGGTGTAGCTCAGTTGGTAGAGCAGCTGATTTGTAATCAGCAGGTCGTGGGTTCGAGTCCGTCCACCAGCTCCATTAAATTATATTTGGGAGATTTCCAGAGCGGCCAAATGGGGCAGACTGTAAATCTGTTGCTTTTTAGCTTCGGTGGTTCGAATCCACCATCTCCCACCATTTAAAATTAATTGAAATTTTGTGTGCGTGGTTTTGCGAGTGTGCTGGAACTGGCAGACAGGCACGTTTGAGGGGCGTGTGTTTAGGCGTACGGGTTCGAGTCCCGTCACTCGCACCATTTTTTATTGTTTATTAACTTCAATATTAAGATTAATCTTACAAGATGTTTAATCTTCACACAATTCCATTCAAATATTGTAATTAATATGATTTATTTTTGAAAAAATAGTTAAAAGTTTAATTAAACAATATTATTAATTATTTTTTGGAGGAAAAATAAACACATGTGTGGTTTTGTAGGGTTTACCGGAAAAATTAAAAACTCCGAAAAAATTTTAGAAGAAATGATGAATACCATAATTCATAGAGGACCAGATTCTGATGGAAAATATTTTGAAAAAGACATTGCCCTAGGTTTTAGGCGCCTTTCAATTTTAGACCTATCTAACGGAAACCAGCCAATGTTTAATGAAGATAAAACTTTAGTTTTAGTATTCAACGGTGAAATTTACAACTCTAAAGAATTAAAAGAAGAACTAATTAAAAAAAATCACGTTTTTTCTAACGATTCCGACAGTGAAGTTATTTTACACGGCTATGAAGAATTTAAAGAAGAAATAGTTAAAAAATTGCGCGGCATGTTCGCTTTTGTTATTTGGAACAAAGAAAACAAAACATTATTTGGCGCTAGAGATGTTTTCGGCATAAAACCATTTTACTACCAAAAAAACGAAGACTGTTTTTTGTTTGGCTCCGAAATAAAAAGTTTTTTAAAACATCCTAAATTCATTAAAAAATTAAATGTTAACGCTTTAGAACAATATCTTTCTTTTCAATATTCTCCATACTTGGAAACCTTTTTTAAAGGTGTTTTTAAACTAGCGCCAGCGCACTACTTCACATTAAAAAACAATGAACTTAAAATTAAAAAATATTACGATATAAATTTTAAAGAAAATGAAAATTTAAACCTAGAAGAATGGGTTGAAAAAATTGAAAAGACTTTTTTAGAATCTGTTGATGCACATAAAATTTCAGATGTTGAAGTTGGCAGTCTTCTTTCTTCAGGGGTGGATTCTAGCTATATTGCTTGTTCTGCTGACGTTAACAAAACTTTCACAGTTGGGTTTTCTCAAGACGGCTACAATGAAATATTTTACGCAAAAGACCTTTCAAAAAAATTAAAAGTTAAAAATTATAATAAGATTATAACAGAATACGAATGGTGGGAAGCTCTCCCAAAAATGCAATACCACATGGATGAGCCTTTAGCAGATGCATCTGCTATTGCATTATATTTTGCATGTAAAGAAGCCGCAAAACACGTTAAAGTTGTTCTTTCCGGAGAAGGTTCCGATGAGCTTTTTGGCGGCTACAACACATATAAATATGAAGTGGACAACACATTTCATAAAAAGATCCCTTTCTTTTTGCGCCACATTATAGCAACAATACTGTCTTTATTTAAACAAAGACGCTATTTTAACTATTTCATTAGAAGAGGCACCAAATTAGAAGACAGATATATTGGTAATGCATTCATTTTCAATAAAAAAGAACGAGATAAAATTTTAAAAAATCCTAATCCTAATTTAAAACCAAAAGACGTTTGTTTGCCTTTTTTTAATATGGTTAAAGATAAAGATAATGTAACCAAAATGCAGTTTCTAGACCTTAACATGTGGCTAGTGGGAGACATTTTACTAAAAGCAGACAAAATGAGCATGGCGAATTCAATTGAGTTAAGAGTGCCTTTTTTAGATAAAAAAATTTTAGAACTCGCTACAACAATCCCCACAAAATTTAGAGTAAACAAAGAAAACACCAAATATGCTTTAAGACTTGCTGCAGCAAAAAAAATGCCCCCAAATTTTGCTAAAAGAAAAAAACTAGGCTTTCCTGTGCCTCTAAAATTTTGGTTAACTCAAGAAAAATATTATTTAAAAGTTAAAGAAAAGTTTTTAGAAGAAACTGCACAAAAATATTTCAACACAAAAGAAATATTAAAACTTTTAAAGAAACATTATAGCGGCAAACAAGAAAATTCTAGAAAAATTTTCTGCATTTATTCCTTCCTAATTTGGCACGATCAATATTTTTAAATTTTAAACTATTAATTTTAGCTTATCATTTAATTTTAATTAATCTTTTAAATTTACTTTCATAAAACTTATTTTTAAATAATATTAAACTTTTTCTTAATTATTTTAAATTTTTGTTGCTAGGTTGTTATAAACAAAATAAGAAAAACCAATTTAACCCATGAAAAGTTGAATATATGCTTTGTTTATGTTTTTTCTGAAAAATATTATTAATTTAGTGGCTGAAATTTCTTTTGCAGGGCCTTCAACTCCTGTTGAAATAACTGGTTTGGTTGAAGTTACTCTAAAAGAGACTTTTAATGTTATTGTTAATTAGAAGTTAGTAAAAGAGCTTATTTAAAAGAGATAGTTTAATGAAAAAATAAATAACTTGAAGAGAATAAAATAAATTTAGATAATTTATTAGAACATAGACAAAGAAGAAAATTTATTGTTAACATAATAATTAAAGAAATATGGCATAGTTTTATTTAAAACAAAAATCTCTTAAAAAACTTTATATAACACCCTACAATGTTTATTTATATGTTTATATAAATTTTAAAAAATCCTCCAACTTAATTCTTATAAAAATTTTTAATTTAATTAAACAAAAAAGTTAAAATAATTATTTAAAAGTTTTATTAATAATTTTATTAAATATTTTAAAAAGTCTGCTGATTTTAACTTTCAGCAGACTTTAATTTAATTAAACTAACATAAAATATTTTTAATTTATGTACTTTTTAACCTTTTGCTTTTGAAGGGTCAAACTTTTCAATTCTCATCTTGCAGTCTGCAAAATTTCTTGCTGCCTTTTTAACGTCTTCCAATTTAGCATTTTTAATTTCTTTTATGTGATTTTTCAAGTTTCTAGCTAAATTTGTATCCTTCGTTTTTTTAAACTGCATAATGCGTTTTTCTAAAATAGGTATCACATGTTTTACAACCTTTTCCAATTTTTCTTTTGTTATTTCAACCTTTTTAAAGTTTTCCTTTGTTAAAACTTTTTTGAATTTATTCAATTGTTCTTTTGTTAAACCATCATTACCATAAATCCCTTCGGTTGTCCCAAGAACCTGTATTTTCTTTAAAGGTGCAGTAAGATTACTCTCAGCTAAAAGGTCTAAATAGTGATCTTCATTCTTTTTTATTGTTTTATCTTTAATTTTTCTAATAAGTTCTGTAGACATAATAGCAAACGCTAAAGCATCCTTAACATCTGTTTTGTTAAAAATCTTGTTTTCATCAAACTTCCCACTTACTCTTGCTGGGTTTTCTTGCTTTCCAAAATCTTTTTCCATTCCAGCATTTTTAAAACAATAATCGAACTGGAAACCATAAGCATAGTTTACTTTTTTGTTTTCTTTGCTCTTTTGTTCAACCTTTGTTGCTTTTGGTGCTTTTGCAGCTATTGTTAACCCAAAACAACCATTTAGCAGTCCAATTACTAAAATAATTGGTAATATCTTTTTAATTTTATTCATTTTAACCTCTCCTTTTTCAGTTACATTTCATATTACATTATATATATTTTACCTATATTATCAATTTTTTCACACAAAAATTTACATGGTATTTTTAAACATTTTAAACTAAACTTTAGAAGTGTCTACATTAACAACTCTAACACCACATTCTTTAAAGTTAGACACGGCTTTTTTAACATCTTCCAATTTAACGTTTAAAACAAGATTTTTAATTTTCTCTAAATTTTTAGCATAATTAAGAACATTTTTTTCAACTTTAATTCTAGCCTTTTTAGTTAATTTTTTAAATTCTTCACACTTTTTTAATTCTTTAAAATTAAAAAAACTTTTCTTTGCGTCTATTTCTTTAACAACATCTTTTCTTGCTTTTTTTAACATTTCTTCTGTTATTTCAACTTTTCTTAAATTTTCGCTAGTCATGTTTTTTTCAAGCCATTCTAATTCTTCTTTGTTTAAATCACAAACTTCCCCTGTTGTTCCAATTAACCGAGTTAAAATGAAAAAATTTAATGCTACATTAAAAACTGATTCTTTTTTCTTTTCTTCCGATATGTTTTTTCCAGCATTATTTAAAAACTCATTAAACATTAAATAAAACGCCAAAACACTACTCACATTCTCTTTTGTTGGTTTGTTTTTTTCTTTAAAAAGCTCAAAATTTTCTTCCAACTCTAAAGGGTTTATTTGCTTTTTATTAGAATATTTCATTCCGGCAGAATTTTCAAAAGAATAATCTAAAACAATTGAATAAGTTTTTTCCGACTTAGCAAAACCTTCATTTTTAACTTTAACTGCTCCAGTTAGCCCAAAACAACAAAAAATTAAACTAAAAAGCAAAGCGAAAATTTTTAACTTCTTCATTTAAAACATCCTTTCCTTTTCACAATTAATTTTAACTAGTTGCATAAAATATGTAATTTAAATTAATTTATATTTGAAAATATATCACATTTTATTATACACAACACAGTGGATTTTGTAAATTAATAAAAATATCTAAATTATTAGCAAATATATAAAAATTTTACAAATTTTAGTATATATTTTAATTTTAATTTAAATAAAATAACCCAAATTTTTTCCTGGAAAAACCTTTTAAGCTAATTTAAAATATAAATACTTTTGCTGCCTTTTTTTATCTCGAAGATGTAATCCTAACATAAAAATCTTCAAAATTTAATACAGCTTTTTTTACATCTTCTAACTTAGAATTTAAAACAAAACTTTTAATTTTTTCTAAATTTTCAATATATTTATTAGCATTTTTCTCAATTGTTTTTCTTTGTAAATTAGTTTTTTTCTTTCCTTCTCCTTCAAAATATATTTTCAATTCCCTTCTTTTAACCAATTCTTTAAGCTTATTAAGATTACTTTTTTCTATAGGAAAAGGAGACAATGAATCCATAAATTTAACAATTACGTCTTTTGCTTTTTTTAACATTTCTTCTGTTATTTTAACTTTTCTTAAACTTTGTTTGGTTAAATTTTTCTTAATCCATTTCATTTCATCTTCATTTAAAATGCAGTCTTCTGTTGTTGTGCCAATTAAACATGGCAACAAAATAAAAATATTCAAAACAGATTCATTTAAACGCTTTTTTGATTTTTTATTAATAAAATTAGTTTTTTTAAAATTATTTAAATTCCCACTAAACATTAAATAAAAAGCCAAAAGATTTGCCACATTCTCTTTTGTTGGTTTGTTTTTTTCTTCAATTGTTTCCGGATTAAAACTGTCTGTGGGTGACCAAGTAGGATCTTTTTGTTTTTTAAATTTACTATAATCCATACCAGATTTTTTAAAATAATAATCTAAAACAATTCCATAACGTTTTTCTCTTAATTTAGAACCTTCAACTTTAGCAAACAAATTTAACCCAAAACAACCATTTAACAATCCAATTCCTAAAACAATTGCTAATATTTTTTTAAATCTATCCATAATTTTAAACTTCCATCTTAAAATTAATTTTTGTAAGTGTTCATCTTGCTATAAAATTATAATATAATTTCATATTATTATGTAAATAAAATGTATAAAAATAATATAAAATATTACAATATCATATAAAATTTAATAATTTTAACTATGACAAATATAATTCATTCTATAGTTTAACATTAATAAGTTTACCCCTTTTTTAACTTTAGTAACTTTAATAATAAGCATAACTTTTTACTAAACAATATGTTAATAATATTGTTTAAGTTTAATAATTGTTTTTCATGCTTTTTTTAAAATTTTAAACTAAACTTTAGAAGTGTCTACATTATTTACTCTAACACTGCATTCTTTAAAATTAGTCAAGGCTTTTTTAACATCTTCCAATTTAGCGTTTAAAACAAGTTTTTTAATTTTATCTAAATTTTCATAATATTTAAAAACCCTGTTTTTTACAAATTCAGGAATTTTCTTTCCTTTCACTTTAAAATATTCTTTACTCATCTTTTTAACAAGATCTTTAAGGTTTCCTTGTTTTAATCTTTCAGAAATTTTTGAATCCATAAATTTAACAATTACGTCTTTTGCTTTTTTTAGAGTCTCTTCTGTTATTTCAACTTTTCTTAAATTTTCGCTAGTTATATTATTCTTAAGCCATTTTAATTCTTTTTTGCTTAAACCACAAACATCCCCTGTTGTTCCAATTAACCTTGGTAACCAAAAAAAATTTACTAAATTACTTTTATTAAACTGTTTAATTGAAATTTCATTAATTAATTTGTTTTTTTCAGCATAATTTAAAATTGCATTAACAACTAAATAAAAAACCAAAACATTGCACACATTCTCTTTTGTTGGCTTGTTTTCCTCTTTTAAAAATTCAACACCCTTTTCAAAAGATGAATAGTCTACTGGGTTTTTTTGCTTTTTAAACTCGGAATATTTCATACCAGATTTATCAAAATAATAATCTGAAACAATTGAAAAAGTTTTTTTAAACTTTAAAATTTCTTCATTTTTAACTTTAGCCGCTCCATTTAACCCAAAACAACAAAAAATTAAACTAAACAGCAAAACAAAAATTTTTAACTTTTTCATTTAAAAAATCCTTCCTTTTCACAACCAAACCCAATACTGCTTAATATATGTAATTTAAAATAATTAATTTAAATAAAATACTCTAAATTTTTTCCTGGAAAAACCTTTTCAACTCTTAATTTGCAATCTGCAAAATCTTTTGCTGCATTTTTAACGCCTTCTAACTTAGCATTTTTAATCTCTTTTACGCGATCATTATAATTTAAAGTTACACCTTGTAATTTTGAGATAATATATTCCTTAGCCTTTTTTAATTTTTTAGCTGTTATTTCAACTTTTCTTAAATTTTCTTTTGTTAAAATTCTTTTAAATTCATTAACCTCTTTTTTAGAAAGTGTGCCTGGGCTTGCCGATGTGCCTAAAACACCAATTTTTTCACCATAAAAATTAAAAACTACTAAATTAACTAATTTAAACTCTAAGTCCTCTTTTAATGTTTTTATTGCGCTTTCACTTAAAGCTTCTCTAACCATAATGAACAGCGCTAAAGCATTGTTAACATTGCTCTTATTTAAAACCTTTAATTTACTAAAATCACCTTTAAATTTTGCTGGGTTTTTTAAATTACCAAAATATTTCTCCATACCCAAATTCTTAAAATAATAATCAAAATATAAAACAAACTTCTCTTCTTGTTTTAACTCTTCAACTTTTGTTGTTTTTGGTGGTTTTGCTGCTATTGTTAACCCAAAACAACCATTTAACAATCCAATTCCTAAAACAATTGGTAATATTTTTTTAATTTTACTCATTTTTAAAACCCTCCGATATTTTAAACTTATAATATCACTCCTTAAATAATACCAAACCTATTTAACTTTGTCTATATAAGAATTAAAAATAAATTTCATATAATGTTTTAAATTTTAAATAAACTAATTTTCAAAAACATTTAATTTAAGGCTAACAAAATCTTCATCTGCACTTTTAACGTCAGCTAATTTAACAGCTAAAATTTCTTTTTTGCGTTTGTTTATGAAGTTAATTTCTTCTTCTTTAATTCCAAACCCGTTTTTACTAATAAAAAGCTGATATTTGCCATATTCTTCTAAGATTTTGTCTCTAGCATCATAAAAATTTATAATATTAATTTCTTCTTTCTTAAAATTACTAGAAGTAAAGATGTTTTCAAATTCTTCAACCTGTTCTTTAGTTAAATTTAAAATTTTTGGGGTTGAGCCCAAAACACAAATTTTCTCATAACGCATAATAAAATTAGCACCTGCTAAAATTTTTAAAATTGTTTCAAATTCTTTTTTTGTTTTTTCATTTTTGCATTTTTTTAAAAGATTATTAATTTTAATGTATAGTGCAAAAGCGTGCCTTGCAGAACTTTTGTTTGGCTGTTTTTCTCCACTAAATTCATTAAAACTGTGCTCTTTTTTTTGTAAAACAATCTCACAATCTTTAAAGTAATATTCTAAATTAAAAGAATACCTTTTTTCATTTAAAGGCTTATTTAAACTAAAACTAGTGGCTTTAACTAAATTAAAAGAATTAAAAAAATAAAAAATAATAAAAAACATAATAAAATTAAATTTTTTAATTTTCATTTAAACCTCAACTAAAACTAAAATTAAAAATAAAATATGCAAATTTTAATTAAAATATTATTTAAATTTTTTTAAAACTTAATCTAAAGAGCATTTTAAACCCCTCTTCTAGTTACTTTAACTGAGTTTGCAATTGCAATCTGCGTTAGCGGTTTAGTTAAAGCGTTTAACTAAAAAAAT
>CAMZAK010000003.1 GCA_947304245.1 uncultured Clostridia bacterium
AATTCATTGGTTTTTAAAAGTTCTTCGTGTGTTCCTTGGTTTTTAATTGAGCCGTTCTCTAAAATTAAAATTTTCTCTGAATTTTTAATTTTGGTTTTGTTTTTGAAGAGTTTATTTAAAGAATATTTTTATTTTTTAAACTAATTAAAATTTTATTACTCATAAATTTTTTTGTAAAATTCATTGGTTTTTAAAAGTTCTTCGTGTGTTCCTTGGTTTTTAATTGAGCCGTCTTCTAAAACTAAAATTTTCTCTGCATTTTTAATTGTGGAAGGTTTGTGTGCAATTGTAATTGTGGTTTTGTTTTTCGAGAGCTTATTTAAAGAGTCTTTAATTATTTTTTCTGTTGTTGTGTCTAGCGAAGAGGTTGCTTCGTCTAAAATTAGAATTATTGGGTTTTTTAAAAATGTTCTTGCTATGCTAATTCGCTGTTTTTGCCCACCTGAAAGTTTAATGCCGCGTTCTCCAATGTTTGTTTCAAAGCCGTTTGGAAGGCTATTTATGAAATTAAAAAGATTAGCATTTTTGGCAGCATTAATTATTTCTTCTTCTGTTGCATTAACATTGCCATATTTTATGTTTTCTAAAATTGTTCCTGGAAAAAGGAAAATATTTTGTTCCACAACTCCAATTGTTCTGTGGAGTTGTTTTAATGGTATTTCTTTTATGTTGTGCCCATCTATTAAAATTTCGCCTTTGTTTAAATCCCAAAAACGCTGTAAGAGATTACATATTGTTGTTTTCCCGGCTCCAGAAGGGCCAACTAAGCTTACGTGTTCACCTTTATTAATTTTAAAATTCAAATTTTTAATAATTAAATCTTCGTTTTCGTCATATTTAAAACATGCATTTTTAAATTCTATTGAACCTTCTATTTTTTCAATTTTTTTACAATTAAAAGTGTCTACTATGTTTGGTTTTATGTCTAAAATTTCAAAAAAACGAATTAATGGAATGTGCCCTTCTTGATATTTTTCTAATGTGTGCAAAAGTTTAATAATTTCTTTTAAAATCATATCTTCATACATAAAGCAGGTTAGGTAGCTTGTTGTTTTAATGTTTCCTTTAATTAATGGCATTAACCCTACAATTGCAAGAATAAGATATGCAGATAAAACAAAAAAACGCATTATTCCATTCATTTTGCCAAGGTTTAAATATAAATCTTTTTTTGTTTTATAGGTTTTTTCGTTTTCAACTTCAAATTTTTCTTTTTCAAAATTTTCATTAGCAAAAGATTTTGTAACATGTATTCCGAGTAGACTGTTTTCAATTTGAGAGTTTAGCTCTCCTAGTTGAACGGCATTATCTTTAAAAGCTTTTCTTATTTTTAAATTGTAATAATAACATGTTAAAAACATAATTGGAGAAAAAATTAAAATAACAGCACCAATGTAAAAGTTTATTTTAATTAAAAATATTGTGCACAATGTGAATTTTAGAAAAGAAATTAAAATTTGTTCTGGGAGATGGTGCATAAATTCTGTTATTTTAGAAAGGTCGTGTGTGAACCTTGAAAGCAGTTGGCCCATTTTTGTTTTTGTGAAATATCCTATGTTTAGTTTTTGTATGTGTGAAAACAAATCACGTCGCATATCTTTTTCAATTTTTGCGCCTGTTAGGTGACCAATATAGTTCATGTAATAAATCCCTATTACTTCTAGTATGGCTAAGATTATGAAGATTGAAGCATTTTTAACTAAAAGATTAATAGGAATTGCAATTTTTTGTTTAATTGAATCTGTAACAATATCTGCACTGTAACGCAAAAGTTTTGGAAACATTATTTCACAAAGTGTTGCAGCCACAGAAAAAATTAGGTCTAGAATTAGTAGACCTTTATATTTTTTAATATATGAAAAAGATCTTTTAAATATGGAAAAAGTTCTAATTTTCTGCATAAAAAAGATTCCTTTATTAAATTACTAAAATTTAAAGTAATTAAAATGTTATTAACATATTACTATTAAAGTATTTTTTTGTCAATTTCATTAATTTTTAAAATAGATATTTTTATTGGGAATATTTTTGAGAAAAAACTAATATAATTTAAACTTAGTGATAAATTTATTTTATTAAAAATTATTCTCTTGTGTCTTAAATTTAGTAGAAAATTATAATAATATTTACATTTTTAATAATTATGTTGCACAAAATGGGTAGTTTCTACATATATTTACATAAGAGGTGATTTTTTGATTTTCTACCCTATTAATATTTTGCAACATGCTTTATTATTTGCATTAAGAATTGAAAAAACCTCGTTTCCAAAACCCCTTTCTAAGAAGGAGGAACTAAAATGTTTTGAAAGAATTAGAAAAAATGATGAAAAAGCTAAAGAAATTTTAATTAAACACAATTTAAGGCTTGTTGCGCATATTGTTAAAAAATATTATTTTTGTTTAGATGATCAGGAGGACTTAATTTCCATTGGAACAATAGGCTTAATTAAGGCTGTTAAAAGTTTTAATTTTGAAAAAAAAATAAAGTTTGCAACGTATGCAGCGAGATGCATTGAAAATGAAATTTTAATGTATTTTAGGCAAATTAAGAAAAATATTAATAATTTATATTTAGTGGATGATTTTAAATATTTTAACGGACAAAATTCTAATTCTTCTTTTAACAATAAATTAGTTGAAGAAACAGATATTATTGAAATTGTGGATGTTAGGTTTAAGTCAGATATATTATATAAATTAATTAATAAAATGTTAACTTTAAGAGAAAAAAATGTTTTGGTTTGCAGGTATGGTTTATATGGCAAAACACCTTTAACACAACAACAAACTGCAAAAATTCTTAAAATTTCTAGGTCTTATGTTTCTAGAATAGAGAAAAAGGCAATAGAGAAATTAACGAAAAAATTTAAAAAATAAAATTTTATGAGAAAATTAAAAGTTTTTTATTGTATTTTGTAATATTTAATGTTATAATTTTTTGATGTTAAAAAATTAAAGGGGTGTTTAAAGTGTTTAGAGATACATATTTGGAAAATGTTTTTAATGAATTGCAACAAAGAAATGCTAATGAAAATGAGTTTTTGCAGGCAGCTTTGGAAGTTTTACAATCTTTAGAACTAGTAGTTGAGAAAAATCCTCATTTAAAAAAAGAAGGAATTTTTGAACGTTTGCTTGAGCCAGAAAGATTTATACAATTTCGTGTTCCTTGGGTGGATGATGCTGGTAATGTTAGGGTTAACCGTGGTTTTAGGGTTGAATTTAATTCCGCTGTTGGGCCATATAAAGGGGGGCTTCGTTTTCACCCATCTGTTAATGCTTCCATAATTAAATTCTTAGGGTTTGAGCAAATTTTTAAAAATTCTTTAACTGGTCTTTCCATGGGAGGAGGAAAAGGAGGAAGCGATTTTAACCCGAAAGGAAAATCTGATGGGGAAGTTATGAGGTTTTGCCAAAGTTTTATGAGTGAGCTTTTTAGGCACATTGGAGAAAACACAGATGTTCCTGCTGGAGACATTGGAGTTGGCGCACGTGAGATTGGATTTTTATTTGGGCAATATAAAAAATTAACCAACACTTTCACAGGAGTTTTAACAGGAAAAGATTTAAGCTATGGAGGTTCTTTGTTTAGAACACAAGCAACTGGGTTTGGTCTTTGTTATTATGTGCAAAACATGTTAAAAAAATTAAAAAACACCTCTTTAGAAGGAAAAACAGTTGTTGTTTCTGGTTCTGGAAATGTTGCAATTTACGCTGCTTTTAAAGCAACCGAGCTTGGAGCTAAAGTTGTTGCCATGTCAGATTCTAACGGTTATGTTTACGACAAAGACGGAATAAAGTTAGATTTAATTAAACAAATTAAAGAGGTTAAAAGAGGAAGAATAAAAGAATATTTAAATGAAGTTGGCAGTGCAAAGTATGGGGAAAATTGCAAAGACATTTGGAATGTTGCTTGCGATGTTGCGCTTCCTTGTGCAACACAAAATGAGTTAGATGAAAATTCTGCAGAAACTTTAATTAAAAATGGAGTTATTTGTGTTGCTGAAGGAGCAAATATGCCTTCCACTGCAAATGCAATTTCAAAATTTTTAGAAGCTGGCATTGCATTTGGGCCAGGAAAGGCTGCTAATGCTGGAGGAGTTGCTTGTTCTGGGCTTGAAATGGCACAAAACTCAATGCGTTACAGTTGGACTTTTGAAGAGGTGGACGCTAAAATTAAATTCATAATGAAAAATATATTTGAATTTGGCTATGAAGCTTCAAAAGAATACGGAGAAGAAGGGAACATGGTTCTTGGAAGCAACATTGCTGGTTTTTTAAAGGTTTGCAGAGCAATGCAAGCTCAAGGTGTTGTTTAATTTAATTTGATATATAAAAATAAACTAACCAAAATACTTAGACTAGGTTAGTTTATTTTTTTAATATAACAGATTTTTATTTTTTAATGTTATTATTTTTTATCATCTTTTATAACACTAACTTCTAATATTCCACCTTCATCTAATTCTTCTATTTTAAGATCTTCTACTATTTTGAAAAAATTCCCACTAATAATAGAATCCCTTAAATATTTTTTTTGGTTTCTTGTGCAGTCGTAAAGTTTAGGCAACATTTCTAAAATTAATGCATTTACTTGTTCTATTTTGGTATCTTTATTATTTAACATCTCAATGCTTAAACCAATTGCATTTTCTATATATTTAATTAATTTTTTTATGGCATCTTTTTTTTCGTTATCACTTATTTCGCTATATTTTGTTTCATAAAATTTATTTACATATTCTTTAAATTTTTTAGTATCGTAAATAAGTGATGTTAAGAATATTTTTTCTTTTTCAGAGTATTCGTTTGAATTGTATATTATATCCATCAAAAAGTTTAATTCGTTGGGGTTATTAATTATTTCATAAATATCTTTACCTAAATTTTTTTCTGCATTAGAAATTAAAAGTTCTAATGCTGATTCTTTTTCTTTTTCTTTTTCTTTTTCTTTTTCTTTTTCTTGTTCGCTTAAATTAGTTGTATTTGCATAAATTGCTGTTGTGTTATTTGTAGATTGATTTAAATTATTACTTTCCATTTTAAATTCTCCTTTTTAAAAATTATTTTAATTATTGTATAATATTATGTGAGGTTTTTCAACAAAAAATTCTAATTTTTGTTATTTTTTTTAAAATTAAACCAAATAATCCCAAAGAATTTTTCTTTGAGATTATTTTTACAATATATCTATAAGTAACAAATCATCTTTTTTTAGAATAAGAACCTCTTCTGTTGTCTAAATTTTTGCGTATATTAGAGATTTTTTCCTCACTATTTTTTTTAAATTTAGCTAGCATATCTTCAAAAGAATTTGATTTATCTTTTTTAGCGTTTTGTTCTTTTTTGTTTAAAGTAGAAGTTTCGGGTTCAAAGATTTTTTTCTTATTGTTTTCATTTAAATTATTAATTTCTTGAACTTGTTTTATAGATAAACTTAGTTTATTTTTTTCATTGCTTAAAATTTTAACTTTAACAATGTCTCCAATTTTTAAGAGTTTTGAAATATCTGTAACAAAATTTTTAGAAATTTCAGATATATGAACCAAACCAGTAACACCTTTTTCAATTTCAACAAAGGCTCCAAACTTTGTTATACCAATTATTTTGCCTTCTTTTACGCTGCCAATTTCAAGCTGCATTGTTTTAAATTTCCTCCTATTTTAAAAACATATTAAATTTCATTCTTTTGTTATGTCATAAAAAACACGTTCACCATATTTAACCATGTTTAATTCTTCTCTGGCGTATTTTTCTTTAAATTCATCTGTTAAATTATTTTTTATTTGTTCTTTTAAATTTTCGTTATTTTTAATGTTAACTTCAATTTTTTTATTTAAATCTGTTAATTCTTTTTCTTTTTTTATATTTTTATTTTTAATGTTAATTAATTTATAAATAAATATTAAAATTAAAAATATTAATAATAACTTTAATATTATTCTTCTCAATTTTATTTTTAAAATTTCAGAATTTTTCATCCTAAACCTTTCACAAATTAATTTTGTTAAATTATTCCAATTAATTTTTAATTATACACCTAAATTTATTAATAAATCAAGGTTTTTTTAAAATTTATCTTTTTAATTTTTTTAATTCATTTAGTCTATCCAATTTTTTAATAACTTGTTTTTTAGAAATTAACGATTTTAGGTTGCTTTTAAATATTTTATTTTTAAAAATAAAAATAATTATATTTTTTAAATTATTAGTTAAGAAATTTATTAAGCTAATTAAAAATCCTTTAATTATATTTTTATATACACCAAATATCAATTTTACTGTAAAGTTAATTATAATAGTTAAAAATTTTTCAATAGTGCAAAAATATAATGTAAACCCTATTAATTCTCCAATTAAAACGAATATTCTAAAACCACTATATGTATATTTGAAGAAAAAGCTGATCGTTAAAATAGAAACTATAATACAAAAAATAATATCTAAAAAAATAACTAAATTTTTACTTGATTTTTTAAGTGAATTTTTTTTTATAACTAAATTAATGTTCCAAATTAAACCAAAAATCATTCCAAATAAAACAGAAATTAAAAATGTTATAACAGAAGGAGAAAAACTCATATACATTATTTAAATAACCTACTAAGAAAGCTTTTATTTTTATTCTTAGTATTTTCTGAATATTTTAATTCTCTAATACTTCCATTAACATTTAATTCTTTTGTTTTATTGTTAAATTTTTCAACATGAAGTCCAACACCTTTTATTATTATAGTCCCTAAAGTTGAAAAAGCTGTAATTTTTTCTTCGTTGAAATCGCCTACTTCATTAATTCCAGTCATTTCTAATTTTTTTCTATTTTCCAATACAATATTTTGAGATATATCTTCTTTTTTTATTTCTTCCATAATTTCCTCCTGCAGATATTTTATAATTTAATATTCTATAATATTCTTTTTGTGTACAATATATGCAAAAGTTAAAATGGATTAAATTATTTCATACATTTCTTGGCAATTTTGCTTATTTGCAAGTTCATTTATTTTTAAAACTTTAACTTTAAGTTTTTTATTTTCATTAATTTTAATTTCTAAAACATCATTAACTTTAACTTTAGTAGATGCTTTTGCTAACTTTTCATTTATTAAAATTTTTTCATTACTGCAAATTTTATTCGCTACTGTTCTTCTTTTAATTAAACGTGATAATTTTAAAAATTTATCTAACCTCAAATTTAAACCTCATTATAATAAAAAAAGGTGATTATAACTATTAATGTTTTATAATCACCTAAATTTTAAATATGGTTTTTAATGCTTTGCAACAGCATCTTTTAAACCTCGTCCTGCTTTAAATGCTGGAACCGTGCTTTTTGGAATTGTAATTTCTTTTCCTGTTGAAGGATTTCTTCCTTTTCTTTCTTTTCTTGTTCTAACTTCAAACGTGCCAAATCCTACAATTTGGACCTTATCTCCATTAGAAAGAGTTGTAGTAATTACCTTAAAACATTCACCAATAATATTTCCAATATCTTTTTTTGAAAGATCTACCGACTCGGAGATTGTGTTTATTAAATCTGATTTTGTCATTTTATAATTCCTCCATAAAAAAGTTTTTTTGATTGTTATAATTTAATACTAAGTAACTCTATTTTATTTTTTTCACATCGCTATTATACAATCTAATTTTTTTATTGTCAATTAAAATATGCTTGTTTCATTAAAAAAAATATCTTCATTTTTTGCAGAAAATTTAACATATTTTGGTAATTATTTTGGTAATTATAATAAAAAAAAATAAAATATTACAAAAATTATAATGGAATATTTTTATTGATATTAAACATAATAATAGAGTATTACATATTTTTTAAGTAAGACTGTTTTAGTATTTAAATATTAAAAAAGGTAGTTAAAAAAAAATTGAGATAATAATTTTATGGACAAAAATAATAGAAAATTTTAGAAATGAAGTTGGCTGAATTTTGATAATTTTATTAAAAAAAGGTTTTTTTGAATTTAATATGAATAATTCTTGTAATTTTTCTTGCATAGAATTAAGATAAGAGTTATTTTAATATTGAGTTAATAATTAAACAAGGGGAGGTTTATAAAAATGAATAAGAAAAAAGGAATGATGAAAAAAACATGTAAAATGGCAAAAAGTGTTTTTAGAAAGACACAAGAATTTTTTGAGATATCTCAAATAAACATGAAAATTATTAGTTATAAAAACAAAATAGAGAAAAAATTTGCTAAAGTTGGTTATTATGTTTATAATAAACAAAAAAAATTTGGTTTTAATGCTCTGAGTAAAGAGATGGAAAATGAAAATTTTAAGATAATATTTGAAGAAATAAAGAAGTTATATGAGAAAATAGCAGATTTAGAAAAAGAAAAAGATGAGATTAAGGGCTGTTGTGACAAAGAAGATTATGATTTAGAAGAAAGTTTTAAAAAGAACCGTAAATATTCAATTGAAATGGAAGAAGACTTTGAAAATAATTTTAGTGACTAGAAAATTTAATGGTAAATTTTTAGCTGCCAATTAATTGGATTTTGTTTTGTTTTAATTAAAAATTTATTGGTTTTACTAAAATGACGGCATCCAAAGAAACCTCTAAATGCAGAAAGAGGACTGGGATGAGATGCTTTTAAAACCAAATGAATTTTATTGTTTATTAATTTTTGTTTACCTATTGCAAAAGCTCCCCATAACATGAAAACTACTGGGGAACTTTTTTTATTTAAAATTGAGATTATTTTATCTGTTAAATATTGCCATCCAATTTTGCTGTGTGAATTTGGCTTGCTTTCAACAACAGTTAAAACATTGTTTAAAAGAAGCACCCCTTGATTTGCCCAATGTTTTAAGTTACCGAAATTTTTTGGTTGCTTAATTTTTAAATCTGTTTCTGTTTCTTTTAAAATGTTAACTAAAGAAGGAGGAATTTTAGAATTTTTCGGCACAGAAAAAGAAAGTCCATCTGCTAACCCTCTTGTGTGGTATGGGTCTTGCCCTAAAATTACAACTTTACAGCTCTTAAAATCTGTGAATTTTAATGCGTTGAAAATTTTTTCTTTTTCTGGGAATACATTTTTCTCTTTATATTCTTTTATTAGAATTTTTCTCAAATTTAAATAGTATTCTTTACTCCATTCTTTTTTTAATAAAACATCCCAATAATTATTTAATAAAACCAAATTAAAATTTTCCCCTTTTTAAAATTTATTTAAATAAGGTTTTTAAATAACAAAAATAAATATATTAAAACTAAAATAAGGCTAAATTAAAATTGATGTTTAATATTATTGTTGGTTTAAAATTGTTGTTTCACAATTTTTAATTAAATTTAACAAAGCATTACTGTTTTGTGGGAAATTTTTTTCCAAGGTTTTTGGGCTAATTAAGAGTTCTTTTAAAACATCTTCATTTTTTTTAAATTTAATATTAGCGTTAAAGTTTGCAATAGCTTCAGCTTTTAACATTTCTGCTTGCGCTAATTGGTTTGCAATATTATTATTTATTTCAAACATTTCGTTATTATTGTTTTTGTTTATTCTAAATAAAATTCTAAATGCTCTATAAACAGCAAAATTAAAAAAAGAGAAGATTTCTTCCATTATTGCAGTGCTATTAGTTTTTTTAATATATTCAATTAATATGTTTAATGAGCAGAATAATATTTTTTTCTTATAAATTAATTTAAAAGCTTTGGAGTTTAAATCTTTTTTTTCTTCATTTTCTATGTTCAAATCTTCTATTGAGATTAAATTTCCTTGTCTATTCGCTGTTTTTCCCAAGAGATAGTCACATGAAACATCATAAAACTCTGCAACCTTTAAAACAAATGAGAGACCACATTCTCTAATGCCTTTTTCGTAGTGAGATAGTAAAGATTGAGAGATTCCTAAACTTTCAGCTGCTTTTTTTTGGCTAATTCCTTTTTCCTTTCTTAATAATGATAAAATTCTTGGAAAATTAGAATTCATATCTTTACTCCTTAAAAATTGCAAAAATTACGCAAACATTTAATTATATTTATATTATAACGAAAACTTTAAATTTTTAAAAAACTATATTAAGATTGATTTGTTTTATAGTAAACAATTATAATCTATTTTATTTAATTTGTCAAAATAGATTGTAATCATTGTTTTGTTGTATTTTAATATAAATTTTTGTTGTTTGTTAATCTTCATAATATCTTATAAATTGTCGATTTATTTGTATTTTTATAATTTTGATTGATTTTTACTTTGGTGTTTGTTACAATGTCTTTTGGTTTTTCAATTTTTTTTTGGAGGTTTTGAATTGGGTAGATTTATAGTAGAGGGAGGCTTTAGTTTAAAAGGTGAAGTTAAAATTAACGGTTCTAAAAATGCTGCTCTTGCAATAATACCAGCTACAATATTATCGAATGGCCCATGCTTATTGAAAAATCTACCGAATATTAGTGATGTTAAACTTTCTTTTGAAATTTTAACAAAAATGGGAGCGAAAATTAAAAAACAAGATGAGCATACTGTTTTAATAGATAATACAACAATTAATTGTAATGAAGTGCCTTTTGAACTTGCTATGAAAATGAGGGCTTCTTACTATTACTTAGGTGCTTTATTAACTCGTTTTAAAGAGGCTAACGTTGCAATGCCTGGAGGGTGTAACTTTGGAGTTAGGCCCATAAATTTACATTTAAAAGGTTTTAAAATGTTGGGTGCAAATTATGAAATAGACGCTGGAATTATTCATCTTAAGGCAAAAGAGTTGGTTGGCGGAAAAATTTATTTTGATGTTGTTTCTGTTGGCGCTACAATTAATATTTTATTGGCTGCAGTTAAAGCAAAAGGAGTTACAATAATTGAAAACGCTGCAAAAGAGCCACATATTGTGGATTTGGCAAATTTTTTAAATTCTATGGGGGCTAACATAATTGGAGCAGGAACAAATGTCATTAAAATTAAAGGAGTTGAGAGTTTAAATTCTTCTAGTTACACAATAATACCCGACCAAATTGAAGCGGGTTCTTATATGGCTATGGCTGCGGTAACAAGAGGAGAAATTTTAATTAGAGATGTTACTTTAAAACATTTAGAATCTATTTTAAATAAGATGGAAACAATAGGGGTTAAAATTAAAAAATACGATAGCAGTGTTTTTGTTTCTTGCAATTGTGAACTTAATAAGGCAGATGTAACATCTCAAGCGTACCCTGGTTTTCCAACAGATATGCAACCTCAAATTACGGCTGTTTTAACCTTTGCAAAAGGGACTAGCATAATAACAGAAGGCATTTGGGCTAACAGATTTCAATATGTTGGAGAGCTTTGCAGAATGGGAGCTTTAATTACTGTGGACGGCAAGGTTGCTGTTGTTGAAGGAAAGCAAACCTTAAAAGCAGCTCCGGTTACAGCGTGCGATTTAAGAGCAGGAGCAGCTTTAGTTATTGCAGCACTTGGAGCACAGGGAAAGTCTGAAATTGAAAATGTTAGCTACATAGAAAGAGGCTATGAAAACATTGTTGGAAAACTAAAAGACTTAGGAGCCGTAATTGAAAAAGTTTAATGTTATTTAAAAAATTATTATGAAATAAAAAGCATGGTGGAAAAGTTATGATCTTATACCCTATTTGCAGTTCTAGTAAGGGAAATTGTAGTTATGTTTCTAATGGGGAAGTTGCAATTTTAATTGATGTTGGAGTTGGTTTTAAAGCTTTGGTTAAATCTTTAAAACTGGCTGGGTTAGATGAAAAAAAAATTAGAGCAATTTTCATAACGCATGAGCATTATGATCATGTTAAAGGGCTTTATGCTGTAACTAAAAATTTAAATGTTCCTGTTTATTCTTCTAAAGAAACTTTAAAAGAGCTTATTTTGAAAAATTGTATTTATTATGGAACTAAAATGTTTGAAATAAATAAAAAAACAGCAAACATATTTGGAATTAATGTTTCTGCCTTTAATGTTTTGCATGATAGTGTTAAAGGGGTTAGGTTTAAAATTGAATGTGAAGGCAAAAAATTAGCAGTATGCACAGATTTAGGTGAAGCTTCTTTAGAAATTATTAATAATTTAAAAGATTCTAATTTTGTTTTTTTGGAATCTAACTACGATGTTAAAATGTTAAAAGAGGGGAAATACCCCGCGATGCTTAAAAGAAGAATAGCTTCAAAATATGGGCATTTATCTAATTTAGATGCTGCTTTTTTAATTAATAACTTAATTAATTTTGGAGTTAAAGAATTTTTAATTGGGCATTTAAGTGAAAAAAACAACCTACCTCAAATTGCATTAAAAACGATAATATTACACCTAATGAAAAATAATAAAAAGTTTATGAAAGATTATAACCTTTACGTTGCTCCTGTTAAAAATAATGGCACAAAATATGAAATATAAATTTTTAAGAATTATGAATATATTTAAAATTGTTTTGGTTATAAAAAAATTTTTTTAGTTGGCTAATGTTTTTGATATGATTTTAAATTAATTTTTTTAATTTTAAATTTTAATAAAACACGAATTTTGTTTCTTATTTTTATAAATAAAAAACAGCAAACATATTTTGAATTAATGTTTATTTTTTTAATGTTTTGCATGATAGTGTTAAAGGAGTTAGGTTTAAAACTTCCTGTGAAGGCAAAAAATTAGCAGTATGCACAGATTTAGTGGGAGTCTTTTAAAAAGTATTAACAGATTAAAAATTTTAAATTTTTTTTTAAATTTTTAAGAATTTAACTATGATTTTTAGTATGTTGAAAAGAAGAATAGTTTAAAAATGTTATAAAATATAAAACATATAATTTTTAAAAATTATAAATATATTAATTTTAAAATTTTAATTAAAAAAGGAATTTCAAATTAATTTTTTTATTTTTTAAAAAACAAAATTGTACAGATTTAAAAGGAATTTTTTTAAAAAGTGTTAATAATTTTAAAGATTCTAGTTTTTTTGCATTTAATATTAAATTTTTTAATTATTTAAAATTTTTTGAAATTCAAAATTAAAAGTTGTTAAAAAATGGCGGAGAAGGAGGGATTTGAACCCTCGCGCCGGTTTTAGCCGACCTACACCCTTAGCAGGGGCGCCTCTTCAGCCTCTTGAGTACTTCTCCGTTTAAAATTGGCGGAAAGGGTGGGATTCGAACCCACGGTTTCTTACGAAACGCCGGTTTTCAAGACCGGGACTTTCGACCACTCAGACACCTTTCCATTTTAACATAAAACTAAATAAAAATGGTGAGAACAGCTGGGATCGAACCAGCGACCTCTTGCATGTCACGCAAGCACTCTAACCAGCTGAGCTATGCTCTCTTTAACATTTAGCATTTTAACATATTGTTTTATGCTAGTCAAGGAAAAAGCTATTTGTTTTATTTTATGGTTTTACTTTAAATTTATTTTTTGGTATATTGTAAATAGTTAATTTTAAAGGATTTTAAAATGAAAAGAAAAGATTTTTATTATAATTTACCAGATGATTTGATTGCGCAAAAACCCATTTTAAAAAGAGACTCTTCTAAACTTTTGGTTTTAAATAAAAAAACAGGTGAAATTAAACATTTAAAATTTCACGATTTAATTAATTTTTTAGAGCCTAAAGATTGTTTAGTTCTTAACGACTCTAAGGTTATTTTAGCGAGAATTTTTGGAGTTAACGAAAAAACAGGAGCAAAACTGGAATTTTTGCTCTTAGAAGAAAAAGAAAAAAATGTTTGGAAAGTTTTAGCCAAACCTTCAAAAAGAGCTAGAATGGGAGAATTTTTTAATTTTAGTTATGGTTTAAGAGCACAAGTTGTTGAAGTTTTTGAAGATTTTACTAGAAGTTTAAAATTTTATTGCGATGAAGATTTTAATTTAATTTTGAGTAAGATTGGGAATGTGCCTCTTCCACCATACATTAAAGAAAAATTGGAGGATTCTAATAGATATCAAACCGTTTATGGGAGAGTTTTAGGCTCTGCTGCTGCGCCCACTGCAGGGCTACATTTCACGAAAGAAATGTTAGAAGAAATTAAAAAAAAGGGAGTTTCAATTGCTTTTGTAACGCTGCATGTTGGGCTTGGCACTTTTTTGCCGGTTAAAGAAGAAGAAATTGAAAAGCACAAGATGCATAGTGAAAGATATTTTTTAAAAGAGGAAGACGCTAAAAAAATTAATGAAGCTAGGCAAAATGGAGGGAAGGTTTTTTGTGTTGGAACAACAAGCTGCAGAACGCTTGAAAGTGTTTATTTAAAAAATGGTAAAATTTGTGAAGACTGCGATGAAACAAAAATTTTCATTTACCCCGGTTTTAAGTTTAAGGTTATGGATTGTTTAATTACAAATTTTCACTTGCCAGAAAGCACACTTTTAATGCTTGTTAGTGCTTTTGCAACAAGAGAAAAAATAATGGATGCTTACAAAAAAGCAATTGAAAAAAAATATAGATTTTTTAGTTTTGGAGATGCTATGCTGATTATTTAAACAGATGACTAAAAAATTTAGAACTAAAAAATTTAGAAGAAAAAATTGAAAAACACAAGATGCATAGTGAAAGATATTTTTTAAAAGAGGAAGACGCTAAAAAAATTAATGAAACTAGGCAAAACGAAGGGAAGGTTTTTTATTTTAAAATATGTTTTTTATTAATATAATTATTCTTTTAAATGTGTTATTTTAGGTTTAGTAATGTGCAATTTAATTTATTTTACTAAGAATATATATTATATGTTGGTTTTAAAATTGTTTGGAAGGTTAAATTAATGAGTGAAATTTTTAAGGTTATTAAAAAAGAAAAGCAAGCAAAATTAGGAAGAGTTAAAACTGTTCATGGAGTTTTTAAAACACCATGTTTTATGAATGTTGCAACTGCTGGAGCAATTAAAGGTGCGGTTTCTTCTTTAGATTTAAAGCAAATTAAGTGCCAGGTTCAGTTATGTAACACCTACCATCTACACATTCACCCTGGAGACGAAATAGTTAAAAGTTTAGGAGGGCTTCACAAATTCACGGGTTGGAAAGGCCCAATTTTAACAGATAGCGGAGGTTTTCAGGTTTTTTCTTTGGCTAAAATTAGAGAAATTGAGGAAAAAGGTGTTTTTTTCAATTCTCATTTTAACGGCAAAAAAATTTTTATGGGGCCTGAAGAGAGCATTAAAATTCAGTCTAACTTGGGTTCCACCATTGCGATGGCTTTTGACGAGTGCATTGCTTTTCCTTCAACTTATTCTTACACTGAAAAATCTTGCGAGAGAACCTTGCGTTGGCTTGAACGCTGCAAAAAAGCAATGGAATCTTTAAACAAACAACAAGACACCATAAACAAAAACCAACTTTTGTTTGGAATAAACCAAGGTTTAACTTTTACCGATATTAGAAAAAAGCATATGAAGCAGATTGTTTCTTGTAATTGCGATGGTTATGCCATTGGGGGGCTTTCTGTTGGAGAGCCAAAAGAAGACATGTTTAATGTTTTAGAGGAGGTTGTTCCTTTTGTTCCTTGTAATAAGCCAGTATACCTTATGGGGGTTGGAACATTGCAAGACATTTTAAATGCTGTTAGTTTGGGTGTGGATATGTTTGATTGTGTTATGCCGAGTAGAAATGCACGGCATGGCAATGTTAACAGTTGGCAGGGAGTTTTAAACATTTTAAATAAAAAATATGAGAAAGACCCAAACCCCATAGACTATGAATGCGGCTGTGTTGTTTGTAAAAACCATAGTAGAGCTTATTTAAGGCATCTTTTTAAGGCAAAAGAGATGTTGGCGTTTAGGCTTTGCACTATTCATAATTTATTTTTTTACAATAATTTTTTAGAGAAAATTAGAGAAAGTTTAAAAAAAAGAAGGTTTTATGAATTTAAAGAAAGATTTTTAAATGTAATTAGCAAAAGAATTTAATGTTTTTTAATTTAAAAAACCAATCTTGCAGTTTTTGCAGGGTTGGTTTTCTGTTTAAAAAAGTGTTTTTATATATATTTTTGTTAACATTTTAAATTTTTCAGTTATTGACAATGTTTTTAAATTTTTGGTTTTACTATAGTTCTTAAGTCACCAGAGCTATTTTGCAAAATAAAATATGTTTAAAAGGGGAGTTTTTGTTGAAATATAAGCTTTTAAAACATGATGAAATTGAAAACAAAAAAGAAATTATTTTAAATGTTTTGTTTTTTGTTTTTGGTTTTATTGTAAGTCTCGGAAAAGTGGAAGGTTTTTTTGCTCCTTTTTCCATTGCTTTTGCAATGGCTTTGAGAAAAAAATATAGCATATTTTGTTTTTTAGGTGGAATTTTTTCAATAACTTTATTTTTAACATCTGAAAATTTAATTTATTTTTTCATTTTAGTTTTGGGCTTTTGTTTTAAAATTTTTTTTAACCCCACTTCTAGTTTTAAAAATGCAATTTTTTGTGCTATTTCGTTTATAGTGCCTAATTTGTTTTTCATTTTACTTTTCCCAATAGGGTTTAAAACTTTAATGTTAATTTATTTTCAAACGGTTTTATGTTCTTTCATTGCTGCTTTATGCACACAAAATTCTAAAGAGTTTAATTTAAATTTTTCTATTTTTAATTTAAATAATAAAACAGAAGATTTTTTAAAAATTTTTGCAATAATTTTAGTAACTTTAGTTTCTTTATGCAATGTTGACATTTTGAATTTTAACTTTGGAAGGTTTGTTGCTAGTTTTTTTGCAATTGAGTTTTTCTTAATTTATGGTTTTAATTATTCAGCAATTTTTGGGGTTGTTGCCACAATTTCTTTTGCACTTTTTGACAAAGATTTTGCTAAGTATGGTGTTATTTTGTCTATTTCTAGTTTTTTTTCTGGTTTGTTTAAAAATTCTAGTAAATTTTTTCAACTAGCGTTGTTTATTCTTACATATTTTCTTTCTTGTTTGTTTTTTGGTGGATTTAGCTTACAGTGTTTGTTTGAAATTTTTTTCGCTTCAATTTTAAGCTTAGTGGTACCGAATAAATATTTTGCTAAATTAAGAAAAAGTAATGGAAATTTTAATAGTTTAGAAAATTTTAATTTAAACGATAGATTTTCTTTAAAGTTAAAGTTTGCTTCAGAATTATTACAAGATTTAAGAGAAAATGTTAAAAAATGCTCCAAGGTTATGGATTCTAAAGACTACTATAATAACTATAACAATATTTTTGAAAATGTTTCTTCTGTTGTTTGCAAAAGTTGTGGGCTTAATAATTTTTGTTGGGTTAAGTCTTACAATGAAATAAGCCGGGCTTTTTGTGATGCTTCTCGTATTTTAAAAAAAACAGGTGGCTTGGACGAGGAAAATATTCCTATGTTTTTAAAGAAAAAGTGTTGTAAAATTTCAGATTTAATTAAATATTTAAACTATTCTTACAAAGAATTTATTTGCCTAGAGCAAAACAAGAGGCGAATTAACGAAGCAAGAGGAATAATAAGTGAACAATTTTTAGGCATGTCTGAATTTTTAATGGATATTAGTAAAGATTTTAAAACCATTAAAAACATAGATTTTGAAACCAGTAAAATAATTTTAAAAAGTTTAAAAAACCAAGAATTTGAGGTTGAAAACGTTTATTGTATTTTAGATGAAACTGAAAAAATTAATGTGGATGTTTATTTTAACTCTATTTTAAAAAATGAAGATGTTGAGCAGGTTAATTTTACTATTAATAAAATTTTAGGAAAGGAGATGAGTCATTCTAGTTTTTTAAAAGCTGGCAAAGGCTACAAAATTTCTTTTTTTGAGGCTTTTAAACATAATGTTAAGTTTGCAATAGAACAAGTGGCAGCTGAAGGGAACTCTTATTGTGGAGATAGCTACAATTGTTTCATAGACAGCAAAGGTTTTTTTCATGTTATTTTAAGCGATGGGATGGGCAGTGGTAAAAGAGCTTTTTTAGACAGTTTAATGACATGTTTAACGCTTAGAAGATTTATTGAACTAGGCTTTGGGTTTGGCTCTGCATTAAAAATTTTAAACCTTTCTTTTTCCATAAAATCTAAGGAAGAAACATTTTCTACTGTAGATTGTTGTGCTGTTAACTTATATTCTGGTTGTGCTATTTTTAAAAAAGCAGGTGCCACAGCATCTTACGTTAAAAGAAAAGGGGAGGAGGGGGTTATTAAAATTATGAGTAAGAGTCTTCCAATTGGAATTGTAAGAGGTGTTGGGTTTGACTGCGAGAAAATAAACCTTTTTAAAGGAGACATTGTTGTTATGGTTTCTGATGGGGCAACAACTTCAGGTTTTGAATGGATTGGTGAAGAATTAGAAATGTTAGAGAAAAAATCTCCAAAATACATAGCAAGAGCAATTTTGGAGATGGCCAAACAAAAAGAAGACAAAAAGCACTCTGACGACATTACTGTTATTGCATTTAGAGTTTAAAATTCAATTAAAGCTTAAGGCAAGAAGATTTTTCAATTGTGTAAATATTTATACATAAATAAATAAATGTTATAAAATTAGGAACTAAGTATTTAGTAATAAATTATAAGAATTAATCTAATTAATATTTTAAATTTAATAATAAAAAGACAGTTATTTTTTATGTGTTTATTTTGTAGTGTTTAAAAAATTAACTATTAATATATCATCCTTTTAAATTTTAAAATAATATGTAACATTAAAAGATTTAAAAATATAAATTAAATTTTAAGCTGATTTTTTAATTTTTGCATATAAAAATTTAGTTTAATTATAGCAAAAATTTTATTATTATAAATATTATTATGATATGTTGAAAAAATTTAATAAAACTATTTATTTTAAGTGTGGTATAAAAATTTTTTATAGTGGTAAAGAGATAAAACATATTTTAAACTTAATAATAATTAAAATTGTTATTTATTTGTGTTTATTTTGTGGTGTTTAAAAATTTAATTAATTATTTGTTAAAAGTTTTATGTTTTGCTTAATGTAAACTATGCCAGAAATTGTGGTTAGAATTGTTGAAATGTAAACCAAAGCATTATAAGAATAAAACAAAAAATAATTATTATTTATTATGTAAAGTAAGGTTAAAATTGAAGCTAAAATTTGTGTTACAGTTTTAAACTTACCCAAAAAATTAGCAGCTAAAACTTTATTGTTTTTGCTTGCTACTAGTCTAATTAAAAAAACTAAAAATTCTCTAGTAAACATTAAAAAAACAACATAAACGTTAATTAATTTAAGTTCTAGAAAGCATAAATATGCTGCTGTTATTAGAATTTTATCTGCTAGTGGGTCTAGAAACTTTCCTAAATTTGTTATTAAATTTTTCTTTCTTGCTATGAACCCATCTAAAAAATCTGTTAATGAAGCAACAAGAAAAACTAAAAGCGCTAAATAATTAAAAATTTGGTTTTTTTCTTTTAGTTTTAAAAAAACAATTAAAAGAGGTGAAATAATTATTCTAAAAATTGTGAGTTTGTTTGCTGTGTTCATTGTTTTCTCCTCTTTAACATAGTTTATTTAAAAATTCTCCAACTAGGTTTTCTTCTTTTGTTGCTGTAACTTTAACTTTAACAAAATCTCCATTTTTTAACTTTTCAGAAGAATTAAAGTAAACCAAACAATCCACCTCAGGTGCGTCTTTTTTTGTTCTTCCTATGTATTTGTTTTCATCTTGTTTTTCATCCACAATAACGGTTAAATTTTTAGAAATTTCTTCTTTTGCTTGTTTTATTATTATTTTTTCAGATTCTTCATAAATTAGCTGTGTTCTTTTTAGTTTAACTTTTTCGCTTATTTGGTTTTTAAAATTAAAAGATTTTGTTCCTTCTTCATTGGAATATTTAAAACATCCTAAACGATTAAACTTAATTTTTTTAACAAAATTTAAAAGTTCGTTAAATTGCTCTTCTGTTTCTCCCGGAAAGCCCGCAATTAGGCTTGTTCTAATTGTTGCGTTAGGGATTATTTTTCTTATTAAATTTATTTTTTCAATAATTTGTTTAGAATTTGTTTTTCTGTTCATTTTTTCTAATATTAAGTCGTTAATGTGTTGTATTGGTAAGTCGAAATAGGGCAAAATGTTTTCTGTTTTTGCAATTGTTTTAATTAAAGATTCTTTAATTAGTTCTGGGTATAAATATAACAACCTAATCCATTTAAAATTTAATTTAGAAAGTTTTTTTAAAAGGTCTTCTAGTTTTAGTTCATTGTAAAGGTCTAACCCGTAATATGCTGTGTTTTGTGCAATTAAAATTAATTCTTTAACATTTTTCTCTTCTAGCCATTTTGCTTCTTTTAAAATTTCTTCAATTGGTTTACTTTTAAACCTTCCTCTTATGTAGGGTATTGCGCAATAACTGCAAAAATTGTTGCAGCCTTCTGCAATTTTTAAGTAGGCATAATGACTAGGTGTTGAAATAACTCTAACCTTTTCACAATTAGTTGTTGTTAAAGCAGGTCCACTATAAAATTTTTTTGTGTTGTTTTTTTTCAAACTATTTTTAATTGCTTTTTTAATTTGTTGTTGTGAGTTAATTTCTAAAACGGCGTCCACTTCAGGAATTTTTTCTAAAATTTCTTTTTTATATCTTTGTGCTAAGCAGCCTGTTACTATAACAGACTTTAAATTCTCTTTTTTCTTTTCAACAAACTCTAAAATTGTGTTTATTGCTTCTTCCTTTGCGGCTTCTATGAATGCGCAGGTATTTATTACAACAACATCGCTTTCGTTTTCATCTGCAACAATTGAAAATTCATCGTCTTTGTTTAAATCTCCTAACATATATTCGGTGTCCACCATGTTTTTAGAACACCCCAAAGAAACAAACCCAACTTTAATTGGCATTTTAAACTCCTTTAATGTTAAATCTTATTTTAAAGTTTGTTATTAATAGCTTCAATTTTTTCTAATTTGTTTTTTAAAATTTTCTAATTGATTTAATTTTAAATTTTTCTATTATTCGTGGTATTGCATAATAACCGCAACAATTGTTGTAATCTTTTGCAATTTTTAATATGAATAATAACTAAGTGTTGAAAGAACTCTAACTTTTTCAAAATTAGTTTCTGTGGTGTAATTTTTAATATTTTAACAGATTAATAGCATTAATAATGTTGCTGTAATTGTGCCCTTTTCTTAAAAGAGAGGCTACAACTTTTTTTTTAGAATTTTCATCCTTTATTTTATTTAAATATTTCTTTAAAATTAAATTCTTTAAATTTTCTTCATAATTAATTTCTAATTTTTCAACAGCTTTTTTAGCTAAATCTTCTTTTACTCCTTTTTTAACTATTTCTAAAACCGCTAATTTTTTTCCTTTGTTTTTGTTTACTATTAATTTTTTAGCTAAATTTTCAGCATATTTTAAATCGTTAACATATTTTAATTTTTCCATTTTTAACACAATTGCTTTAGATATGTTTTGCGGCACAACTTTATTTAGTTTTAAAAACAGTTCTTTTTTGGAGTAATCTTTAATTTTAAGCAAATTTAATGCTTTATTTTCTGCATACTTTAATTGGCCAATAACTTTAATTTTTTTAACATATTCTATGGGGTAATCTGCATTATTTTTAATTTTTAAACTGTCTAAACTTTTTTTGCTAAAATAACCTAAAAATTTTTCGTTAGCAAAAACTTTAAAATATATTCCTTTTCTTTCTCCAATTTTTAAAATCATATTTTTAAAAATCTTCTTCGTCTGGTATTACATCTAGGTTTTCTTCAAACGTTTCATTGGGTTCTAATTCTTCTTGTGAAACTTCTTGTGTTACAATTTCTTCTTCTTTTGTTGAATCGTAATAATCATTATTTTTAATTTTTTCTTTAACTAGGTCTTCTATTTCACTGCAAATTTCAGGATTTTTTTCTAAAAATATTTTAGCATTTTCTTTGCCTTGCCCAATTTTTTGGCCTTTGTATGAAAACCATGCTCCACTTTTGTTAACAATGTTAAAGTTAACTGCTATGTCTAAAATTTCTATTAGGTAGGATATTCCAACGCCATATATTAAATTAAACTGAGCTTCTTTAAAAGGAGGAGCAACCTTGTTTTTGGTTATTTTACACCTAACCTTGCTTCCAATTATTTGGCCGTTTTCTTTTAGCTGTTCTCCTCGTCTAACGTCTATTCTAACAGATGCGTAAAATTTTAGCGCTCTTCCTCCTGGCGTTGTTTCTGGGTTTCCAAACATTACTCCAATTTTTTCTCTTATTTGGTTTATGAAGATTGCAGCACAATTTGTTTTACTAATAATTGATGTTAGTTTTCGCATAGCTTGCGACATAAGCCTTGCTTGAAGTCCAATGTTAGCGTCTCCCATTTCACCTTCAATTTCTGCTTTTGTTGTCATTGCTGCAACCGAGTCTAGAATTATTACGTCCACTGCTGCAGAACGCACTAAAGTTTCTATTATTTCTAGTGCTTGTTCTCCAGAACTTGGCTGGGAAACCAACAAAGAATTTATGTCCACCCCTAAAATTTTAGCATATTTAGGGTCTAGCGCGTGCTCCACATCAACAAAAGCAACAGTGCCGCCATTTTTTTGTGCTTGTGCTGCAACAGATAAAGCAACGGTTGTTTTTCCTGAAGATTCGGGGCCATATATTTCTGTTATTCTTCCTCTTGGAATGCCGCCTATGCCAAGGGCCATGTCTAAGCCTAAAGAGCCTGTGGGAATTGCTTCAATGTCTAGAGATTGGTTTGCTCCTAGTTTCATTATTGCACCTTTCCCGAAATTTTTTTCTATTTGTTTTAGAGCGTTTTCTAAAGCAATTTTTCTTTCATTTGAATTGTTAACCTTAACGTTTTCTTTTAAGTCTAATTTTTTAGCCATTTTAAATTCTCCTTAATTAAAAATTAAAATTTTCCAACAACTACTCTGTCTTTGTTGTTTAAATCTTTATGTGTAATAACATTATGAAAACCATTTTCTTTTAAAATTTTCTCCACCGAACTTTTTTGTAAAGCGCCTATTTCAAAAACTATGTGTGCACCTTTTTTTAAACTGTTTTTCCAGTTTGAGCAAATTTTTTTGTAATATTCTAACCCATCTTCTCCACCATACAAAGAATTAAATGGTTCAAAAGAAACTTCTTTTTGTAAATTTTCCACATCTTTTTTTGTTAAATAGGGTGGGTTGCTAACCAATAAATTTATGTTTTTAAACTTTTTTGCAAATTTTTCATTTAAAATATCTCCTCTAATTAATTTTACTACATTTTTAAAAGGTTTTAAATTTTTTTTTGCAAATTTTAATGCTTTAAAATATTTTTCTATTGCAAATATTTTAACATTTTTTTTATTTTTTGCAATAGCAGCAGAAATGCAACCAGAGCCGGTTCCGAGTTCTAAAATAACATCTTTAGTTTTAATTAAACTCAAACATTTTTCAACTAAAATTTCTGTGTCCTGCCTTGGAATTAAAACGCCTTTTCCAACTTTAATTGGCACACCATAAAACTCCCAATTTTTAATTAAATATTGTAGTGGTGTGCCTTCTTTTCTCTTTTTAGCTAATTTTTTGCATTTTTTAATTAGTTTAGGTTTTATTTCTTTTTTTAAAAGCCATTCTTCCTTTGAAAGTTTCGTTATATGTGAAATTATTATGTCTGCTTCAAAATTTTTGTTTTCTTGGTTTTTTAAAATTTCTTCTAATTCTTTTTTTAGTTTAAATAACATTTTGTTCTCACTTTTAACAATTAATTTTTTAAAACTTCTTTTAATGCCTTAATTGCAATTTCAATTTGTTTTTCATCTGGTTCTTTAGTTGTAATTCTTTGCAGCATTAGCCCTGGAGTAATTAAAATTTTAATTAGTTTGTTTTGGCTGTTTCCAGCAAATTTTAAAATTTCATAAGATATGCCTGTAATTAATGGCAGCATTAAAATTTTAAAAAGCACTCTAACAATTAAATTTTTCCATGTTAGAAAAGAGAATGTTAAAATAGAAATAAAGAACACAATAAAAATGAAATTTGTTCCACATCTTGGGTGAAACCTTTTTTGTTTTTTAACGTTTTCTACTGTTAATTCTAATCCTTCTTCTAAACAAAATATGCTTTTGTGTTCTGCACCGTGATATTCAAATGTTCTTTTAATATCTTTAAAATTAGAAATTAAAATTAAATATATTAAAAAAATTGTTATTTTAATTATGCCTTCAAAAAAAACTTTTAAAATGTTGTTGTTAAAAGTTGTTAACTTACTGGCATTTTTAACAAAAAATGAAGGCAAAAACATGAAAAAAGCTATTGCGAAAAAAATGCCTAGTAAAATACTAAAAAAATTAAATATTTTTAAAATGTTGCTTTCTTTTTCTTCTTTTTCTTCTTTTTCTTTTTCAATGTTTTGAGACTTTTCAGCAGACTTTAAAAGGCATTTGTAGCCAACAATTAAAGAAACAATCATTTCAATAACGCCACGAAAAATTGGAATTTTTTTATACCACTTAATTTTTTCTAAAAAGTTAATTTTAAATGTTTTTAAATATATTTCGTCGTTTTGTTTTCTAACTGCCATAGAAACAAAATTTTGTTTTCTCATCATAACGCCTTCTATTAGAGCTTGACCACCAACTTTAATTTTTGTTTTTTCTTTTTCAGTTTTTTCTTTCATTTAAATTAACTCCAAATTTAATTAATTGTAAAGGTTAAATTCAACATTAACAGTAGTGCCTTTTTCTAAAACGCTTTCAAATGTTATTGTGCCATTATGTTTTTCAATAATTTCTTTAACAATTGAAAGGCCAATTCCGGAACCTTTTTTTGTTGGCTGGGCTTTAAAAAATTTTTCTGTTATGTGAGATAAATCTTTTTTTGAAATTCCACAACCTGTGTCTTTTACACTAATTTTAACTTTTTTATCTGTAACGCTGGTGTTTATTGTAATGTTGCTTCCCGGTTCTGAATATTTAACAGCATTATCTATTATGTTTATGAAAACTTGACGAATTCTGTTTTTGTCTCCAAATATTACAGGTATTGCTTTTTGCTCGTTATATGTTAACGTTTTCCCTTCCTTTAGTGCAATGTCTGAATACATTAAAACTGCTTCTTCTAGTTCTGCAAAGATATCCATTTTTTCTTTTTTTAAAATGAAATGACCATTTTGAATTTTAGAAAAATCTAAAAGTTCTTCAACCATTTCTGCTAGTCTCAAAACTTCTTTATATATTATTTTCATTCCTTTATTTAAAATTTCTTTGTTTTTTTCTTTTGTGTTTAAAATTGTTTCGCTCCAACCTTGAATTGCGGTTAGTGGTGTTCTTAATTCATGCGAAACAGAAGAAATGAATTCGTTTTTTAAATATTCTGAATTGCTAATTTCATTTGCCATAAAATTTATTGAATTGCAAAGGTCTTTAATTTCATAGTGGTAATTTTTTTTAATTTTATATTTCAAATTCCCTCTGGCTATTTCTTTAATGGCAAGGTTAACCTCACGGACAGGGTTTACGAAATTTTTAATAAAAAACATTCCAGAAATTATTATTAAAATTAAAATTAAAAGGCTTAAAAAAATTGTAACAATCATTATATTTCTAATAATTAATTCTATTTTTTTAAGTGAAGAAATGTAAACTATGGTGGAAATTTCATTTTTTACAATTGGAAGTTTAATGCTATACGTTAAAACGTAATCTTTGTTGTTTTTTAGTTTTATTTTTTTAAAATTTGCTTCTTTAAAAGCTTCTATTGCACAATCTTTTAAAAACGGATATTCTTTTTCAATTGGCATTTTGTTAGATGTTGTTAAAATTTCACCATCATAATTTAACCCAACAACAATTATATTATCATAATCTGTAAAATTTTCAATTAAATTTTTTATTTTATTGGTTATGTCGTCTTGAGTGTCTTTAACTACAGAATTAATTGCATTATTTAAAATAGCAGAGTTTAATTTTATAGATTCCTTAGCGTAATTATTAAAATATTGGTTTATTGCCACATAAATTATTAAATCTATTATGACTAAAATTAATGTTATTAGACCAATAAAGTTAAAAACCCATTTATATGTTATGCTTTTAAATTTCAAAAAAACCACCTTGAAAATTTAATTTTAATATGTTTTTAGTGCCCACTTATAACCATATCCCCAAACAGTTTGAATAAACATTGGATTTGAAGGGTCTTTTTCAATTTTTATTCTAAGCCTTCTAACATTAACATCCACAATTTTAGAATCTCCGAAATATTCTTCCCCCCAAACTTGGCGCAAAATTGCTATTTTTTCTATGGATTTATTCGCATTCTTTAAAAATATATACATTAATTGATATTCTATGTGTGTTAACTCTATTTTTTTATCTTCTTTGTAGAGAATTCTAGTTTTTATGTTAAATTTAAAGGGGCCAGATTTAATAACATCAGAATTTTGAGAAGATTTGTTTTTTGTCATGGTAACTCTTCTGTAGATTGCATCAACTCTTGCAATTAATTCCGAAGGAGAAAATGGTTTTGCTATGTAGTCATCTGCTCCAATCATTAAACCTCTTACTTTGTCCATTTCTTGAGCTTTTGCTGTGAGCATTATTATGCCTAAATTTTCATTACTTTTTCTTAATTTTTTGCATATTTCAAATCCATCTATTCCAGGTAGCATTATGTCTAGAATTGCAATGTCAATGTTAATGTTATTTTCATTTTCATTAAAAACTTTTAATGCTTCTTCACCACTAGAAACATCTGTTACCAAATAACCAGATCTTTCTAAATTAATTTTTATGAATTCTCTTATTGCATCTTCATCTTCACAAATTAAAATTTGTTTCATTAGTTCCTCCAACTGAATTTTTCTAATTTATTTTAAAAAACATATCTTTTAACTCTTTTTTAGTTATTTTTAAATTTTTGTCTTCAATTTTCAAATTAGGATATATGTTCGCAATATATGAAATATTTTTATTTTTAGTTAAAATGAAAAAACCATTTTCCAATGTTTCTTTATTTAAGGAATATTCTAAATTAATTGTTAAAAGTTTTTGTGAATCTTTTTCTAGAGAATTGTCGTAAACAAAAAAATCTATGTTTTTATTGTTATTTTTAAATTTTGCAGTAACTTTATTTTTCCATCTTTCTGGAAGTTTTAAGCCATATTCATGTTCAAAATCTATATATGTGTTTGAAAATTCTTTGTTTTCTTGTTGACTTATTAAATTATTTTTTTCTATTAAATTTCCCCATACTGTTATAAAAGGGATTGGAGTTTCTTTTTTAAATTTCAAATTTTCTGAAGAATATCCTGGAAAAGGTTTGTTGTTTGCAATTTCTAATTTATTGTCTTTATTAATATCAAAAAAAGAAGTTTGGGTTAAATTATCATGGTTAAAATCTTCTACTGCTTTTATGTTTAAACTGTTATTAGAAAAATTTAACACAAAATTGGATTTATTATAATTTTTTGAATCTTTATTGTTTAATGTTAAAAACAAACATGGAGAATTTAAAGTGGTTGAATTGAATTCATATTTTTCAACGTTATTTGTACGATAGAAAGGTTCAAATTTTTCGCAATTTAAAATTTCAACCCCATCTTCATTTATTTCGTTAATTGTAAAATATTTAATTTTCTTATCTGATTTTAATTTTTCATTTAAATTTTCTGAAATTTTTAGGTTATATTTATTAATTTCAAAATTATTAAAAGCATCTCCTAAAGTTATTAATTTTGGGCTTCCATTTAAGTTTACGTCGCAAAGAGTTAGGAAATTGTAGTTGGAAGAATAAATTTTTTTAAAATTTTCTGTTTTGCAGGTGTAGATGTCGTAATTTTTCTCAGAATTTTTAATTGTGCCTACTATTAAAAATTCCGTGTTATTTTTTTTGCTTTCTAGCGTTAAAACCTTATCTAGATTGTTCCCTGCAAGTGGAATATCTAAAACATAACGCCATTTTTCTTTTTCCTTTGAAAAAACCGCCATTTTTAAATTAGATTTTTCTTTTGTTGTGTAAAACAAAACCGCTAATCTTTTATTATTTAAAAATGTTATTGCTGTTTTTTTACTGCAGTTTTCTGGGATTTCTAAAATAATGTTAGATTTAAAATAGTTAGATTTTTTTAATGTGTTATATATTTCATACTCTTCGTTTTCAAATTCAGGAGAAGTTAAAAAGCTTCCACCACCAGAAAAAAAGCAGCCAGTTAAACTAAATAATTGAATGGTTAGTGTTGTTATTAAACTTATTAATTTTTTTATTTGATTTTTCTCCTTAAATTTAATATTTGAAACTAAAATATGATATCATAAAAATGACTGTATTGCAATTTTATTTTTTGTTAAAAATTTTTTAAGGAGTTTTAATTTTGAAAAAGGTTTTAATAACTGGAGGAGCAAAAGGAATTGGTGCAGCTTGTTGCAGAGCTTTTTCTAATGCGGGTTATTTTGTTTTAATTAATTATTTTAAAAGCAAAAAAGAAGCAGAAAAATTAAAAGAAGAAATAATTAAAAATGGGGGAGTTTGTGAAATTTTTTGTGCTGACCTAACAAATTTTGAAGAAACAGAGAAGATGTTTTTAAAAATTGAAAAAGAATTTGGGTTTGTGGATGTTTTAATTAATAATGCTGCTGTTTCGCAATATAAACTATTTTCAGATTCTAATTTAAAAGATTGGAAAAATGTTTTTAATGTTAACCTATTTGCAATGTTTTTTTGTACTAAAAAGGTTTTGGCAAGCATGATTAAACAAAAAAGGGGCAAAATAATTAACATATCTTCAATTTGGGGAGAGGTTGGAGCAAGTTTTGAAGTGGCTTATTCTTCTTCTAAGGCTGCAGTTATTGGTTTTACTAAAGCTTTAGCAAAAGAGGTGGCGCTTAGCGGAATTAATGTTAACTGCATTGCTCCTGGAGTTATTAAAACAGACATGTTAAAAGAGCTTAATGAAAAAGAATTAAACGAACTAATAAAAAAAATACCTTCAGAAAAAATTGGTGTTCCTGAAGATGTTGCTAATGCGGCTTTGTTTTTAGCAGATGAAAAATCTTCCTACATTAACGGTGAAGTTTTAAACATAGGAGGAGGATTTTGCAAATGAAAAACATTAGCAAAACTAATTTCTTCTGCTAATGTTTTTTGGTTATTTTAAGTTGATTTATTTTATGTTAAGCTGTTAATATATATTCTATACTTAATTCTTTATTTGTAATTTTTTCAGGTTTTATACCTTTTTCTTCCCAATCGAACCTATTATCCCATGGAACTAAATAATAATAGCAGGATTTAGCATCAATGTTTTCTTTTCCAATAAGAGCATATACATCGAAATCTTTGCGGCTCACATATTTTGTTATGGGATCTAATTTCATCATACTTTTTTCATTACCCATGTTATATCTACCTCTCTAAATTAATTTATTAATAATTAGAATTATTTATTTTCATTTTTATCTTTCATTTCCAAATTTTCTTTAATTTTACTATATGAAATTTCTTCACTATGGTTTCTAGATTCAACCAATATATAATCAATTTTTTTATTCCGCTAATTTAAATTTTTCATTGAATTCAGAAAATTCATATATCTTAGGATTTATACCTTTTTTTTCCCAATCGAACCTATTTTCCCATGGAGTTAAATAATAATAGTCGGTTTTAGTAGTATCCAAATTATATCCGTTTTTAATAAGAGCATAAAATTTTCCATCTTTACGGCTAACACATTTTTTTGGGGGGATAACTTTCACCGTAAATTTTTCTTCAATACCCATGTTATATCTACCTCTCTAAATTACTCTAAATTAATTTTATTAAAATTCCAATTTTTTATTCTTTTAATTCATATTCTTTATTTAATTCTCCATTTGTAATTTTTTCAGGCTTTATGTGTTTTGCTTCATGATTAAATCTGTTTTCCCATGGAACTAACAAATGATAGGAGTCTTTATAATCAATGTATATTGCAACAAGAGCATATAATTTGTTATCTTTGCGGCGCATATATTGTTTTGGGGGATCAATAAACCTTACAGAGACTTCATTACCCATGTTATATCTACCTCTTTAAATTTACTTTAAATTAATTTATTAATAATTAGAATTATTTATTTTTCATTCCATTCTATATCTAATTCTTTTCCACTTCAGTTTTATTTTTTATTACCATGGTTAAATATTTCATTTCTTTTTTTCTTTTTTCTTCTATCTTATTTTTATAAATTTCATCAAGTTCCTCATAAGTTTTAGTTTTATTATCTCTTTTACAATTGTCTTTAAAAAGGTCTTTCAAAGCTTTTTTTAATTCTTTTTATTTATTTAAATTTATTTATTTAAATTTTTACTCTTATTTTTTTCTTGAGGCTTATTCTTCTATATATGTTTCTTCTATATATGTTTATTTTATATCCTCATATGGCACCATTATTGAATTTATACCTTTTTCTTTCCAATCAAATTTATTTTCATAGGGCACTAAGGTACAAAACCCAATTAATGACGGCTGATTTATAACATATTTTTTACCTTTATAAGTGCATATAAAAAAAAGTTTTTTTTTGGTTTGTTTTTTTTTCGACATAAATAATCAATTTCTTTATTGTTGGTATTATATAACAAAAGTGTTTCACTTTTGAAAAAGTTTTAAATTAATTATTCCATTCTTTTTCATTTAATTAATTTAAGTTGTTTATGTTTTTCAAATTAATTTTACATTTTTTCATATTTTAAAAATATTTAACTATTTTGTTATTGTACAATATCTAAAATTTCGTCAACGAGGGCATCAACGATTGTTGAAATTGCTTCATCTGGAATTTTACCTCTAAGTTCTCTTAAAAGTACATTCCTAATAGTTTTTTTAATATCGGATTTAAGACCCATGTAAAAAATCACTCTTTCTCATAATAATTGTTATATTTTAATTTGTTATTAGTTATTTTTTTAAATTTTCTATAATTTTTGTTATGTTTTCTATAAATTTTTACATCTTTTTTATTGTGTGATAAAATATTTATCATCTTTATGGTGTTAGACTTTTATTTTTTCTATATTGTTTCCGTATTCTCTTACTTCTTCAGGTTTTATACCTTTTTCTTCCCAATCGAACCTATTTTCCCATGGAACAAAATGATAGATTTCTTTTTCGCCAGGGCCATAAGGAAGCCATTCTTTTTCAGTTTTAACAGATGCATATGCTTTTTTCTTATATATATATTTGTATTTGTATTCTTTTGTCATGAATCGCTCATTCTTTCTTAGTTTAATTAATTTAATTTATTTATATTTTTTAAAACTAATTTTACATTTTTTCATATTTTAAAAATATTTAACTATTTTGTTATTGTACAATATCTAAAATTTCGTCAACGAGGGCATCAACGATTGTTGAAATTGCTTCATCTGGAATTTTACCTCTAAGTTCTCTTAAAAGTACATTCCTAATAGTTTTTTTAATATCGGATTTAAGACCCATGTAAAAAATCACTCTTTCTCATAATAATTGTTATATTTTAATTTGTTATTAGTTATTTTTTTAAATTTTCTATAATTTTTGTTATGTTTTCTATAAATTTTTACATCTTTTTTATTGTGTAATAAAATATTTATCATCTTTATGGTGTTTAGACCTTTCTTTTTTATATATTTCCTTCAACTTGTTTGAATTATCCACACCTAGCATTAGTATATTATGGGTTTACTATATGTTGTATGTCCTTAGGATTTATTTTTAAGGGTTCTATTTCTTTTAATTCAAAATCAAACCTGTCTTCCCATGGAACTAAATAAAATAAATCTCCGCCTCTATGTATAACAGCATATTTTTTGTTTCTATAAATAGCTATTGGATAGTAAGCTGAATTTATATATAAGTAACTTCTTTTCTAAATTTTTAAATATAATTAATTTTTTTAATTTAATTTTCTTCATTTATTTTTTTATTTTTATTTTTGGATATTTTTCTTTTTTGGTTTTTTCTTTTTTGTTTTTTTCTTGCCTTTTTATTTTCTTTTTTATTGTTTGATTTTTTATCTTTGTTTATATTTTTTTTATTTTCTTTTTTTATATTTTCTTCATTTTCTTTTATATTTTCTTCATTTTCTAAGATGTTTTCATTTTTTAATGAATCCTTTTTTAAGTTATCAGAATCATTATTTTTTTTGCGTGGCATTATAAAATCACTCTTTCGTACGATAATTGCTATATTTTAATTTATTTTTTCATAGTTTTTTAGTTTTATTGTTTTGGTTTGTTTTCGGAAGAATTGATGTTGGTAGTATTATTATTTGTGTTTTGTATATTTGTATTTTGCACATTTTGATTTTTTAAATTATCTTGATTAACATTATTAGGATTTGGGGTTTCATTTTTGTTAGCAGAATTTGTTTTCAATTTTTTATTTTCTTGTATTTTTTGTTTTATTGTTTGGTATTCTTTAAGAAGTTTTTCTAAGTTTTCCATTATTTTATCATGATTTTCTGTTATAAAGTGACTAATGAATGTTTCATTGTTAATTTTCATATTATTATCATTTAATTCATTAGAATTTTTATTAACATTGTTTATTTCATTTGAGTTTTCGTTTTCATTAGATGAATTAAAGTTATTAGTGTTAGTATTATGTGATGTTTCATTGTTAATTTTCATATTATTTTCATTTAATTCATTAGAATTTTTATTAACATTGTTCATTTCATTTTGTTGAGAATTGTTTCCTTGTATTTTTTGTTTTATTGTTTGGAATTCTTTAAGAAGTTTTTCTAAGTTTTCCATTATTTTATTATGATTTTCTGTTATAAAGTTACTAATAGATTTTCCATTTTCATGGTTTATTTCATTTGAGTTTTCGTTTTCATTAGATGAATTAAAGTTATTAGTGTTAGTATTATGTGATGTTTCATTGTTAATTTTCATATTATTTTCATTTAATTCATTAGAATTTTTGTTAACATTGTTTATTTCATTTTGTTTAGAATTGTTTTCTTTTCGTTTAAGATTAATATATTTTTCTAATGACATTTCTATGGCATTTTTACCTTTTTCATAAAGTTCTTTTAAAGGGTTTTTAATAATACTTTCATGTTTATTATTAATTTCTTCATGATTATTATTAATATCTTCATGTTTATTATTAATTTCTTCGTGATTATTATTTATTTCGTTTTGTTGAACTTCGTTTTCATTTTTTTCGTTTTCTTTAGTTTCTTCTTCATCGTTGTTTTGTTTTTTGTCGTTAGTTTTAATATTAATTTGTTCTTTTTTATTTTCAAAGTCTATTAGGTTATTGTTTTTATCTAATTTTTCGTTTTCTCTTTCTTCTTTTAATAGATGTTCTTTGTAGGTTTTCATCATTTCTTCTTTATATTTTTCAGAATTTTCTTTAATGTAGCCTTCATAGTCAAAATTAATGTCTAAATTAATTTGCATAATAATTTTAACCTCCAATTAAATTTTTTGAAGATATTATTTAAAAATATGTTAAATATTTAAATTTTAAGTTTTTTAAGAGCAATTTTATTTAAAGTATTTTTATTAAATTAGTTTATCAAGTTCTATGGTAATTTTTTTTATAATATTACTTTTATTTTAAAATATTTTAAAATTTTAATTTTATTTTAATATTTTTTTTTTTTTTTATTTATTTTATTATCATCTTTAACATCTCTTTTAAGATTATTTAAAGCATTTTCTTTAATATTTTTAAAACTTTGGTTAATGTTAGTTGTAACTTCTTCAATTTTTTCTTTAAAAGGACATTCTTTTTCTTTTAATGAACTATTTTTTTTGTTACAATCTCTTTTGCAATTATCTATTATTTTTTCTTCTTTTTTAGTATCTTTGGTATCATTTTTTTTAGAGTTATTTATTTTTGTTTTGTTGATATCTTTATTTTTTTTAAAACCAAAAAAATTTAATATTTTATCTATAAATTCACGCATGGTGTATCTCCTTATTTAGGTATTTTAAACTGATTAAATTAATTTTAGAATAATATTTATATTTACATTTTTCTTAAAATTTTTAATTTTTTTTCTAATTAATACAGTATTGTTTTTCATTTTTTTTTCATTTCTCACTGGTTTCACAATATCTTCAAAGTTGTTTTTAAAATTTGAGCTAGACATTTTAAAAAAACTCCTTGTTGTTTTTATTGATTTTTTTATACTATTTTGTAATATTATTAAAAGTGTGAAAATAATAACCATAGTTTAATTTTAATTTAAATTTAAGTGCATCATTTTAAAATACACCTGTCTTATTATATTGATTTTTAGTAAATTTTGTTAAAATTTTTTTTATTAATTTTTCTGGAATATTTTTTAAATTTTTGATAACATCAAATTTAGGTTATTATATAAGATTAAATTGGAGGAAAACTTGTGAAACATATTTTAGATTTAGATGATTTTTCTATTGAAGAGGTTAATTTAATTGTTAAAACAGCTTTTGAGATTAAAAAAAAGCCTGAAAAATTTTCAGACTCAATGAAAGGAAAAATTTTAGCTACAATATTTTTCGAACCTTCAACAAGAACTCAATTTTCTTTTCAGACTGCTATGTATAAATTAGGTGGACACACCATTGGCTTTTCTAATTCTTTAAATTCTTCTGTTTCAAAAGGTGAAAATTTTAAAGATACTGTTAAGGTTGTTAGTAGTTATGCAGATATTTTAGTTATTAGACATTTTTTAGAAGGATCTTCTTTTGCGGCTTCACTTTTTTCTAGTTGTCCTGTTTTTAATGCTGGAGATGGTGCGCATTTGCATCCAACGCAAACAATTACGGATGTTTTTACCATTTTAGAGAAAAAAAAAGAACTAAACAATCTTAAAATAGGCATTTGTGGAGATTTAAAGTTTGGAAGAGCTGTTAATTCTTTAATTAAATTTTTAATTAGATATGAAAAAATTACATTTTACTTAATTTCTAATGAAAACTTTAAATTATCTGAAAGCTTAAAAGAAAAAATTTTAAATTCTGGTAATTCTTTTAAAGAAGCTTCTTCGTTGGAAGATGTTATTGAAAAATTAGATGTTTTATATATGACAAGAATTCAAAAGGAAAGATTTAAAGATAAAGGAAATGTTGAGAAAGATCTTATTTTACTAAACGAAAAAGTTTTAAAATATGCAAAAGAAGATCTAATAGTTTTACATCCATTACCAAGAACAGATGAAATTTCAATTAAAGTTGATGAAGACAAAAGAGCAAAATATTTTACACAAGCTTTAAACGGAGTATTTGTTAGAATGGCATTAATTTTAGAAACGTTTAAGTTAAATAACATTAACAAAAAAGAATATTTTGAAGAAAAATTAAATTTAAGCTGCCACAATGAAACCTGCATAACAAAATATGAGAGATATTTACCCAAACTCTATAAAAAACAAGGGGAGAATATTTTATGTGGGTATTGCGATAATGTTATTAAATGATTTTCATTAGCTGAAAAGTTTTTTTAGATGGTTTTTATTAATTTCTTTAGTGGAAATAATAACATGGTCTTTAACTTTTAAAACAGAGTCACCACTAGGAATTATGGATTTATTGTTTCTTGTTATTGCAATAACTAAAGTTTCTTTTGGCCATTTTATTTCGGAAATTTTTTTCTCTTTCATTTTGCTATCCTCAAAAACCACGAATTCCACAATTGAAGTGTCTCCCATTGTGAAGTGGGTCATGAAGTGGTAGTCTATTGCGTTTAGCTCTTGCGTTATTATGTTAGAAAGCATATTAGTGTTAGAAACTACAATGTCTGCTGCAAGACTTTTTATTGTTTCTAAATTTTTAGGATTGTTAATTTTTGAAATTGTTGTTTTTATGTTAAACTTATTTTTAGCTAGTTGACAACATATGAAATTGTCTTCATCTTTTCCTGTTAAAGCAACTAAAATATCTGCATTTTCAGCATCTGCTTTTTTTAAGGTTGTTATGTTAGTTCCATCTCCATTAATTATGGGTATGTCTAATTTATTTGCTGTTAAAACACAACGTAATTTATTTTTTTCAATTATTTTAATTTTGTGGTTTGTTGTTGCAATTAATGTTTTAGAAAGATAGTAACCCATATTTCCAGCGCCAACTATTATAATTGTCATATTCCTTACCTTTCTTTTATTTTTAATTTACAATTAAAGCATAAACCAATTTATTTGTTTTTTTTATTTTAAAATTTTCATTTTCTTTTGTGTATAATTTTAAAATATTGTTTTCGTCTAAATAGCCTATTAATTTATGATTTTCAACGTAGGAAAGTTCTAATAAAGTTTTTCCTTTCATCCATTTACTATAAGGAATTGTTGTTATGTTTAACGTAGTTTTGCCACAACTAATTATTTTATCTGTTTCGGAATTAAAAATCTTAGAATAAATAGCATCAAAAACTATTGAAGTTGGAGAAATTGTTAAAAGCCCCATATCTGCATAAAATTTGCATTTTACTGGGTCTAAAACTCTAATAAACACATTATTAATTTTAAAGTTTTTTTTAATTATTTGTGCTGCCATAATGTTGGCATTGTCGCTGTCTGTTGCGCATATTACGTAATCACAGCCTTCAATTCCTGCAGATTTCATAATGTCTAAATCTATTGGGCTTCCTGGAATTGAAACACCTGAGAAATCGTCCTCTAAATTTGCCATTAGTGCTTCTTCGGAACCTATTATTGAAATATCGTGATTTAAAGAATCTAAAACATTTGCAAGTCTTGCACCTAATTGGCCGCATCCTATTATTAAAATATTCAAATAATTCACCATCTGTTTTTAAAATTTTATTTATTTTTGTAGTATTTAATTTAGTATTTTATTTTATATTTGTCAAATATATTTTTTAATTAATATTTAATATTAAATATAAATATAAGGAAGGAAAATTAAATTGCAACGTTTTTTTAAAGAAAAAGTTAATGAAAAAAAAATTAGTTTAGATGGTGAAGAAAGGCAGCATATTGTTAAATCTTTGAGAATGAAGGTTGGAGAAAAATTAGTTGTTTGTGATGGCAATTTAACAGATTATTTTTGTGAGATAGCAGAAATTAACAAAGAAGAAGTTTTGTTAAAAGTTTTAAGAAAAGAGAAAAACACCGTTGAACCAACTGTTAATTTTCATGTTTTTCAGGTTATTCCTAAATTGAGTAAACTAGAATTTATAATACAAAAATCTGTTGAACTAGGAGTAAAATCTTTAACTCCTGTTGTTTCTATGCGTTCTTTTTCTGCAATAAACAATAAAAATGCTGAAAAAAAATTAATTAGATTCCAAAAAATTGCAAAGCAGGCTGCTGCTCAAAGTGGTAGGGGAATTGTTCCTAAAATTAATGATATTTTAAATTTTGAAGATGCTATCTTAAAAATGAAAAAAAATGATATAAAAATTTTATTTTATGAATATGCAGATGAAAAATTGAATAAGATAAGTGTAAGAGAAAATGAAGATGTTTCTTTAATGATTGGCAGTGAAGGCGGATTTGACGAAAAAGAAATTAAACTTGCCAAAGAAGAAGGGATTTTAATTAAAAGTTTAGGTAAAAGGATTTTGCGTTGTGAAACAGCTCCTATTTGTGCTCTTAGTGTTTTGTTATACATAACTAAAAATTTATGATTATATTTTAAATTTGGAGGCAAAATTTGAGTAAGAGATTTTTAATATTTTTAATAACATTTATTTTTGCTTTTTTGGGTGCTGTTTTTATTATTATTAAATTTTTTGAAAAAATTAAATTTAAAGATAATGAATTTTATGAAGATAAGGCGAACAATAATTTTAAAAAAGAAAAAGAGAAGGAAAACAATGTTGATTATGACGAGGACTATTGGGGAAAATATTTTATTGAAGAGTGAAGTAAAATAGGTATATCTTGACAATTCAAACAATTAAAAGTATACTAAGCACTGGTTAGATTTTATGGTTAGTTAAAATTATTTGAGTTTTAAAACAATTTTTATTGTTTTTTTGATTTTATTTATTTTAATTTTACAATTTTTATTTTAATGTTAATCAAGATTTTTTATTGCCAATTTGTTTTGTTGGCAGTGGGGTTTGTTATATTTTTTTATTAAACTAATATTATTTTTAAATTTAAAATATAATTTTACTTAAACAAAAACAATTAATTTTTAAAAGGGGAAAATTATTGTGAATGAAAAAAAAATTGGAGTTAAAAGTTTAGATAAAACATCTAAAAAACTTAATAATTCTGTTAATTCAAAAGAAAAAAGTAGGGATAAAAAAAATGTTTTAAATGAAAATCAATATAACAAAATTAGAAATGCTAACAAAAAAACAATTAAAAATAATGTTTTAAACAGGAACTTTAAAAATAATTCTGAAATAAAAAAAGGAATTTATACCGTAAGGATTGTTCATCTTGGTGGTTTAAATGAAATTGGAAAAAATATGGTTTGTTTTGAAACCGCGAAAGATTTAATAATTGTGGATTGTGGGATGGGGTTTCCCGAATCAGACATGTTAGGAGTAGACCTTGTTCTGCCGGATTATTCATACATTGAAAAAAATGTTAGTAAGTTAAGAGCTCTTATAATAACCCATGGGCATGAAGACCACATTGGTGGTGTGCCTTTCTTTTTAAAAAAATTTAATGTTCCGGTTTTTGCAACACGTCTTACAATTGGTTTAATTGAAGAAAAGTTAAAAGAACATGAAATTTTAAAGTCTTCTAAGTTAAATGTTTGCAAGGTTCGTCAAATTATTAAGGTTTGTCCTTCTTTTTCTTTTGAAATGATTAATGTAAATCATTCTATTCCAGATGCTGTTGGGTTAGCCATTCACACACCAGCAGGAGTTATTGTTCACACAGGAGATTTTAAAATTGACTACAACCCAATTAGTGGACCTGTTATAGATTTAGCAAGGTTTTCAGAACTGGGTTCTAAAGGTGTTTTGCTTTTAATGGCAGATTCCACAAATGCTGAAAGGCCAGGGCACACTATGCCAGAAAGACAGGTTGGAGAGGCTTTTCAAAAACTTTTTAGTGAGGCAAAGAACAGAAGAATTATTGTTGCTTCTTTTTCTTCTAACATTCATAGAATTCAGCAGATTATTGATAATGCTAAAAAACAGGGCAGAAAAGTTGCTTTTTCTGGAAGGAGCATGGAAAATGTTGTTTCTAAAGCAATTGAACTTTCTTATTTAAATGTTCCTAAAGGAATAATAATTTCTATGGATTCTATTGCAAAATTCCCCAAAGAAAAAATAATTATTGTTACAACAGGAAGCCAAGGGGAGCCTATGAGTGCTCTTTCTCGCATGGCTAATGGTATGCATAAAAATGTTAAAATAACTAGTGAAGATTTTATAATAATTTCTGCATCTCCAATCCCTGGAAATGAGAAATTGGTTAACAAAGTGGTTAACGACTTAATGAAGTTGGGTTCTGAAGTAATTTATGAGAAGATTTACGATGTGCACACATCAGGGCATGCTTGCCAAAATGAGTTAAAAACAATTTTAATGCTTGTTAAACCAAAATATTATATGCCTGTTCATGGTGAATTTAAACAATTAAAAGCTAACGCTGAAATTGCAAAATCTTTAGGAATGCTAGAGAAAAATATAATAATTAAAGATATTGGAAATGTTGTTGAAATAAATAAACACGGCGTATATTTTAAAGATAGTGTTGTTTCTGGTTGTGTTTTTGTGGATGGTTTTGGTGTTGGAGATGTTGGTTCTGTTGTTTTAAGAGATAGAAAAGTTTTATCTCAATGTGGAATAATTATAATAAGTTTTGTTTTTGATGTTAATTCTCAAGAATTCATAGGTGGGCCAGAAATTTTAACTAGAGGGTTTGTTTATGTTAAAAATTCAGAAGAGCTTTTAAAAGGTATTAAAAATGTTGTTATGAAAATTTTTAGTAAGACTCTTGAAAGAAGTACTGTAGATGTTTCCGTTTTTAAAAACAAATTAAGAGAAGAAGTTTCTAATTATGTTTATAAAAAAGCAAAGAGAAGGCCAATGATTTTACCAATTATTATGGAAGTTTAAGGTTTTAATTATGATTAATAATAATAATAATTTTGATGATAGATTTTTAACTAGAGTTAAGTTTTGTTTTATTTTTTTTACTGTTATTTTTTTATTGATCTTCTCTTTAATTTATTTTTATAATTTTTTTATATTCGCGGTTTTGTCTCCTTTTGTTTTGAGTTGTTATGTATACCTATCTATTGTTTGTTTGAAGTTTTTAAGAAAAAAAGATTTAATGTTTAAACAGCTTTTTTTTGATTTCAAATTAAAAGATAAAGAAGATTTTGAGAAGTTTCCTGTGCCTTTAATGGCTTGTTCTAAAAAGGGTTTAATTTTATGGTATAATAATCGTTTTAATAGAATTATTAAAAAGGAAAATTTTAATATTGGGAAAAATTTTTTTTCTTATGCTAAGATATCTGCTAAAGATTTGAAAGAATTAAAAAACAAAGATTTTAAAATAGTTAGAATAGAAGAAATGGAATTTAAAATTTATATTAATTTTTTGCCTAGGTCTGGAATATATTTATTATATTTTCAAAACATTAGTGATTTTGTTTCTTTAAAACAGGAGTATGAATTTTCAAAACCTTGTGTTTTTTACATTATGGTTGATAATGTTAAAGAAATATTAGCAGACAAGAAAGATAGTGAAAAATCTGTTTTGATTGGAAAAATAGATAATGTGATTGAAGAATTTGTTGATGAATATATGGGTTTTATGCAAAAGTTTAAAGAAAATGAATTTTTAGTAATTTTAGAAATAAGACATTTAAAAAGCATATGTGATTCAAAGTTTGAGATTCTTAAAAATGTTAGGAACATAACCGAAGATGAGAATTTTTATTTAACTCTTTCCATTGGAGTTGGAGCATATGGAGAAGATTTAAAAGAATGTTCTAAGTTTGCTCTTGAAGCTTTAGACATGGCATTAGGGAGAGGAGGAGACCAAGCTGCAATTAAAACTCCTAGCAATTTTGAGTTTTACGGCGGGAATTCTAAAGGTGTTGAAAGATACACAAGAGTTAGAACTAGAGTTATTGCTAAAAGTTTGTTAAAATTAATTCATGATGCAGACAATGTTATTGTTATGGGACATAAGTTTGGAGACTTAGACAGTGTTGGTTCTGCAATTGTTATTGCGAGTACCGTAAGAAAAATGAGAAAAAAAAGTTATGTTGTTTTAAATGAAAAACAAACGTTGGCAACAAAATTAATAGAAAAAGTTAAAGAAAATGGTTATTTTAACGATATTGTTGAGGAAGAAGAAGCTTTTAAATTATTAGAATTCAACACTCTTTTAATTATAGTGGACACGCATAACCCTAACTTTTTAGAATCTCATGAACTTTATGAAAACTGCAAGAATGTTGTTATTATAGATCATCACAGAAAAATGGTGGATTCCATTAAAGATGCAGTTATTTTTTATCATGAACCTTATGCATCTTCAACATGTGAGCTTGTTTGCGAGTTAATTCAATATTTTGGAGATGAATTCAAATTAAAACCATTTGAAGCAGAAGCACTTCTTTGTGGGATAATTTTAGACACTAAAAATTTCACAGTAAAGGTTGGAGTTAGAACTTTTGAAGCAGCAGGATATTTAAAAAGATTTGGAGCTGACACTGTAAGCGCTGGAAAATTTTTTTCAAATAGTTTAGAGTTATATAAGAGAAAAGTTCAAATTGTTGTTGATGCTAAAGTTTATAAGGGTTGTGCTATTTCTCAAACAGATTTAACAACAAAAGAGGTTAAAATAATTTGTCCACAGGCTGCAGATGAACTTTTAAAGATTGTTAACATTGAAGCTTCATTTGTTATTTATAAGTTAAACGACACCGTATGCGTAACTGCAAGGTCTTTGGGAAAGTTTAATGTTCAGGTTATTATGGAATATTTAGGGGGAGGAGGGCATCAACTTCAAGCTGCATGCCAAATAAAAGATTCTAACATTGAAACTGTTAAACAGATGCTTTTAAAGGCCATTGATAAATGGTTATTTTAAGGTGGAGATTACATATTAGTATGATTTTTTGGAGGAATTAAAGGATGAAGGTTTATTTATTAAAAGATGTTTTAGGAAAAGGCAAAAAGGGAGACATTGTTGAAGTTAGTGATGGTTATGCTAAAAATTTTTTAATACCTAAAAAATTGGCAGTTATTGCAACAAACGAAATATTGCTAGAAAAAAAATCTAAAGATGAAGCTAGTTCATACCATAAAGAACAGGAACTTTTAAAAGCTAAAGAAACTGCAAAATTTTTAGAAAATAAAACAATAGAGATACATGCTAAAAGTGGGAAAAACGGAAAATTGTTTGGTTCGGTTACTTCAAAGGAAATTGCAAATGAAATTGAAAAAACTTTTGGTGTTAAAATAGATAAGAAGAAAATTGAAGCAGAAGAAATAAAAACATTTGGGCAGTTTGAGGTTAAATTAAAAATTATGGCCGGTGTTGTTGCAAAATTGAAGGTTTTTGTAAAAGAATGAAGTTAGTTTTTATTAATTTGTGAGGTGTGTGTTGCAGGAAAATGTAGATTGGCAAGACCTACCATATTCTCTAGAAGCAGAACAAAGTGTTATTGGAGCTTTGTTGTTAGACCCAGGCTCTATTTCTAAGGCTTTGTCTTATGTTAATGAAGATTGTTTTTATAAAGAAGTTCATAAAAAGTTATTTTCAATTTTGGTTGAACTTTTCACAATAGGGGAAAAGATTGATTTTATAACCGTTTTAAATAATTCTATGTTGCAAAATATTTTTGTTTCTCAGGATGAAGCAAAAAAATATTTAACAGAATTGATGGACATAATTCCTTCAATTTCTAATTTAGAAAGTTATTGTAAAATTGTTAAAGAAAAACAATATTTAAGAAAATTGATTGTAGCTTCAAGAAAAATAATAGATATGGCTGTTTCTTCAGATTCTGATGCTAGAGATATTTTAGATGCTGCAGAACAGCAAATTTTTGAAATAAGGCAAGGAACTAAAAGCGATAAGTTAGTTTCAATTGGAGAGGTAATAGAGCAAGAATTTGAACATTTAGATAAATTAGCTAAAGGGCAGGTTAAAGTTGGGCTTTCTTCAGGTTATTTAGAACTAGATGCAATTTTAAATGGGCTTAACCCTTCAGATTTAATAATTTTAGCAGCAAGGCCCGCAATGGGAAAAACAAGTTTTGTTTTAAATATTGCAACAAGAGTTGCAAAACAAACAAAGAAGCAGGTTGTTATTTTTTCTTTAGAAATGTCTGTTCAACAGCTTGTTGAACGCATGCTTTCTTTTGAATGCTCCATACTTTCTAATAAAATCCATTCTGGAAACATTAAAGGGCAGGAATGGGCTGTTTTGTTTGAAGGGGCAAGTAAACTTTCGGAATGTGAGATTTTTTTTGATGACAGCTCTAATTTAACTGTTCCTGAAATGAAAGCAAAACTAAGAAGACTAAAAGATGTGGGGTTGGTTGTAATAGATTACTTGCAACTTATGAGTAGTGGAAAAAAAGAAGGGAACAGGGTTCAGGAAATTTCTGAAATAACCAGAATGTTAAAAATAATGGCAAAAGATTTAAATGTTCCCGTTATTGCAATTTCTCAGTTGGCAAGAGGCCCAGAAACAAGACAAGACCACAGGCCTGTTCTTTCAGACCTTAGAGAATCTGGTTCCATTGAGCAGGATGCTGACATTGTTATGTTTTTATATAGGGATGAGTATTATAACCCCGAAGAAGCAAAACCGGGAATTGCAGAGTGCATTGTTGCTAAAAACAGGCATGGAGAAACAGGAACATTTGAACTAGGCTGGGAAGGAAAGTTTACAAGATTTATAGGATTGGATAAATATCACAATGAGTAATATTAAAGAAGTTGTTGAATCTTTTTTTAAAGTTGGAGAAAAAATTGTTGTTGCAGTTTCTGGTGGAGCAGATTCCATGGCACTTTTACATTGTCTTATGCATTCTGAAAAAGAATTTAATTTGGTTGTTGTTCATTTAAACCATTGTTTAAGAGGAAAAGAAAGCGAAAGAGATGAAGATTTTGTTAGAAATTTTTGTTTGAAAAATAATTTAAAGTTTGTTGTTAAAAGAGAAAATGTGAGAGAATTTTCTTTAAAAGAAAAAATTTCTTTAGAAGAAGCGGGAAGAATTAAAAGATATGAATTTTTTGAAGAGTTGGAAGGCAAAATTGCAACAGCGCATACACTTTCAGATGTTGTTGAAACATTTTTCATTAACATTTTGAGAGGTTGTGCTTTAAAGGGTTTAATTTCAATTCCTGAAAAAAGAGGCAGAATTTTAAGGCCACTAATTAGTTTTACAAGAAAAGAAATAGAGGATTATTGCAAAAAAAACTCAATTTTTTATGTTAACGATTCCACAAATTTTGAACAAAATTTTTTAAGAAACAAGATAAGGTTTAATGTAATTCCTGAATTAAAAAATATATCTGCTAATTTTGAAAAAAACATTTTTAAAACGTTAAAAGCAATAAAAGTTGATGAAGAATTTTTGGAAGATGTTACAAATGAAAAATTTAATAATATTATTGTTAATGGCGGAATAGAATTAAAAAAAATTAGTAAACTTAAAAGCAGCATTAAAATTAGAATTATAATTAAATTTTTAAAATATTATGGTATTACCGCTAGTAATGAGATGTTGGTTAGAATCATTAAACTTTGCAATAAAGGCTTTGGAAAAGAGAGTTTGCCAAAAAATAAGTTAATAACCATTAAAAAAGGAAATATTATTGTTGAAGAAAATTTAAAATTTAAAATGAAGGAAGTTTTAATTCCTAAAAAAGGGGAGTTTTGTTATGATAATTTAATTTTTATTAATTGTAACGCTAAAGATTATTTAAAAATTTTAAATAAAACAAAACATTTGTTTCTTTTTAGATTTTGTTATGATAAAATAGTTGGAGATGTTTTTTTAAGAAATAGAAAAGAAAGAGATGAAATAAAACTTTTTAAAAGGCCAACAAAAACCTTGAAAAAATTAATGCAGGAAAAAGGGTTGAGAATTAATGAAAAACAAAAAAGATTAGTTCTTGCAGATGAACTAGGAGTTTTTTGGGTTTTTGGTTTTGGTTTAGATGTTAGGGTTTTGCCTAATGAAAAAAGTGAGAGATTGTGTTTGGTTTTTGAAATGTTTAATTTTAAATAAGATATTTGTTTCTTTTTAAATTTTGTTGTGTTAGAATAGTATATGTTAATTTTGTTGGGAGGAAATTAAGGTTGAAGAAAAACAGAAATGGTGGATTTTTTATTTCTTTAATTATTATTGGTTTTTTAGGTTTAGTAGGATTATTTGTTTTTAATAATTATGGAGTTTTAAATAATAATTCTAAGTATTATGAAGTTTTAAATTATTATAAAACAGATAGGGTTTTAAAGTCTAGATTAGAACTTAATAGTGGAAATTTAGAATATGTTTTAAAAGAAGACCCTTCTAAAAAGTTAAATTATAAGGTTCCTGCTGTAAGAATTTTTATTAAAGCTGTGGATGATATAATTCGTGAAAAAAATGAAAAAAATTACTCTAACTCTGTTGAAGTTATAGATTACGTTAGAGGGCAAGATTACTCTTGGATTTTTTCCACTGCGCCTAGTTTAGTTGGGCTAATTATGATGATCTTGTTGTTTTTGTTTATGTTAAAGTTTCCTGGTGGAGGAGCGGGGAGGTTTAATCAGTTTGGAAAAAGTGGTTTTAAAAGTGGAGGAAAAAATGCTAAGAAAAAAACATTTAAAGATGTTGCTGGTGCAGACGAGGAAAAAGAAGAATTAGAAGAAATTGTAGGATTTTTAAAAAACCCAAAAAAATATAACGATATGGGAGCTAGAATTCCAAAAGGGGTTCTTTTAGTTGGGCCTCCCGGAACAGGAAAAACGCTTCTTGCGAAAGCTGTTGCGGGAGAGGCTAATGTTCCTTTCTTTTCAATTTCTGGTTCAGATTTTGTAGAGATGTATGTTGGTGTTGGAGCTTCTAGAGTTAGAGATTTGTTTGATAAGGCTAAAAAAGAATCTCCAGCCATAATATTCATAGACGAAATTGATGCTGTTGGAAGGCAACGTGGAGCAGGAATTGGGGGAGGGCACGATGAACGTGAGCAAACTCTAAACCAGCTTCTTGTTGAAATGGACGGGTTTGGAGAAAAAGAAGGAATAATAATAATTGCTGCAACAAACAGAAGAGATGTTCTAGACCCAGCTCTAGTAAGGCCAGGCAGGTTTGACAGAGAAATTTTTGTTTATTACCCGGATGTTAAAGGAAGAGAAGAAATTTTAAAGGTTCATTCTAAAAACAAGATTTTAGGGTTTGATGTAGACCTTAAAGTTATTGCAAAATTTACAATTGGTTTTACAGGGGCAGACCTTGAAAACCTACTAAACGAAGCAGCTTTGCTTGCAGTTAGAAAAGGGCACAAAGCAATTACTTCGGTTGACGTAAAAGAAGCTGCAACTAAAGTTGTTATGGGGCCTGAAAAAAGGTCTAGAAAGATTTATAAAGATGAATATAAGCTTACAGCATACCATGAAGCAGGGCATGCTGTTGCATGTTATTTTTGTGAAACACAAGACCCAGTACATGAAATTAGCATAATACCAAGAGGGACAGCTGGAGGCTATACGCTATATTTACCACAAAGAGACAGAAGCTACGTTAGAAAAAAGAAAATGGAAGAATACATTGTAGTGGCACTAGGAGGAAGAATTTGTGAGGGTTTAGTTTTTGATGACATTTCAACTGGAGCTTCGCAAGACATTGAGAAGGCAACAGAAATTGCAAGAAGCATGGTAACTGAATATGGTTTTAGTAGTAATATGGGGCCTATTAAATATGGCGGCAGTGGGCATGAAATTTTCTTAGGGCGAGACTTTAACAGCAGCAGAAACTTTTCAGAAGACACTGCAACTAAAATAGACAAAGAAATTAAAGACATAATTTACAATGCTTATGAAAAATGCGAAAAAATTTTAAAAGAGAATTTGGAATATGTTAAGGTTGTTGCGGAGTTTTTGTTAAAAAGAGAAAAGATGGATGAAAAAGAATTTAATGACATTATGACAGGCAAAATTGACATGAACTATGTGGAAAAATTAGAAAAAACCGGCTTTTTAATTAAAAGCGAAGAGAACAAAGAAGAAGCCAAACAGTAAAAATTTTATTTTACTCTGGTTAACCTTGCTATGTTGCTTCTTTCGTTCTCTTCTAGTTTTAGTGAAATATATTTTATGGTGTCTTTTAAGTTAGGGATTATTATGTGTTCTATTGCATTAACTTTTTTTCTTGTTTTTTTAATTTCTTTTGCTAAAATTAGTAGGGTTTTTTCTTTTTCTGCAATTTTAATTAAATTTAAAATAATGTTTGAATATTGTTCTGTTGAACTGTCTAAATTAATGCTATTTGAAAAAAAACTATAATTAGGAGTAGATTTTGGGTTAAAATCTTCACAGGCTGCAAAATTTGGAACAATAACACCCAAAATGTTAGATGATTTTTGTTTTATTTTAATTTTTTGAAATGGTTCTTTTAAAGTTAATTTTAGTTCTTTTTCTGAAGTTTTTATTTTTGCTAACTTTAAATTTTGTTCAGCAATTTTAATTTTTTTTGTTATTTCTTTTCTTAAATTAACGGTATATTTAAAAATTTTTAGAAACTCTATTAATAGTCCATCAGCTTTGTTTTTTAAGAGTTTATGGCCTTTTTTTGTTGTAATTAAACGCTCTTTTAGTTTGTTTAACTCCATCCTTGTTGAATTAATATTTAAAATTGCCATTAAAATCACCTACATATAGTTTTTATTATAATATTCTTCTAAAATGTTGTAATCTATTCTTTTTAGTTCAGATTTTGGCAATATTTTTAAAAGTTGCCAGCCTATGTTTAAAGTTCTTTAATTGTTTTGCTTTTGTTGTAACCTGATCTAGAATTTTTTTAAATCTTATTAAAATTCAAAATGTTAAATTTATTTATAATATTCTTCTAAAATGTTGTAATCTATTCTTTTTAGTTCAGATTTTGGCAATATTTTTAAAAGTTGCCAGCCTATGTTTAAAGTTTCTTCAATTGTTCTGTTTTTGTGGTAACCTTGGTTTAAGAAATTTTTTTCGAACTCTTCTGCAAATTTAAGATATTTAAAGTCTAATTTAGAAATGGAGTCTTCCCCTAAAATTTCAACCAATTCTCTAGCATTTTTGCCTATTGCGTAAGAAGAAAAAAGTTGGTTTAAAATGTCTTTGTGGTCCTTTCTTGTTTTGCCTTCACCAATTCCTTTATCTTTTAAACGAGACAACGAAGAAAGAACATCTATGGGAGGGTTTATGTTTTTGTTTAAAAGTTCTCTGTTTAAAATTATTTGGCCTTCTGTTATGTAACCTGTTAAATCTGGAATTGGGTGTGTTTTGTCATCTTCAGGCATTGTTAGAATAGGGATCATTGTTATGGAGCCTTTTTTGTTTTTAATTGTGCCTGCTCTTTCATAAAGAGAAGCAAAATCTGTGTACATGTAACCCGGGTAGCCTCTTCTGCTTGGGATTTCTTTTTTTGCTGCAGAAACTTCTCTTAAAGCGTCTGCATAATTTGTTATATCTGTTAAAATTACAAGAACAGTCATGTTAAGGGTGAATGCTAAATATTCTGCTGCTGTGAGAGCCATTTTTGGAGTGGCTATTCTTTCTATTGCGGGGTCGTTAGCAAGATTAATAAACATAACAGAATGATTTATGGAATTAGTTTTTTCAAAATTTTTAATAAAAAAATCTGCTTCTTCAAATGTTATGCCTATTGCGGCAAAAACAATTGCAAAATTTTCAGATTTATTTAAAACAGTTGCTTGCCTTGCTATTTGTGCTGCTAGGTTTTTATGCGGCAAACCGCTAGCAGAAAAAATAGGCAGTTTTTGGCCTTTAACCAATGTGTTTAGGCCGTCTATTGCAGAAACTCCTGTTTGAATAAATTCATTGGGGTAGCTTCTTTGTGTTGGGTTAATTGTTATTGGGTCTATTTCTAAACTTTTTTCTGGTATTATTTCAGGTAGGCCGTCAATTGGTTTTCCAAGACCATTAAAACGTCTCCCAATTATTTCTCTAGAAGCATTAAACTGCATGCTGTGCCCTAAAAATTTTACTCTGCTTTGTTTTAAATTAATTCCAAACCCAGATTCAAAAAGTTGAACTAATGCTTTGTTTTCGTCCACCTCTAAAACTCTACATAGTCTTTTTTCATTGTTGCTTAAAATTATTTCACCTATTTCGTTGTAACACACATTTTCAACATTTTCAATTAGCATTAAAGGGCCTGCAATTTCTTTAATTGTTTTATATTCTTTTTTTTGCAAAGTAACTAGCTCCTTTTCTCATTCAATTTTTAATTTATTTAAATTAAAAATCTCAGTCTTTATTTTTTTTAATATTTTTTCATATTCTTGTTTTAAATTGGAGTTTGAAACATATTTAAATCTTCCTATTTCTTCTTTAACTGAAATGTCACAAATTTCTTCAACAGTTGTGCTAGAACTTGAAATTGCTTCTTTTGCAGTTTCAAAAAAACAAATTAACATCTTCATCATCATAAATTGCCTTTCTAGTGAAGAAAAACAATCTATTTCATGAAATGCATTTTGGTGTAGAAAATCTTCTCTTATGCATTTTGCAACTTCTAATTTTAATTTTTCTGTTTCTGTTATTGAATTCATCCCAACTAATTTAACAATTTCTTCTAGTTTTGCTTCATCTTGAAGTAGGTTTATTATTTTTAATCTTAAAACTTCCCAGTCTTTTGAAATGTTTTCTTCAAACCATTCTTTTATGTTTTCCCAATATAGTGAATATGACTTTAACCAGTTTATTGCGGGGAAATGTCTTTTGTAGGCAAGGTTTGAATCTAGCCCCCAAAAAACTTTAACAATTCTAAGTGTTGCTTGGCTAACAGGTTCTGAAATGTCTCCTCCTGGCGGGGAAACTGCGCCTATTATTGTTAGTGATGTTTCTTTGTTGTTTAATGTAATAACCCTTCCGGCTCTTTCGTAAAATTCTGCTAAACGGCTTCCAAGGTAGGCGGGGTAGCCCTCTTCACCCGGCATTTCTTGCAGTCTGCCAGACATTTCTCTTAATGCTTCTGCCCACCTTGAAGTTGAGTCTGCAATTAGGGCAACATTTAAACCCATATCTCTAAAATATTCCGCTATTGTAATACCTGTGTAAATTGAAGCTTCTCTTGCTGCAACAGGCATATCTGAAGTGTTGGCTATTAGAACTGTTTTCTCCATTAGGTTTGTGTTTGTTTTTGGGTCTTTAATTGTGGGGAATTCGTTTAATATGTCTGTCATCTCATTGCCACGTTCTCCGCAGCCTATGTAAATTATAACGTCTGCATCTGCCCATTTCGCAATTTGGTGTTGAACTATTGTTTTTCCACTTCCAAAAGGGCCAGGAACAGCAGCAATGCCTCCTTTAGCAATTGGGAAAAGAGAATCTATAATTCTTTGCCCTGTAATTAAAGGAAATTTTGGAGCTAGTTTTTTTAAAAATGGTCTTTGTTTTCTAACCGGAAATTTTTGCATTAGTGTTAAATTTAAAATTGTTCCGTCTTCTTTTTTTACTGTTCCAATGGTTTCTTTTACTGTGAATTTGCCTTCTTTTATTTCTAAAATTTCACCGCTTAAATTTGGTGGCAGCATAATTTTATGGCACACAGATTTTGTTTCGTTAACAAAGCCTATTATGGCGCCTTTTTTTAATTTTTCTGAAACCTTAACTGTTGGGGTGAATTCATATTTTTTTTCTCTGTTTAAACTGCTAATTTCAACCCCTCTTTTTAGTCTTTCTCCGTAGTTTTCTGCTAAAAATGAAAGAGGGCGGCCTATTCCGTCAAAAATGTTGCCTAAAAGTCCTGGGCCTAACTCAATTGAAAGGGGGTGGTTTAACAAAACAACTTCTTCTCCAGGGCCAACTCCTGAAGTTTCTTCATAAACTTGAATTGAAGCTTTGTCTTGGTGAATTTCAATTATTTCACCAATTAAGCCTAGTTTTCCCACTTTAACCATGTCGTAAAGGCTTGTGTTTTTCATGTTTTTGGCAACAACTAAAGGGCCGGCAACCTTGGTTATTGTGGGTTTTTCTAAATTTTCTAATGGCATTATTTTTCTCCATATATTTTATTAATTAAACTTTAAAGTTAACTCCAACGAGTTTTTTTAAGGTTTTATATGTAAAATTTTCATGAGATTTTTTTTCTGGGTTTGAAGGGCTTTTGTTTAAATTAACAGGAAGTGAAACAATTGAGGGAATTTTTTCATCTTCATATTTTAAAACCACTTCTGGAATTTTTTCAAAAACTTCTTCTTCAACTAAAATTATTGCAAAATTTTCCTTTGCTAGTTTATTAATTAAATTCTTTGCTTCTTCTTCGGTTTTAATTAGAAATGTGTTTTTTATTCCACAAAAATTGTAAATTTGTAGTTCTTCACTTTTCCCAATAACTGCAATTTCTTTCATAAAAACCTCTTTTAAAATTTATATGTTAAATTTAATAATTTTTGCTTTAGAGTTGTTATTTCTTTTTTTAAATTTTTAATATATAAAAATATTGGAACATAACTCAAACAATCAAAATTAGAGTTTTCATCGAAGTTGTTTAAAATTTCTTCTGTTATTTCTTCTAGATTTTCTGAATTAGTTTTAAATTTAAACTCTTTTAAAATTTTTAATATTCCTTCAAAACCTTTTTTTGCTGAATTTAAAATTTTTTCCTTTTCAATTAAACCGTTTTCAATTAAACAACCTTCTAATTCTTTAAAGTTATTACCATAATTTAAAAACCTACTGCAAAAGCAAATGTTTTTTAGTGTTATTTCTAGTTTTGTTCTTTCTTTTAAAAAGCTATTGTTTTTTGCTAAAAATAATAAAAATTCATACATTTCTTTGTCTATTGAAACGTCTAAAATTTTAATGTTAGTGTTTTTTAGAGCAATTTCTTTAATTTTTTTAATTGGTTTTTCAAACGGAAAACAATCTTCTTCTAAACAACTTTCATTTAAATGTTCATAAATTTTTTCTGGCTTTATTATGCTTGGCATAACAAAATCTTTTTTTTCTATTCTAAAAAATTTTAATTTTAATGATATTTTAAAATTTATAAAGTCGTTTCTACAAAAAGTATAGTAAAATTCATCTGTTTTTGGAGAAATTTTAAATATTTCCATTAACGTTTCGTTTAGTTTTAGGTTTAACTTTTCTTCAAAGTCTTCGTAGTCTTTAAAGCTATTAAGTTCATATTTAATTTTTTTTAAAAAATTAGAAAATTCTTCAATTGTTTTAATTTCTTTTAATTTTTCTAAATTTAAACTGCTAATTAGTTTAGAGTCTAAAAAGGAGATGAACCCTATTGCGTAATTTAATTTATAATTGTTTTTCAAATTAGCTCTCCTTTTAAATTTAAAGCATTTATTGCTTTTGTTTTAATTTTTAAATTGTTTTCTAAGAAAATGTCTTTCATGTTAAAGTTTAATATGTAATCTTTACAACTAATTTTAAAGCCATGTTCAAAATCTTTTGCTTTTTCGGTTATTTCATCTTTATAAATTTCTTTTAATTTTAAAAAATCTTCTTTTCCAAAGATTAATTTAAATTCTTCTTTTGGCTTATTGTTTTCAATTAGCTTTTTAATGAAATTTAAATATTCTTCAAAATTTTCTTCAAATAATGTTTTAAATGCTAAATTAATTGCTTTATTAATTATTTTTTCCTTTTCGTTTAAAATTTTAGTTTTTTTATATTGATCTTTTTCAATTTCAAAATTTCTTCTTAGTTCATTTTTTTTATTTTCTATTTTTTCTTTGTTTTTTGCACTGTTTTTTTCAATTTTGTTTTTAGCATCTTTTTCAATTTTTTTAAGTTTTTCTAAATGTTCTTTTCTAATTTGTTCTATTTCAGCATCTGTTTTATTTTTTATGTAATTTAAAATATTATTAATAGAATTCATTTTAAGCCTCATATGTTAATTTTAAAATTAAATGTTAATGTTTTTTATGTTTATTATAATTAAAAAAGAAATTATGAAGCAAAGTAGTGCGTAAAGTTCAACTAAAGAAGCAGAAACAATGGCTTTGGAGCTGTCTTTTGGTTGTTTTGCAATTATTTTTATGCCGGTGGCACAAACACGGCCTTGGTAGATTGCAGAAAAAAGGCCACCTAACGCAATTGCAAAACAAGCTATGAAATAAAAAGCACCATAACGTATTCTTTTAATTGGGTCTCCCCCTAAAACGCCTATGTTTAGAATGGTCATAATAGAAATTATGAAGCCATAAAGGCCTTGTGTTCCCGGAAGAAGCTGTAGCACTAAGAGTTTTCCAAATTTTTCTGGTTCTGCTGCAATTAGGCCGTTTGAAGCTTCACTTGCAAGGCCAACTCCCTTAGAAGAGCCAATACAAGGCAGTGCAACTGCTAAAATTGCTCCGAATAATGCTAAAAATATTGCCATTATATTTTCACCTCTTAAAAATTTATTTAAAACTAAAGTATTTTAACATATATTATATTTCAATTCAACATAAATTATTTTTAAATTTAATTAAAATATTTTGTTTTAGAGCCAAATGGCTTAAAAAGCTTTCCGCCTCCAATGTAAAACTTACTGAAAAATTCAACATATTGTAGTCTGTTTGTGTGCACATATGCTCCTAAAACGTTTATGCTAAAATTTAAAATGTGCCCTATTAAAAAAACTAAAACGAAAAGAATTACTCCAAAAAAATTAGAGCCACCCATGCTTGCTAAAATGTTTACTACGTCTGCAATAACTCCGGTTGCAATTCCAAGTGCCATTAGGCGTGAATATGACAGAACATCGCTTATGTAAGATGTTATTTGGTATGTGTTTATTAATCCTTTTAAAAATTTCATAAAACCTTTAGCTTCATAACCGCTTAAAAAAACTGTTATTAATAATCCTAAAAATATTAAGCATTTTGAAATGAACAATATAAAACTTAAATTAATTGTTACATTAACTAAAAAAAGTCCAATTCCAGTTAAAATTAAAACCCAGTTCATTACACAAAAAAATGCTTCTTTAAGGTTTTTTTGTTTAATTAAAATGTAAAATTTAATTAAAAGGCCAACAATTATTTGAATAACGCCAAAAGTTAAACTAAAAATTAATAGTTGCAGTGGTTTTTCTGTTGTGCTAATCCATAGTGGGTTTAGTTTTAAATTGGAGTTGAAGTATGTTTTTGAAATTGTTTTAATGGAGTCTCCAAAAAAACTGCCAAACATTAATCCCCAAAAGATTGTGGAAATTCCGCAAAAGAAAAACATTTTTAAAATATTTTTGTTTTCTTTAAATTTATTAATCATCATAAAAATTGCGCAGAACACTGTTAAAATTAAACCATAACCAGCATCAGAAAACATCATACCAAAAAAAGAGTAGTAAAAGATGGACATTATAGGGGTTGGGTCTATGTCTTTGCTTGAAGGAATGGAATATGTTTTGGTTATGTTTTCTGCTGCAGAAAAGAAGGAGTTATTGTAAAAAATAACAGGGGAATCTTCATCTTTTTTTAAAAATTCAACATAGCAGTTAAATTTTTCTGTTAATGTTTTTTTAAATTTTTCTTCAAACTTCGGGTTTAAAAACCCTGTTAAAATAAAGGTGTTTTTTGTTTGTTTAACTTTTTCAACTGCTGAAAACCTTTCCATTTTTAAACTTAAATAATCTGTGAAAACTTTTAATTTTTCTAAATCTTTAACGTGAGAAATTATTTTTTCTTTTGTTGAATTTAGTTCATCTTTTAAAACTTTAATTTTTTTCTCATAATTTAAAATTTCACTTTTTGGAGGGAGGCTGCTTTCTTGAATAACATTATTAAAATTAATATTTTTTAGTGTTTCTTTTAATTTTTCTTTAATTTCTTTAGGATGTATTAAAACAATTGTTGTGTTTTGTTTGTTTTTATAAATAATTTTAAAATATATTAAATCTTTAAATTCTTTTAATTTTAATTTTAGTTCTTCTTCTTTGAATTCCATGTTAAATTCACCAAAACAAACCTCTAAATTTTTGGTTTCAAAGTTTTTTAAAGGAATGTTTAGGCTAGAATAGTTTTCTAATTTTAGTTTTTTTAGTTCTAAATTTTTAATTTCTTTTTCTAAAACTTTTATTCTTTCATCATATTTTAAAATTAGTTTAATTGTTTCATAAATTTTTTCTTCATTTTCTTCAAAATAGGTTAAATCTTTTAATTTTTTTAATTCTTTTTTGTTTTTAACGTAATATTTTAAAAGAATTTTTATTGAAGTTTCAGAATCTTTTTTAATGTTTTCCAAACTTTTTAGTTTTTCTTTAATTTTAGTGTTATTTAAATTTTCAAGTTTTTCAATTTGAGAGCATTTTAAATTTTGCATTTTTTTTAAAATTTTTTCTCTTTTTTCTAAAGGCCCAATAACTAAGAATGGTGTTGAAACTAAAATTGCCATTTAGTTTTCTCCTCATTAATAAATCTATTTGTAACTTAAAATTTCGGTTATTATTGCACGAACTGCTAATTTAGAGTTATTTTTAAAATTTTCTTCAAACTTTAAAGATTCTGTTTTAATTAAATTTTCATATTCTTTTTTTTCTTTATTTAGTTTTTCAGAAAAATTTTTAATTTCTTTTATGTATGTTTCTTTGTTTTTGTTTTCTTCTTCTTTAATTAAATTTTCATATTTTTCTTTTTTTTCTTCCAGTTTTTTTTCTAATTTATTTTTTTCAGATTCTATTTTTTCTAAAGATTCTTTTTCTGCGTTTTCTATTTTTAATATTGTTTGTTTTATAATAATCATCCTTTCTGAAAATTATAAACATTATATTTGAAATTTTAACATAAGAATTTAATATTTACAATAATATTAAATTTGTAATTAATATTTTAATGTTAATGTTGTTATGATTTAAAATTTATGTTACAATTTAATTTGGTTGTTTGAAAATTAAGATTTAGTTGAAAGGTAGGATTGAAATTGAAAAAATTATTTGATGATTTTAATAAAAAAAGTGATAAAAAAAACGTTGGTTTTAATTTTTCTGGTAATCTTAATAATTCTAACAATTTTAACAATAGTAATAAAAATGTTCCTAAAGTTTTTAATAGGAGAAATCGTTTTATTTTTTTAATAATTTTATTAATTTTGGTTTCTGCAGTAGTTGGAGGAGTAACAGGAAGATTAGTAGAGCGTTATTTTTTTGATTTAGATTATAGAATCCCTAGTAATGTTCACATTGAAGGGAATAGTTGCAGTAGCGGTGAGGCTGTTGCTTTAAAGGCTTCTCCTAGTGTTGTTGGAATTCGGTCTGTTATTTTAGACAAAGGCGGGCAGAAAAAGGCAGCTTCTTTTCCGTTTAAATTCCCTATTCCTTTTTTTGGTGATGTTGAAGATGATGATGAAGGAGAAGAAGATGAGAAGGCAGAAGGAGAGATAAGGGCTTATGGTGCTGGTAGTGGTGTAATTTATGAGGTGAAAGATGATTCTGCTTACATTGTAACTAATTTTCATGTTGTTAAAATGGCGCTGCAAAATAGTGGCAATAGTGTAATTGAGGTTTACTTTGGGAAGGATGTTAAAAAATATACGTCTGCAAATGTTGTGGACTACAACCCAGCAATTGATATTGCTGTTTTAAAGGTTCCTTTAGAAGGAAAAAAGGTTAGTTGTGTTGAATTAGGAGATTCAGATAAGCTAAATGCTGGGCAAGAAATTTATGTTATTGGAAAACCTAATGGTTATAATTTAAGTGTATCTGTGACTCATGGAATTGTGAGTGCTTTGAAGAGATTTATTAAATTAGAGGGTGTTAAAAACGAGACTGAAACCTTTCAAATAGATGCTCCTATTAACCATGGTAATTCTGGAGGAGGAATATTTGACAAAAATGGAAAACTAATTGGAATTTGTGTTGCTAAAATGGCTTCAAAAGTTTCCATACTTGGAAAATCTGCCATAGATTTACCCGAAGGAATGGGATTTTGTTTGCCCATAAACCCTGTGGATAAAACTGTTAGAAAAATAATTGATGGCAGTAATGGAAATGTTATTAAAAAAATGCCTACCTTAGGGATTATAATGGAGAGTGATAATGATTCAATTTTTGGTTCTAAATTCATAAATGGCGTTTTTGTTAAAGGGGTTATGCCGGGTTCTGTCGCTGAAAAGGCTGGAATTCAAGCTGGAGATATTATAGTAGAAATTGATGGACAAAAAATCGCTTGTTCTGGAGATTTAGATTCAGCACTTTCAAGTAAGCGAGATAAAAAAGGTAAAATTACGGTTTTAAGACAATCTTCAAGGAAAGGAAAAATTAAAAAAATAAATATTGATGTTACATTTGATTAATATAATTTTATTTTATACATGTAAATCTACCACTATTTGTTGTTAGCTTATTATTTTTAAAAGATGTTACTGCATGAAAAATTATTGTATTTTCTTCTAAATTGTTAAAGTTAATTTCAAAGCTGGTTTCAAATTGTTCCGGGTAGCCTTTTGAGGCTAAAACAACACAACAGCTTTTAAACTTTAACATTACTGTTTTCTAAAATTAAAGCTTTTTTTCCAATATCTTTTCTATAATATTTATTATTAAAATTTATTTTTTCAACTTCTTCATAGGTTTTTGTAATTGAACTTTTAAAGTTTTCTGCTAGGCAGCAAACACAAATAACTCTGCCGCCATTTGTTGTTAGCTTATTATTTTTAAAAGATGTTCCTGCATGAAAAATTATTGTGTTTTCTTCTAAATTGTTAAAGTTAATTTCAAAGCCGGTTTCAAATTGTTCTGGGTAGCCTTTTGAGGCTAAAACAACACAACAACAACATTTATTTAAAAACTCAATTGAAATTTCTTCTAATTTTTCTTCTTGTGAGGCTTTTAATATGCTGAAAAGATCTGTTTTTAAAAGTGGCAAGATTGCTTGAGTTTCTGGGTCTCCAAACCTGCAGTTATATTCAATAACTTTAGGGCCATCTTTTGTGAGCATTAACCCAAAATATAAACACCCTTTAAAAGGGCAGCCTTCTTTTTGCATTGCTTTAATTGTTGGGATGAAAATTTTTTCTTCACAAATTTTTGCAATTTCTTTTGTGTAATATGGGTTGGGTGCGATAACTCCCATTCCGCCTGTGTTTGGGCCTTCATCGTTTTCATAGGCTCTTTTGTGGTCTTGAGAAGAAATTAAGGGTTTAATAGTTTTGCCATCTGTTATTGTAAGCATTGAAACTTCAACACCTTCTAAAAATTCTTCTATTACAATTTTATTGCTGCCATTGTTAAATTTATTGTTAACCATAAGGCTTTGCACCGCTTTTTCTGCTTCTTTAAATGAGTTTGCAATCATAACTCCTTTCCCAAAAGCAAGGCCGTCTGCTTTAAGCACTATGGGGTATTTTTCATTTTCTTTTAAAAAAGTTAAAGCTTTTTCTGGTTCTTCAAAAGATTCATATTTTGCCGTTGGAATATTATATTTTTTCATTAAATTTTTTGCAAAAACCTTGCTTGCTTCAATTTGTGCTGCTTTTTTTGTTGGACCAAAACAGGGGATGTTTTCTTTTTCTAAACAGTCTACCAACCCGTTTGCTAAGGGGTTGTCTGGTGTTACCACAACAAAATTAATTTTTTCTTTTTTTGCAAACTCTAAAATTTTTTTGTTGTCTAGTTCAGAGATTGCAACATTAACCGCTTCTTTTTCTGTTCCTGCGTTTCCTGGAAGGCAGAATAATTTTTCAATTTCGGGTGATTTTTTTAAATATTTTAAAATTGCGTGCTCTCTCGCACCTTTTCCTATAACTAAAACTTTCATTTTACACTCCTTTGTAAAAATTTTATTAAAACTAAAATAAAATTTAGTTAAAATAATTTTGTTGGTTTATTATTTTAAAATTAAATTTAAAATGTTTTAAAATGCTTTTTAGTTTAAATGTTGGGTTTAAACTTTTTAATGTTAAAATTTTTTTTAAATTTTTGGAATATTTAAATAATGCTAACAGTAACAGCTTGGTTTAATGCTAAATTTAAAGTTTTAACTGGTTTTTATTTTAAAAATGAGCTAAAAGAAAGGATATTGTTTTTTAAACTTTGTAAAAATTTTATTAAAACTAAAATAAATTTAGTTAAAATAATTTTATTAATTTATTGTTTTAAAACCTATTCTTTTTCTGTGAAGTTTGGGTTAGTAGGTCATTTAAAATTTTTATTTTTAAAATTAAATTTAAAATATTCAAAGAGCCTATTTATTTTTTAATTGCAATTTTAGATAAAATTTTTTAAAATTTCTATCATAAGCTGAGTTTAAATGCTAAATTTAAAGTTTTAGTTAAAATAATTTTATTAAATTTTTTGTTTTAATTTCTATTGCTTTTTTGTGAAACTTTATTGAAAATTAAAGCTGTTTTTTTAATCGCAAAGTTTAAAATTCTGCCTATTTTTTTTAATAGTATATTTGGTTTATCGTATCTTCTTCTTGATTTTAAAATTTCTAATATATTAAACCTAATGTTAATTATTTAAGGTTAAATGTTAAATTTAAAAATTAGTTAAATTAAAAGATATTGTTTTTTAAACTTTTTAAAAATTTTATTAAAATTAAAATAAATTTAGTTAAAAATATTTAATTAATTTATTTTTTAAAATTTAATTTAAAATATTTTAAATGACTGCTTAATTTTAATTTTGGTTTAAATTTCAAATTTAAAAATTGTTATATGACATGTAGGTTAATTTAACTTTTATTGTTTATTAATGGTGAAACAATCTTTTATTTGTAAAAGCCATTGCAATGTTAAAGTTATTGCAAGACTTAATAACCTCTTCATCTGCAATGGAGCCTCCAGGCTGAGCAATAAAACAAACACCAGATCTTGCAGCTCTTTTAATGTTATCACTAAACGGGAAAAAAGCATCTGAAGCCAAAGAAACATTGTTCTGCTTTTTTAAGAATTCTTTTATTTCTTGTTTTGTTAAAATTTCTGGTTTAAAAATGCCTTTCTAAATGTTTCGTCTTCAATTATTTCGTCATATTCTTCGTTTATGTATACATCTATTGCGTTGTCTTTTTCTGCTCTTTTAATGTTCTCTGCAAAAGGCAAATTTAAAACCTTTTCATGTTGCCTTAAAAAAAAGGAGTCTGCCTTGTTTCCTGCAAGCCTTGTGCAATGAATTCTAGACTGCTGCCCGGCTCCTATGCCAATGGCCATGCCTTGTTTTGCATAACAAACAGAATTAGATTGGGTATATTTACAAACCAAAGAAGCTAAAATTAAATCTATTTTTGCAAAATCTGGAATGTTTTTGTTTTCGGTTACTATGTTTTTTAAATCTTCTTCTGTTATTATTGCATCATTTCTTTTTTGTGTGAAGCTTACTCCAAAAACTTCTCTTGTTTCAATTTCTTTTGGAACATAATTTTCATCTATTTCTATTATGTTATATTTTCCACGTTTTTTTGTTTTTAAAATTTCTAGTGCTTTTTCTGTGAAGCCTGGTGCTATTATGCCATCTGAAACCTCTCTTTTTAAAATTAATGCTGTTTCTTCGTCGCAAACGTTTGAAAGGGCTGCCCAGTCTCCATAGGAAGACATTCTATCTATCCCTCTTGCTTTTGCATATGCAATTGCAATTTCAGATTTTGGTTTTAAATCTTCCACTGCTAAAACTTTTTCTAAAATTTCTGGCATCTTTATGCCTAATGCCGCACCAGCTGGGCTTAAATGTTTAAAAGAAGCAGCAGCAGGAATTTTTGTTGCAGTTTTTAATTCTTTAACCAGCTGCCAACTGTTAAATGCATCTAGTAGGTTTATGTATCCTGGGTTGCCATTTAAAATTTTTATGGGTAGATTTTCTTCATCTTTAATGCTTACTAAAGCAGGGACTTGATGTGGGTTGCAACCATATTTTAATTTTAATTCTTTCAAAATTTTCACTCCTTTTAAATTTACGCAAAATCATTCTTTGTTTTTATTTATTATGTTAAATTTTTGTTCTTTTGTTTTGTTGTTTAAAGAAAGGGTAAATAAACTTATTTTAAATTCTTTGTTTAAAGAGTCCCAAATTGTGTTTGTGAACTCTTTAAATGTTTTAGGAATTTTAATTTGAGTTGGTTCACCGTAAAAACTATTTGTTAAATCTTCATCTTTTGGTTTGTAGGTGTGAATTAAATGCCCCATTCCTTTTAATGGGGAAGGGAATTCATAAAAAAATTTTACCGGTGAATTTTCATTTTTACTATTATTTTTAATTATGCTAAATGTGTAGTTTATTTTTGTTTCATCAAAATTTAAAATTGCAGAAATTCTTGGAGTAAAAATTGGTGGGTCTTCTTCATATGTTACATCTTTAAAAGAATTTTTAAAAGAAGAGCCATTTTTTAAATTTTCTAAAATTGTGTTCGTGTGGCAACCGTTGGTTATTATAATGTTATTTTCAAATTTTGCAGTGGCTTTGTAAATTATTAAATCTTTATTTTTTAAACTTTTGTTATTAAAAGGTGTTGTTATTAGGTTGTTATCTTCGTCTAATTTAAAAACTCTATTTTTAGAATTTTCACTCCTACCCATAATGAAATATGCTAAAAATGTGTTGTTTTTGTTTTCTGTTAGTCCAATTATTATGCCTCTTCCTGGGTATTCATAATTTTTTAAGATAGTTTCAATGTTTTCCATTTTTTCTCCTATTTAATTTTTAATTATGGTTTAATTATTAATAAAAGTTTTGTTATTTTTAATGCTTATTTTGTCTAAACAAAATAGGTTAACAGACTTGGGCAAGATCTTCCATTCCACCTTTTTTTTAACCCTATCTTGCAATGTTTCTGGTGTGTCGGTTTCTTTAACCTTTATGCTCTTTTGTAAAATTATTGGGCCATCGTCAGCTTTTTCGTTAACAAAATGAACTGTTGCTCCTGTTAGTTTAACTCCTTTTTTTAAAACCGCTTCATGAACTTTAATTCCGTAAACATCTCCACAAAAAGAAGGAATTAAAGAAGGGTGTATGTTAATTATTTTATTTTCAAAAAAATCTACTATTTCTTTAGAGATCACCTGTAAAAACCCTGCTAGAACAATTAAATTTGGGTTTTCTTCTTTTAGTTTTAAAAATAGTTCTGCTTGGTAGTCTTCTTTAGAATTAAAATTTTTTCTACTAATAACCAAAGTTTTTATTTTGTGCTCTTTTGCAATTGCAAGGGCAGAAGCTTTTTCGTTTGAAGAAATAACCAACGAAATTTCTCCATTTTTAATTTTATTTTTTTCAATAGCTTTAATTAAAGCTTTTAAATTTGTTCCAGCACCTGAAACTAAAACAACAATTTTTTTCATAATTCCCTCCAATTAAACAATTTTAACCTTTTCACTTTCTTTTCCTATTTCTCCTATTGTGTATGCTTTAACATTGTTTTCGTTTAAAATTTTAATTGTTTTTTCTTCCTCTTCAGGAGAAACCACTAAAACCATTCCAACACCCATGTTGAAAATTTCAAACATGTTGTTTTCTTTAATGTTTCCTTTTTGCATTATTAATTTAAATATGTTATGTATCTTTAAATTTTTTTTATATATTGTTGCAGTGAGGTTTTCAGGCAGCATTCTAGGAATGTTTTCATAAAAACCGCCTCCTGTTATGTGGCATAAAGTTTTAACATTAACCTTTTCAAAAAGAGCAGCTAGTGGTTTAACATAAATTGTTGTTGGGGTTAAAAGCTCTTCTTTTAAACTTTTTTGTAAAATTTCAAAATTATCTTCTAAACTAGAAGTTTCAATTTCTTTTTTAAATATTTCTCTAACTAAAGAAAACCCGTTTGAGTGAAGCCCGCTAGAAGGCAGCGCAATTAACAAATCTTTTGGTTTAATGTTTTTAGTTTGTGGAATTTTTTCTTTTTCTACTATGCCCACAACAAAACCTGCTAGGTCGTAATCTTTTTCTTCCATAATTTTTGGGTGTTCTGCTGTTTCTCCTCCTATTAATGCCATTTCAGACTCTATGCAGCCTTTTGTTATTCCTTTAACTATTTCTTTAATTTTTTCTGGGTTGTTTTTACCACAAGCAATGTAATCTAAAAAAAACAGAGGTTTTGCTTTGCTGCAGATTATGTCGTTAACGCACATTGCAACGCAATCTATTCCAATTGTGTTATGAATGTTTAATTTTATTGCAATTTTAATTTTTGTTCCTACTCCGTCTGTTGAAGAAACTAAAACTGGAGTTTTATAATTTTTAAAGTTTGGCTGAAAAAGGCCATTAAAACCTCCTATGTTTCCTAAAACTTCTTTTGTTTTGGTTTTTTCAATTAAAGGTTTAATTAATTTAATAGATTCATAACCTGCGTTAACGTTAACACCAGATTTTTTATATTCATTTTCGTTCTTTTTCATATTAAATTAGTTCACCTTTCTTTAAAAATTAAAATTTGTTTAATTATTTTAATAAATCTCTTCGTCAAATTTATTTTTATTAGTAATGTTAGGAATAGATTGAGGATATTTTCCGTTATAACACCCAACACAGAATTTTTGCTTTTCATTTATTGCTTTTTTTAAATTTTTTAAACTTAAAAACCCTAAAGAATCTGCTCCAATGTATTCTCTCATTTCTTCTAGGTTCATTTTACATGCAATTAGGTTTTCTTTGCTGTCTATGTCTGTTCCGAAATAACATGGGTTTTTAAAACAAGGGCAGGAAATTCTAACGTGAACTTCTTTTGCTTTTGCATTCCTTAAAATTTTAACAATTCTTTTGCATGTTGTGCCTCTAACTATGGAATCGTCCACCATTACAACTCTTTTATTTTTAACGTTAGGCTCTATTGCGCTTAGTTTAATTTTAACAACACTTTCTCTCATGCTTTGGGTTGGTTCAATGAAACTTCTGCCTATGTATCTGTTTTTAACAAAGCCGTCGCAATATTCAAGCCCACTTTCCATGGAGTAGCCTTTGGCTGCAATAACGCCAGAATAAGGCACACCCACAACCACATCTGCTTTTGCTGGGTGTTCTTTTGCTAAAAGTTTTCCAGATTCTAGCCTTGCTTTGTAAACACTAGAATTTTCTATTATGCTGTCTGGCCTTGCAAAATAAACATATTCAAAAATGCATAAACGAGACTCATTTTTACAAAGAGACTCGTCTAACTTTATTTTTCCATTTTGTATTGTTATTATTTCTCCCGGTTTAATTTCTCTTACAAACTCTCCGCCAACAATTGAAAAAGCACAACTCTCAGAAGAAAACATTATGTTTCCTTCTTTTGTTTTTCCCATGCAAAGTGGCCTAAATCCTATTGTGTCTTTCACTGCAATTAATTTTTGTGCAGACATTAAAACAATGCTAAAAGACCCTTTTAAAATTTTAACTGTTTTTTTAACTGCTTCTTCAATTGAATTTGTTTTTATTCTGTTATATGTAATTGCGTAAGCTATTACTTCTGTGTCGCTACTGCTTTGAAAAATTGCACCCAAGTTTTCAAATTTTTTCCGTAGTTCTGCTGCATTTGTAATGTTTCCGTTGTAGGCTAAAGCTAGAGGGCCTTTAACATGTTTTATAAATAAAGGTTGAGCGTTTTCAACACAAGAAGCACCTGTAGTGGAATATCTAACCTGGCCAATTGCCATGTTTCCTATACCTAATTTTTCAATTTTTTCGTTATTAAAAACTTCAGAAACAAGCCCAGTGTTTTTGTAGTTTTTTATTATGCCTTTATTGTTAACAGCAATGCCGCAACTTTCTTGGCCTCTGTGTTGCAAAGCATGCAGAGCAAAAAAACAACTTTTAGTTGCATCATAAGAAAAATTTTTTGTGTAAATTGCAAAAACACCACATTCTTCATGAATAGAGCTTTTCATAATTTAAAACCTTCACATATTAATTTTTTAAAATTCTGCTATATGTTTCTTCGTAGCCGTAGTTTTCGTTTAACATGTCTTTTCTGAATCTGTCTTTGTCTAAAACTTCATTTGTTTTTTCGTCTCTAAATCTGCAGGTGTCTGGTGAAATTTCGTCTGCTAAAATGATTTTTCCTTCTTTTGTTTTGCCAAATTCAAGTTTAAAATCTATTAGTTTAATGTTATATTGCAAAAGGTGTTCCTTTAAAATTTCATTTATTTTAAAGCTATAATTCTTTATTGTGTTTAGCTCTTCTTTTGTTGCAATTTTTAAAGCTAAAACGTGTGAGCAGTTAATTAGAGGGTCGTTTAAACTGTCATCTTTTAATGAAAACTCAAAACAGGGATTTTCAAATTTTGTTCCTTCTTTTACGCCATATCTTTTTGAAAAAGAACCTGCAGCAAAATTTCTAATTATTACTTCTAACGGAATTATTTCAACCTTTTTAACAATAGTTTCCGTTTCTGAAATTTCTTCAACAAATTGTGTTGGAATTCCTTCTTTTTCTAAAATTTTCATGAAATGATTGGTTAATTTGTTGTTAATTTTTCCTTTTCCTTTAATTGTTCCAACTTTTTTTCCGTTTAGTGCTGTTGCTTGGTCTTTGTAACTCACTATTACTAAATTTTCATCTTTTGTTGAATAAACCTTTTTCGCTTTTCCCTCATAAATTTGTTTTAATTTTTCCAAACTAAATTCACCTCTTTAGTTTAAAATTTAATTAATTGTTTCATTTTTTTTAACTATTTCGTCTTCAAGTTCTTTTTTCATTGTTCTTAGTTTGTTTTGCAAATTTTCGTTGTTTAACGCTAAAATTTGGCACGCTGCAATTGCAGCATTTTCAGCAGCATTAATTCCAACAGTTAAAACAGGAACTCCTTTTGGCATTTGAACTGTGGAAAAAAGAGAATCTAACCCGTTTAGTGTGCAGTTAATTGGAAGCCCAATAACCGGCAAAGTTGTGTTTGCTGCAATAAAACCTGCTAGGTGTGCTGCCATGCCAGCAGCTGCTATTATTACACCAAAATTCTCTTTTTCAGCATTTTTTGCAAAATTTAAAGCTAAATTTGGAGATTTATGTGCACTAATAATAAAAACTTTTGTTGTTATTTTAAAACTTTCTAGTTTTTTAATTGTTTTTTCAACAATTGGCATATCGCTTTCACTGCCCATTAAAACGGCAACTTTTTTTTCTTTCAAATTTATCTCCCTATTTTTAATTTGAGTTTAATGTTACTAAAACATTATATAATAAATTTTTACTCTAATCAACAAATTTGTTAAAATTTTGCAATATATATTAAAAAATAATAAATATTTATTGTAATTTAAATATTGATTTTAGTTATGGTTTAAATATATAATTTAATTAACTTATATGTGATTTTGGAGAATGATTTTTATGGATATTGTTAAATTAGAAGAACTAAAAGAGAAGATTAATTCCTGTAAGCCTTTAATTAAAAACCTTGAAGTCTCTTTAAATTTGGAAGAATTAAAAAGACAAATTAAAAATTATGATGAAATTATTGCAGCGGGTGATTTTTGGAATGACGTTAAAAAAGCAACAGAAATAACTAGGAAATGTAGTTTATTAAAAGCAAAAATTGAAAAATTTAATGAATTGTCTTTGAAAATGAAAGACTGTGAAGAAATGCTTGAATTAATTAAAGATGATGAAGATGAATCTTTAGTTTTAGAACTTTTTAATTCTTTAAATTCTTTAGAAAAAGAAATAAAAGAACAGTCTTTAACCGTTCTTTTAAAGGGAGAATATGACTTTAAAAACGCTATTGTAACCCTTCATGCGGGAGCAGGAGGAACAGAAGCCATGGACTGGGTGCAGATGCTTTACAGGATGTATAGTAGATTTTTTGAAAGGCGTGGTTTTAAGTTTAAAGTTTTAAACATTGTTGACGGTGAGGAGGCAGGAATTAAGAGCATCTCCATTTTGGTTAGCGGAGAAAATGCCTATGGCTATTTAAAATGTGAAGTTGGGGTTCACAGGCTCGTTAGAGTTTCTCCTTTCGATTCTTCAGGAAGAAGGCACACATCTTTTGCTTCGGTTGAAGTTTTGCCAGAAATTGACGAAGACTTTGAAATAGAAATTTCTGAAGATGATATTAAGATGGATGTTTTTAGAGCAAGTGGGGCAGGAGGGCAACATGTTAACAAAACTTCTTCTGCTGTGAGGTTAACTCACATTCCAACAGGCATTGTAACGTCTTGCCAAAGTGAAAGAAGCCAAATTCAAAACAGAAACACAGCACTTAAAATTTTAAAGTCTAAGCTAATTGAAATTAAAGAAAGGCAGCACCTAGAAAAAATTGAAGACATAAAAGGAGAACAAAAAGAAATTGCTTGGGGTTCTCAGGTTAGAAGTTACATTTTCATGCCCTACACTTTAGTTAAAGACCACCGAACAAAATTTGAAACAGGAAACATTAATGCGGTTATGGATGGAGACATAGGAGATTTTATTAGTGAATATTTAATTAAAAAAGCAAGAGGGGAACTAAAAGAATAAATCAATTAATTTATTTTAAAGTTAAGTTTTAAAAAACTTTATAAATAAAATTATTAGAAAGAGTTAATTTTTCAAAGTAGTATTTTTATGGTTAAATTTCAAAATTATTAATAATTTTATTAACTGTCATACTTAAATTAAAACTAATTTTTTAAAAAATTTAACATAAACATATTTATTTTAGGTTAAATTTAAATTTTATGAAAAATAAAAAAGTGAAAGTTAATGCTGTAGATAATTAAAAATATTGTTAAAATTTTATGAAAGATTTTAAAAAACTATATAAATTAAATAACTATAAAAAGTTAGTTTTTTAAATATATTAAATTTATAAAAACTTATTTTTTATTTAATTTTATGTTGAAATTAGATTAATTTTTTAATAATATATTAAAATTATTTATAAATCCAAGATATTTATTTTATTTCAGTTTAAATTAAAATTTTATAAAAAGGCAAAAAAGTGAAAGTTAATGCTGTAACATTAAAAAAATTTAATTAATATTAATATTAATATTAATATTTAAAGATAGTATAAGAGTTTGTTTTTAATATTGTTCTTGTAAGATTAAATTAAAATAAATGCCTGTTTAAATTTAAACTAGGCATTTTTTAAAACACTAATTTTTATTGTTTTTTATAATTAAATTTTAGACTAGAAAATGGTGTTATTAATGGTTTTATAAACTAAAAAAGTTTTTTAAAAAATTCTAAACAAGCAAAGCGTATTTCTGTTTTATAGCCTTTTTTTAATAGGTCTTTTTCTGTTGCGTTAAATGTTTCAAAAGCTTCCTCTTTTTTGTTTGAAGCAGGAACACACATAGAAGGAACCATAACACACCACCAGTTTTTCCCTTCTGCTTTTCCTATTTCAATTCTTAAAGCATCGTAAAACCCAGCCGGCATAGAAAACCCGTCATATTCTCTAGTGTTAAAATAGCTATTGTTTAGTTTTGCTGCAACGTCGTAAGAATAGCCTTCGTTTTCTATTGTTTTTTTTGCTAAACTTTCTATTTGTGGAATTTTTTCATTTATTTCTTGTTTAGATTTTTCTAAGTCGTTGTTAAAACTATTAAAATTAAAGTTTTTTAAAATTTCATCTCTAACTTTTAATTTTAAGGCTTGGTCTTGTTTTGAATTAGAGTTAGCTAGAATATGTAGCCTTAACACATTTCTAGAAATATTTTCACTGGTTTTGTAGCAGTTTAAAAAACACAAAACTATTGCACTAATTAAACCAATTAAAATTGAAAACTCTAATTTATTTAGTTTTTTTGGTTTTTTAAATTTTAAATATTGCATAATTTTTCTCCCATTAAAAAATTTATAAAACAATAATGGGAGAATTTTTAAAATTTATTCAATAATTTTTAGTTTTTTTATTTTTAAAGACTAAATTTAAAGTTTACGCAATTAATTTTTAAGTTTAGTGAAACTATCAATTATAAATTCAACTAGGTTTTTTGTGTCATGCCTTATAATAGGTTTTGATTCTATACATGTTTCATTCCATTTCTCTTTTTTCTGATCATAACTAACAATTAAATGAGTTGTTGTTTTATATGTGTAATTAAATGTATCTTCTATTTTTTCCTGCAGTTTGCGTGCAACATCTTCTAAAATTTTAGATTCTTTTTTTATTAAGAAAATATGTCTATTGTAACATTCTTCAATATTAAACTTATAATTAGGGTTGAATTTGTATATTTCCTCATAACGTTTTGCCATATTTTCTAAATTTGTTTTTTGTTCTAAGTATTCATTTTCTCTGTATGTAAGGTATGGTTCTATTACGCTAGACAATATTTCTTTTGCATTTGGTTTGTACTCCAAACGTTCTTTTAGTTCATCTAGTTTTATTAATAATTGCTTAATTTCTTCTAATTTATTTGAATTTTCAATGAACTGTGTGGATGATTTTTCTATTCCTTTTTGTGTTAATTGTTTAAATTTGTTAACGTCATTGTGGGCATTGTTTTGAAAATCTTTTTGATTGTTTATTTCTTTGTTTCTATTTTCCATTGCTAAAATGGGCATATTTTTCAAAGAAGTTAATATTAAACCAATTAATATTATTTTATTTAAAATTCTTTTTTTTTTCATAATTTCTTTAACACCTCAAAATTTTACTTTTTATTCCATTAATTAACTTCTAACTGTTTAAGTTTGTTGTTTTTTAAACAAGTATATTTATATGATAATTAAAATTAATAATCACGTCAATGCAAAAATAATGTATTTTTTTTCAATTTATTGGATTTAAATATAAATTACTAATTTTTCTAAAAATAAAACTGTTCACATTTTAAAATAAAAATTTAAAATTGTTATTAGAATGTATAATCATATAGATCTTCTGTTTTTATGTTTAATTTTTCTATTTGTTTTATTTTTTCTTCAATTGTTAGAGAGTATTCATTTAAATATAAATTCCGAACTAAAGCCAAACAATTTATGAATTCCTTTATTAATATTTTTTTTAATTCTTTTTTAAATTCTTCTATTGCCTCTTCTGTTTTTACGTCACTTTTATTTAAAAAATTCATTAATGGATTTACTGTACGTTCTAGTATAGGTACTTTTAAATTTTCTTCAATTTCTATCATTAAATATTTTTTACTTTTTTTTATTTTTTCTTCGTCTCTTACGTCACTTTTACTAAATAAACCCATTAACTTTTTTTTAATTTTTTCTATTAATTTTTCTTTTTCTTTTTTTATTTCTACCTCATTTTTATTTAATAAATCTAGTTGTGGTAATAATTTCATTACAGAATTTATAGTATCTTCTTTTAATGAAGGAAATAACCACCTTATTGTATTATCAAAAATAATTTGTTCTCGTTTTAATGTGTCAATGCATTCTTTTTGAAGTTTTGTGGCGTGTAAGTTAAGTAAATAGTAACCTAAATTATTAAAATTTTGTTTATTTTCATTACGGTTTGTTTTTTCTTTGTTTAACATTTTAACTAGGTTATTTACTGTTTCCACATATTTTGATCTTGCCATTTTCATTTCATATAATATTTCTTTTATGCTTTTATTTTCTTCTGTTGATATAACAACATGTCCTGGTAGGTCAAGGTTTATTGGGTATTGTGGGTATGTTATATTGTAACGGTCTGTTATAAGAGGATATATTTTTAGTAAATCTGTAGTTTCCTTGTCTTTTTCAAAATCTATTTTTAAATTATATTTATTATTAAATTCATTAAAATTTTTTTCTAATATTTTTAAATAATAATTACCTGTATTGTAAAGAGATTTTATTAATTGTGTTAATTTTTGTATATCATCATTTTCACAATCAAAATCTTTACCTTTTTCATAGTTTACATATCCGTTATATGTTAATATATTTTTATATATTTGAGAATTTAAGTCATATTTCTCATTTGAATTTACGTTTAAAGTGAAATCATTTCTAATTTTCAAATCTTTTGGTAAATCTTTTTTCTCAATGTTTTCTAAAACATAGTTGAAGGTTGATTTTTTATTTTGTTTGTTTTGATACTCCATATCGTATATCTTACATTTATTATTTAGGTTATTTTTAGGATTTGGTTTGTTTTCATTTATGCTGTTAATTTGTTGTTTAATGTTTGCCATAGTTTTCACCTCCGCTATCACATGCAATCTCAATTATATAATTATGAAAATATGTTTTCAATTAAAAAATTAAATTTTTGATTTAGCCATTGATTATTAGCTTTTTATTCCCTATTAGAATA
>CAMZAK010000004.1 GCA_947304245.1 uncultured Clostridia bacterium
TTTTGTTGAAATTAAAAACGAAGAAAATGTTAAAAAAATGGAGAAGTTACTTGAATGTTTTGAAGAAGACGAAGACATAAACGAAGTGTGGACTAATTGTGAAAATTTATGATTATTAAAAATAGAGACTTTAAAGGGGAAAAATAATGGAAATTAAAAATTGTTACAGGACTCATAATTTTTCTGAAATTTCTGAAGAAATTGTTGGAGAAAAAATTAAGGTTGCAGGTTGGGTGGAAAATTTAAGAGATCATGGCGGAGTAATGTTTTTAGATTTGCGAGATCATTATGGTGTTTTACAGATTGTTATTAATGACGAAAAGTTTTTAAAAAAAATTGTTAAAGAAACCGTTGTTTGTGTTGAAGGCTTAGTTAGGAAAAGAACACAAGAAACGGTTAATGAAAAAATTAAAACAGGAAAAGTTGAGGTTGTTTGTGAAAAATTAGAAATTTTAGGAAAGTGCCTTAACAGTTTGCCTTTTGAAGTTTCTAATAGTAAAAATGTTAAAGAAGATTTGCGTTTAAAATATAGATTTTTAGATTTACGTAATGAAAAAGTTCATAAAAACATTGTTTTTAGAAGCAATGTTATTTCTTACATTAGAGAACTTATGAAAGAATTAAATTTTTTAGAAATTCAAACTCCAATTCTTTCTGCTTCTTCTCCGGAAGGCGCAAGAGACTATGTTATTCCTAGTAGAAAGTTTAAAGGGCAGTTTTACGCTTTACCGCAAGCACCACAAATTTTCAAGCAATTATTAATGACTTCTGGGTTTGACAGATATTTTCAAATTGCTCCTTGCTTTAGAGATGAAGATTCTAGAGCAGATAGGTCTCCTGGTGAATTTTACCAGTTAGATTTTGAGATGGCATTTGCAACTCAGGAGGATGTTTTAAATGTAACAGAAAAGGTTTTATATAATGTTTTTAAAAAATTTTCTAATAGTGAAATAACAAAACCTCCTTTTAAAAGAATAACCTACAAAGAAGCCATGTTAAAATATGGAACAGACAAGCCTAATCTTTGCAACCCTTTAGAAATTGTGGATGTTTCAAAACTTTTTGTTGATTCTTCCTTTAAACCTTTTTGCAATAAGTGCGTTAGAGCAATTAATGCTCCTAATTGTGCTGGGCAATCTAAAGGGTTTTTTGAGAAAATGTTAAAGTTTGCAACTTCAATTGGAATGAAAGGTTTGGGTTATTTTAAGGTTGACGAAAATTTAAAATTTAATGGGCCAATAGACAAGTTTTTGGATGATGAACAAAGAAAAAGCTTAATTGAAATTGCAGATTTAAAACCTGGATGTGTTTTATTTTTTATTGCAGACACTGAAGAAAAAGCACCAATAATGGCAGGACAAATTTTAAAAGAATTAGGAATTCGGCTAAATTTAATTGAAGAAAACAGCTTTAAATTTTGTTTCATAACAGATTTTCCAATGTATGGGCTAGACGAAGAAACAGGCAAAGTAATTTTCACTCATAACCCTTTTTCTATGCCTCAAGGTGGGGTTGAAGTTTTAAATGAGAAAGACCCATTAGAAATTTTAGCATGGCAATATGACGTTGTTTGCAATGGAATTGAACTTTCTTCTGGAGCTGTTAGAAATCATAGTTATGAAGGGCTATTAAAAGCATTCGAAATTGCGGGCTATGAAAAAGATGTTGTTTTGGAAAAATTTTCTGCACTTTGTTCTGCTTTTTCTTTTGGGGCACCTCCACATGCTGGAATGGCACCTGGAATTGAAAGAATTTTGATGCTTCTTTGCAATGAGCAAAACATTAGGGAGGTTGTTCCTTTCCCTATGAACTCTAACGCGCAAGATTTGCTTTTAAAAGCTCCTAGTGAAATTACAGAAACTCAACTAAGAGAGGTTCACATTAAAATACGTTAAAACTTATTAAAAAAATTAAATTATTTAAAATTATTTTAAAAGAGGTGTTTTTTTGAACAAAGAAGAATTTGAAAACCTTTTGCTTTTAAGCAAATTGGAGTTAGATGAAGAAGAAGAAAATGAAATTTTAAAAGACATGGAGGAAATAATTAATTTTGTGGACAAGATTAATTCTGTTGAAGTTGGAAAAGAAGCTGAAAATAATGAAAATTTTCCTGTTAATGTGCTTAGAAAAGATGAAGTTTTAAAGTCTTACCCACAAGAAGAAATTTTAAAAAATTCTAAAACTGTTGAAGACGGCTTTTTTTATTTAAAGAATGCAGAACGAACTGGAGGAAATTAAATTTGATTTTGGAGTTTAATAGGCTTTTAAAAGAGAAAAAAATTAGTTCTAAAGAACTAACAAAAAAATATTTAAATGCCATAAAAAATGTTGACGATGAATTAAATTCTTATGTTACTGTTGAAGAAGAGTTTGCTTTAAATTCTGCCGATGTTGTGGATGAAAAAATTAAAAACAATGAAGAAATTTCCCCTTTAGAAGGAATACCGTTTACTTTAAAAGACAATATTTCCACAAAAGGAATTAAAACAACATGTTGTTCTAAAATTTTGGAGAATTACCTTCCAATTTATGATGCATTTGTTTGGGAGAGGTTAAAAGAAAACAATGCTATTCTTTTAGGAAAAGCAAACATGGACGAGTTTGCTATGGGTTCCACATGTGAAACCTCTTATTTTAAAGGTGCTAAAAACCCACATAACACAAAATGTGTTGCAGGAGGCAGTTCTGGTGGTGTTACAGCTGCTGTTGGAGCGGGCATTGCAGCATACGGGCTAGGTTCAGACACTGGAGGTTCCATCCGCCAGCCTTCTAGTTTTTGTGGAGTTGTTGGACTAAAGCCAACCTACGGAGCGGTTTCAAGATTTGGTTTAATTGCTTTTGCTTCTAGTTTAGACCAAGTAGGCCCAATTGCAACTTCTGCTCAAGATGCTGCTTTAGTTTACGATGAGATTGCACTAAAAGACAACAAAGACACAACCTCCACAGGTTTAAAAGAAAAAACTTTTCCACATTTAAATGATGAAATTTCTGGAGTTAAAATAGGGATTGCAAAAGAATTTTTTAGTTATGTTGATGAAGAGGTTAAGGCTAAAGTTGACGAAGCAATTAAAACATATGAAAAATTGGGAGCTAAAATTGTTGAAATTTCTTTGCCTTCTTTAGATTTTTCTTTAGTTGTTTACTACATTATAGCTTCTGCTGAAGCCTCTTCAAATCTCGGTAGATATGACGGTATACGTTATGGAATACGCGCTAACTCTTACGGCAGTATACATGAAATGATTTGCAAAACAAGAAGTGAAGGCTTTGGAAGAGAGGTTAAAAGAAGAATTTTATTAGGAACATATGTTTTGTCTTCTGGGTTTTATGACGCTTACTACAAAAAAGCTAACCTTGTTAGAGGAAAAATAATGCGTGAATTTAAAGATGCATTTAAAAGTTGTGATGTTATTTTAACTCCAACTTCTCCAACAACAGCATTTGAAGCAGGTTATTCTAAAAAAGACCCTGTATTAAACTATATGGCAGACATTTGCACTGTTCCTGTTAACATTGCTGGAATTCCTGCAATTAGTTTTCCATGTGGAATTAGCGGTTCTAATCTGCCAATTGGAGTGCAGTTAATTGGCCCACATTTTTCTGAAGCAAAATTATTAAATATGGCTAATATTTTTGAAAAAGAAACTAATAGGTGTTATTTTAAAAAGGTTTTAAAGGGGGTGTACCCTGATGAAATATGAGATTGTTTTAGGGCTAGAAACACATGTTGAACTTTCAACTAAAACTAAAATTTTTTGTGGATGCACAACTAGTTTTAAGGGAGAGCCAAACACGCATTGCTGCCCAATTTGCATTGGCCTTCCTGGAACAATGCCAAAATTAAATGAAGAAGTTGTGAATTTTGCAATAATGGCGGGGCTTGCAACTAACTGCAAAATTGCAGAATTTTCTAAGATGGACAGAAAAAATTATGTTTACCCAGATTTGCCTAAGGCATACCAAATTTCTCAGCACGATAAGCCGCTTTGCTATGATGGAAGCATTAGTTTGTCTAATGGGCGTGTAATTGGAATTGAAAGAATACACATTGAAGAAGATGCGGGAAAATTAATTCATCAAGCAGGAAAAACTTTTGTGGACTACAATAGAGGAGGAGTGCCTTTAATTGAAATTGTAACTCGGCCAGATTTTAGAGATGTTGAAGAAGCTGTGGAATATTTAGAACTTTTACAGCTTAATATGCGCTATATTAATGTTTCAGATTGCAAGATGCAGGAAGGAAGCCTTCGTTGTGATGTTAACGTTTCTGTTCGTTTAAAAGGAGAAGAAAAACTAGGAACAAGAACAGAAATTAAAAACATGAACTCTTTTAATAACATAAGAAAAGCGGTAAATTTTGAAAAAGAAAGACAAATTGAAATTTTAGAAAATGGCGGCAAAGTTCAGCAGGAAACTTTAAGGTTTGACGTTGCAACTGGAGTTACTTCTCCAATGAGGAGTAAGGAAGATGCTCACGATTACAGATATTTTAAAGAGCCAGACTTGGGGTTAATTTACGTTGAAAGGCAAAAGGTTGAGGAAATTAAAAAAAGTTTACCAGAGCTTGCACACAATAAACTTTTAAGGTATGTTGAAGAATTTAAATTACCTGTTTTAGATGCTAAACTTTTGGTTGAATATAAGGCTGTTGCAGATTATTTTGAAAAAAGTGTTGAGAACGTTAAAGATGTTAATTCTTATAAAAATTGCTGTAATTTAATTTTATCTTTAATTTTTTCTAAATTTGAAACAGAGGCAGAGAAGGAAAACTTTAAAATTTTGGTTTCTGAAAAAGAGATGGCAAAACTTTTAAATTTGCTGGAAACAAAAAAAATTCGCAACAACATGGCTAAAAAAGCATTAGAAGAAATGCTAGAAACAGGAAAAAAGGTTGAAGAGGTTATTTCTTTTGAAGACCTAAAAGAAATAACAAAAGAAGAATTAGAAAATTTTTGTAAAGATGCTGTAAAAAACAATGAAAAAGCAGTTAAAGATTTTTTAAACGGCAAAACAAAAGCCATTAAAGCTTTAGTTGGGCATGTAATGAAATTAAGTAAAGGCAGAGCTGATGCTAATTTAGCAGAAAAAATTTTAGAAGAATTAATTAATAAATAAACATATTTTATTTAAAATTTTATTTTTTAAGAAAGGCGAAAAGTTGAGAAAATTAAAAAAAGCTTACCAGAGTTAGCTCACAACAAACTTTTAAGGTATGTTGAAAAATTTAAACTACCTGTTTTAGATACTAAACTTTTAGTTGAATATAAAACTAATGTAAAAATTTTTGAAATGGGGTTTAGTGGCATATTATTTTGAAAAAATAAGTTAAAACTAGTTAATTTATTATAAACAAAAAAAGATTTACAACAACATGGCTAAAAAAGTATAGATGAAATTTTGTGAAAAGCAATTAAAGTTTTAGTTTAAATTTTAGTTAATAATTATTGGTTTTATTTTAAAGTTTAGGTTGCAAGGTTTTGGAGGGTTTTCAAAAAGAAGAACAAAATCTGTTGCTTTAGAGTCTATGTTTGCGCTGTAGTTAAAATTTTCGTAAATTTTTTTAAAACTTGTTGTTAGTAGAAAATTTTCATTGTTGTGGGAAGAAAGCAGTTTTCTTCCCGTTTTGTTAAAACCTAAAACATAGCAATATTCAGGTAAAATTGGGGATTTTTCTTTTTCTATTTTTAAAAAAGAACACATTGCAATTCTTTTAATTCTTGTTAGTGTATATCTTTTAGTTTTAGAAAGTTTAAAAAATTCGGTTAAAGATGTTGCTTTTTTTGAAGCTTCATAAATTCTGTTATGTAAGCCTTCTGTTGTGTCTGGCAGTTTTTTTAATTCTTCTTTTGTTGTTTGCCTTAAGGAGTTAAATATTATGTTTTCCGGGGGGTTAATTGGGTTTTTGTAAAGTTTTAGACAATTTTTTGGTATGAATTTTTCTATTTTTTTAAAATTGTTAATGTTTTTTCTAATGTAGCTAGAGCTTGCGGTTAAGTTTGGAATTTTAGAATCGTGCTCGGCGCCTAATCTTTTAATCGTGTGAAAGTTAACATTAACATTTAAACTTATTGCAGCTTTAACATATTCCAAAGCTAAAATGTTGTTTGGTTTTCTTAAAATTTGGTTTTCGTCTTTAATGGCAAGCTCTCTTGCTTTTGGGTGGCTAAAACCTTTTTTTAAAAAATATTGCATTTCTTTTGTTTTTTCAATGTTTTTGCAAACTTTTGCAATTTTAATTATTTCTGCTATGTTGCCATTTTCACTGCCAAAGCTTAAATTTGTTATGAAATTTAATTCTTTAACTATTTTTAGCGCTGCATGAGCAAATTTTTCTGCACAGCTGCATGAAAAAATTGTGGGCATTTCTAAAACAAGGTCTGCTCCGTTTAAAAGAGCAGATTTTGCTCTAGTCCATTTATTAAATATTGTGAATTCTCCTCTTTGGGTTACATGTCCTGTTAGAATTATAACAACAGCATCCGCTATTTTTTTAACTGTGTTTATGTGGTGTATGTGCCCTTTGTGTATGGGGTTATATTCTGCAACTATTGCAAAAACTTTCATTTATGTTCCTTTGTTTTAAATATAAATTTAAAATTAATAGTTTAATTATAGCATTTTTAAACTTTTAATTAAACTATAAAATTTTAATTTTAAAAAATTTTGATTTTAATTGGTTGTTAATGTATACTAATAATAGATTAGATTAAACTTGAGGTTTTAAAAGGGGAAGGTGTTTTTTAATGTTTAAGATTGCAGCTAGAGGTTTTAATTTAAAAGAAGGAACAAAGCTTGGTGTTGAAAAAGAATTAAAAAGAGTTGAAAAAATGTTGCCGCAAACTTCTAGTTTCGACGTTACAATTTCTAAAAAGGTTGATGGATATAAGTGTGATATTACTGTTAAAGATGCTGGAAGTTTCATTAGAGGAGAAGCAATTTCAGATGACATTGAAAGCTCCATAGATTTTGCTGTAGACGACTTAAAAAGAAAAATTAGAAAACTTAAAACTTATTTTTTAAATAAGAAAAGAAAATCTGGCATAGATAATATTGCTATGTCTGTTGAAAAATTTGAACAAACTAAAGATGAAGATGTTGCTGAAGGTTTTAAAGACATTAAAAGGAAAAAAGATGTTTATTTGCAGATGATGAACGATGAAGAAGCTGTTGTGCAAATGGAGATGTTAGGACATAATTTTTTTGTTTATCTTGGTGAAGATGGGAATGTTAAGATTGTTTACAAGCGTAAGAAAAAATACGGATTACTGAATTGTTGTAAATAGGATGGGTTTACATAGATATTGTTTTTTTGTAATATTTTTTTAATGATTTGATATAATTGAATTAGTTAAAGTTTAAAATATTACGGAGGCTAAAATTGAGTGAAATTATAAAATCGTTTTTCTTAGGAATAATTCAAGGAATAACAGAGTGGCTTCCAATTAGCAGCACTGGGCACATGATTTTGTTTAATTCTTGGTTTTCTTTCGATGAAACTTGTTATTCTGGTGGACGAGAGTTTGTTGAACTTTTTATGACTTTAATTCAGTTTGGTTCAATGCTTGCAATTGTTTTTTTGTTTTACGATAGGCTAAATATTTTTTCTAGAGGAAAAATATTTAACGAAAGAAGAAATTGTTTAAATTTATGGAAAAAAATAATTTTAGGAAGCGTTCCTGCTGCAGTTGTGGGGCTTGTTTTTAAAGATTTCATTCATAAATATTTTTACAATTCTTTTGTTGTGTCTTTTATGTTAATTCTTTATGGATTTTTTTTCTTGTTGGTTGAAAAAAATCTTAATAATAATTTTAAAATTTCTAAATTAAATATGTTAGACTACAAAACAGTTTTTTTAATTGGAATTTTTCAAACTTTAGCGTTAATTCCAGGAACATCTCGTTCTGGTGCAACAATTTTAGGAGCTTTGTTGCTTAGTTGTTCTAGAGCAGTTGGAGCAGAATTTTCGTTTTTTTTGGCCATTCCAACCATTGCAGGAGCAAGTTTGTTGGAAATTTTGTCTTACTTTAAACATAACGGAGTTGGGTTTAGCCCGTTAGAGTTGGCGGTTTTAACTATTGGCTTTGTTGTTTCTTTTATTGTTTCAATTTTTGTTGTTTCAATTTTTATGAAATATATTAAGAAAAACAATTTTAAAGTTTTTGCATACTATAGAATTTTAATAGGGTTAATTTTTATTTGTTTAGCTATTTTTAAAAAAGATATGCTAAAAATGTAAAAATTTTTGAAAGGGGGTTTAAGTTTTAAGAAGTTGAAAAAAGGAATTTTATTGGTTGTTTCTGGGCCTTCTGGAGTTGGAAAAGGGACTGTTTTAAAGCATATTTCTTCTTTTAAAGGAGTTTCTGTTTCAGTTTCTGCAACAACAAGAAAACCTAGAGAACTTGAAAAAGATGGCGAAGACTATTATTTTATTTCTAGAGAAGAATTTTTAGAGAACATTAAAAAAGGTGAAATGGTTGAATATAATGAATATTGCGGGAATTTTTATGGAACAATTAAAAGCAAATTGGAAGATCTTTTAAAAAAAAATGAAATTGTTTTACTTGAGATAGATGTTAACGGTGCTTCTTTGGTTTCTAAAAAACTAGATTGTGTTAAAATTTTTTTACTACCTCCAAATTTTAACGAACTCAAAAAGAGGTTAATTTTACGTGGAACAGAAACAAAAGAAAATGTTGAAAAAAGATTAAAACAAGCGTATATTGAAATGAAAGATATTTATTCTTATGATTATGTTGTTGTTAATGATGAAATTAATAATGCTGTTGAAAAAATAAAAAGCATAGCAAAAGCAGAATCTTTTAAGGTTAAAAGAAGAAAATTTGAAATAGAAGAAATTTTAAAAAGTTTGTTGTAAATAAATTTAAAGGAGGAAAATTATGAAAGAAAATATTTTTAATGAAAATTTAAAAGATGGACATAACTATTATTCTATTATTATTGCAGTTGCGAAAATGGCAAGAAAAATTGTAGATTTGGCTAACGAAATTAGTGGGACATGCCCAGATGACCCTGTTGGCGAGGCAATTAAAAATTTAAAGTCTGGTAAATATGAAATTGTAATTCTTTAAGATTTTTTAAAAAAAGCGTAGTTTAATTGGAGGAAAATTTTGTGCTTGTTGCTTCTGTTGCAGTGGAAAAAACAGCTTTTAGTTATGATAGGTTGTTTAAATATATTGTGCCAGAAGAATTGAAGCTAAAAGTTAAAGTAGGTTGTTTTGTCTTAGTTGGGTTTGGAAAGTTAAATGTTAATAGGCAGGCTGTTGTTTTTAAACTACAAGAAGAAAAAGAAACTAAAGGGTTAAAACAAATTTTAGAATTGTTTTCAGACGAAATATATTTAACAAAAGAGTTGTTAGAAGTTGCAAATTTTGTTCATTCTAGATGTTTTTGCAGTTGGTTTAGCATTGTAAAAGCAATTTTACCCAGTGGTTTGTTTTACAAGTTTAATGAGTTTTGGGAGTTGTGTAAAACCAATGAAAATGTTTTAACAAAGCAAGAGGAAGAACTTTTTTTAAAATTAAAACAAATTAAGAGTAAAAAAGAACTAAATGAAAAGATTAAAACAGATTTTTTGAATGGTTTTAATGAAGTATTTGAAGGTTTACTAAAAAAAAAAGTTATTGTAAAACATAATGCTAGTAAGCGTAAAATTTTAAATAAAAGCATTGTTATGGTTACTGTTGATGAAACGTTTACTAAAAAAGTTAAATTAACCAAAAAACAAGAATTACTTTTTAATTTCATAAAATTAAAAGGAGAGATTTCCTTAAAAAAAGCATGTTATTTTTGTGGCGTTAGTGATGTTGTTGCTAAAAATTTGAATAAGATTGGATTAATAAAATTTTTTGAAAAACAAAATTTAAATGAAGAAAACATATTTAAAAATTTTGAAAAACTTAAAAGTGTTGAAGATATAATTTTAAACAGAGAACAAAGGGCAGCGTTTGAAGGAATTTTAAGCCTTTTAAAGGGTGAAACTTTTGAAGTGGCTCTTTTAAAAGGGGTTACTGGAAGTGGAAAAACACAAGTTTTTTTAAAATTAATTGATTATGTAATTAAAAAAGGGAAAGAATGCATTCTTTTAGTTCCTGAAATTTCTTTAACAACACAACTTATTAAATTTTTTAGTTCTTTTTTTGGAGATTGTGTTGCAGTTTTACATAGTGGAATTTCAGCTTCAGAACAATTAAATGAATTTTTTAAAATTTTTCACGGAAAAGCAAAATTAGTTATAGGAACTAGAAGTGCTGTTTTTGCTCCGTGTAAAAATTTAGGGTTAATTATAATGGATGAGGAAGAGGGAAGTTGCTTTAAAAGCAGTGAAATGGACCCAAAATATGACGCTAAAGATGTTGCTAAATTTAGATGTTTTAGAAATAATTGTGTTTTGCTTCTTTCTTCTGCAACTCCTAGTGTTACAACTAACTATTTGGCATCTAGAAAAATATATAAAAAATTTGTTATTAATAAAAGATATAATGAAACAGATTTACCTAAAGTTTTTGTTGTTAACATGCTAAAAGCTAAAATGTCTAGCGTTCCTGGAATTAGTAGTTATTTATTTAATGAACTTGTTAAAAATTTTAATAATAAAGAGCAAAGCATTATATTTTTAAACAGAAGAGGTTATTTTTTAAATGTTTTTTGTTTGGAATGTGGAAATGCTTTAAAATGTGAGAATTGTTCTGCTTTTATGGTGTACCATAAAGCTAATAAAACTTTTATGTGCCATTATTGTGGGGCTATTAAAAAAAACTTTAAAGCTTGTGAAAATTGTGGAAGTGAAAAATTAGTTTTTTCTGGCCAAGGTACGCAAAAACTTGAAGATTACATAAAAGAAAATATTAGTTCTGCTAAGGTTTTAAGGTTAGACACAGACACAACATTTACAAGGTTTGAACTAGAAGAAAAAATAAAAAAATTTGAAGAAGGGTTTTATGATATTTTAATTGGAACACAAATTGTTGCTAAGGGTTTAAATTTTCCTAATGTTACTTTGGTTGGGGTTTTTTCTGTTGATGGTGTTTTGTTTGGAACAGACTTTAAAAGTTCTGAGAGAGCTTTTTCTCTTTTAACACAGGTTATTGGAAGAAGTGGCAGGGCTAAAAAAAGTGGCAGGGCCATTATTCAAACATATAATCCTTTTAATAAAATAATAGCATGGGCAGCAAAACAGGATTATGATTTGTTTTATGAAAATGAAATAATGGAAAGAAAAGAATTTTTATGTCCTCCTTTTTGTGATTTATGTGTTGTTAATTTTATTGGTAGCGATGAAGAAAAAATTATTGTTTGTGCTAAAAAATTTATTTTGGAGTGTCAAAAAAAGGCAGATTCTAAAATACCCTTTAAAATGTTAGGAATTTTTACGCCTTATATTTCTATGGTGAATAAAAAATATAGGAAAAGGATTATAATAAAATGCAGGAATAATTCTAAATTTAGAGAATGGATTAGAAGTATTGCATTAAATGTTTTTTCTTCTAGAGAATTTATTAGAGTTAGAGCAAATATTGACATGAATGGGGAAATAATATAGAATAATTAGAAGGCGTTTTAAGTATTTTATCTATAAAATTGGAGTTTTAATTATGAGTTTGAGAAAGATTGTTACCGATGATTTAAGTTTTTTGAGCAAAAAAAGTAAACCAATTGTTGAATTTGATGATAAATTATTTGTTTTATTAGATGATATGATTGAAACGTTGCATTCAATGAAAAATGCTGTTGGCCTTGCCGCTGTGCAGATTGGTGTTTTAAAGTGTGTTGTTGTTATAGATGTTGGAGAAGGAGTTATTGAACTTATTAACCCTAAAATAGTTGAGAAAAAAGGTGAACAAAACGAGGTTGAGGGTTGTCTTTCTTTTCCTGGAGTTCAAAAAAGAGTTAAAAGGCCATCTTTTGTTGTTGTTGAGGCTAAAAACAGAAAAGGGGAAAAAATTACAGTTAAAGGTGAAGGCTTGTTAGCTCGTGCTCTTTGTCATGAAATAGATCATTTAAACGGGATTGTTTTTTTAGACAGGGCTGAGTAAAATGGTTTATAACTAGATTTTAGTTTTTATTTTTTAAGGTGGGTTTGAGTTAAAAAATGAAAATTGTTTTTATGGGTACACCAGATTTTGCAGCAGAAATTTTGAGAAGTTTAATTGAAGAAAAATTTGATGTTGTTGGTGTTTTTACAAAACCAGATAGACCGGTTGGAAGAAAACAAGAGGTTATTTATTCTAGTGTTAAAAAAATTGCTATGGAAAATGGAATTGAAATTTTTCAGCCAGAAAAGTTTAATTTAGAGTATGTTGAGAAATTAAAAAATTTTAATTTAGATGCCATTGTTGTTGCAGCTTACGGGAAAATCTTGCCTAAAGAAGTTTTAGAATTGCCAAAGTATGGTTGTTTTAATGTGCATGCTTCTTTGTTGCCTAAATTTAGAGGTGCTTCTCCAATTCAGGCTAGCATAATAAATTGTGAAGAAAAAACAGGGATTAGCATAATACAAATGACAGAAAGGTTAGACGATGGAGACATTTTAAAAATGGTTGAAACGCCGATTGGGGTTAGTGAAACAACTTTAGAGTTAAGTGAAAGGCTTTCAAAACTTGGAGCAAAGGCTATGTGTGAAGTTTTAAGGGAAGTTTTAAACGGGACTGAAACTAGAATAAAACAAAATGAAGAAAACGCCACTTATGTTTCTAAAATTAAAAAAGAGATAGCTAAAATTAATTTTAATTTAAAAGCTTTTGCTGTTCATAAATTAATTTGTGGACTTTCTCATTGGCCAACTGCATATTGTTATTTAAACGGAAAAATTTTAAAGGTTTTTAAAAGCAGGCTAAGGGAAGACTTTTTTGGTAAACCTGGAGAAATACTTTCCAAAAAAGAATTAATAGTGGGTTTTAAAAAAGACGCTTTAGAATTTGTTGAGGTTCAGTTAGAAGGAAGAAAAAAAATGCTTGCTAAAAATTTTTTAAATGGATTTAAATTAAATGTTGGAGATTTTTTGGAATAATTAAATTGGAGGTTTAATATGTTTTTTTCTAATTTTTATAGATATTTTTTCTATTCTAAAGCAGATATGATGTTCTATTTTTTTATTATTATGCCAATATTTTTAGTTTCAATTGTTGTTAGTTTGAAATTAAATTTAACATATAAAAAATACTCTAATTTATTCAGTAAAAAAAACATTAGTGGAGCTGTTATTGCAAGGAATATTTTAGACAGCTATAATTTACAACACATTAGAGTTGAAATGGTTGAAGGAAATTTAACAGATCATTACGACCCTAGAGAAAATGTTGTTAGGCTTTCTCGTGGTAATTATGAGAGCAGTTCTATTGCGTCCATTGGGGTTGCAGCGCATGAGGTTGGGCATGCAATTCAATATTCTAAAGAATATTTTCCAATTAAAGTTAGAGCTTTAGCAATTCCTGCAACAAAGTTTGGGACGATTCTTTCAATGCCAATTTTTTTTGCAGGGCTTATTTTTGCTAACTACAAATTAGCAGGCATTGGAATTCTCTTGTTTTCTTTTGTTGCAATATTTCAATTTATTACTCTTCCTGTTGAATTTAATGCTAGTGCTAGAGCAATTAAAATTTTGGAAGGCCAGAATATTTTAGATTCCGAAGAAATAATAGGCGTTAAAAAGGTTTTGTGGGCTGCGGCCATGACCTATGTTGTTGCTTTTTTATCTTCCTTAGCACAAGTTTTTAGGTTAATTTTAATATTATCTTCAAGAAGAGACGATGATTGAATTTTAGATTTGATATAATGTTGGGAGGTTAGATTTTTGGAGATATTTGGTATGTCTGACATCGGAAAAAAAAGAAAATCTAACCAAGATAATTTTTATTATTATAAATTTAACAATGAAAAATGTTTTGCTTTTGTTTGTGATGGAATGGGTGGGCAGAATGCTGGTGATGTTGCTAGCACCATTGTTAAAGATTTGTTTTCTAATGAGCTTGTTAAAAAACTTGAAAATAAACAAACAAACGAAGAAATAAGAGAAATAGTTTTTGAATATTATAAGATTGCTAATGAAGAAATATTTAGTAAAAGTATTTCGAATGAGAATTTTAAAGGGATGGGAACAACATGCATAGTAATTGTTTTAAATGATTTTAATTTAAACATTTTTAGTGTGGGAGACAGTAGAGCTTATTTGGTCTCTAATTCTAATTTAATTCAGCTAACAGTAGACCATTCTTATGTGCAAACTTTGGTTGATTGTGGAAAAATTACTAAAGAAGAAGCTAGAGTTCATCCTAGAAAAAACGAAATAACAAATGCGGTTGGAATTTCTAACAAAATTAAAGTGGATTTTAAAAATATTACTGTTAAAAAAGATGATTTAATTTTAATTTGCAGTGATGGGCTAACAAATAATTGTTCTGATTATGAAATTAAAAATATTACCAATGAAGAGAAAGATGTTAGCAGTTGTGTTAAAAAATTAGTTAATAGCGCAAATTTTAATGGTGGTTGTGACAACATTACCACAGTATTAATAAAAATTTAATTAATTTTTATTTTAGCAATCTTTTTGTAATATTTGGGGGATATTTAAATGAGAAAATTAGTGGGTAAGAGATTAGATGGTAGATATGAATTCATAGAAGTTATTGGCGTTGGCGGAATGGCTGACGTTTACAGAGCTTACGATAATTTAAAAAAAACTTATGTTGCAATAAAGGTTTTAAAAGATAAATATTCTAAAAATAAAGAATTTTTATATAGGTTTAAAAACGAATCTAAGGCTAATGCTAGTCTATCTCATCCTAACATTGTTAGAATTTTTGATGTTGGTTTTGGAAACAGTATTCAATATATTGTTATGGAATATGTTGAAGGAATAACCTTAAAAGAATTCATTGAAAAAGCAAAAGTTTTGAATTGGAAGGATGTTGTGCATTTTGTTTTTCAAATTTTAAGAGGATTGCAACACGCACACGACAAGGGGATTGTACATAGAGATATAAAACCTCAAAATATTATGTTATTGGAAGATGGGACAGTTAAAATAATGGATTTTGGCATTGCTCGTTTTCCAAGAGATGAAAAAATTAATTCTAAAAAAACGGTAGGCTCTGTTTACTACATTAGCCCAGAACAAGCATCAGGAGGAATAACAGACTTTAAGTCTGACATTTATTCTGTTGGAATTATGATGTATGAAATGTTAACTGGTGTGCTTCCATTTGAAGGCAAAACTCCAGAGATTGTTGCAGAAAAACAAATTAATGAACATCCTAAATCTCCTTTAAAATTAAACCCTAGTTTACCGCAAGGACTTGTGGAAATAATATTTAAAGCAATTAAGAAAAAACCAGAAGAGAGATATCAATCTGCAACAGAAATGTTAAGAGATGTGGACGAATTCAAACAAGATCCTAATATTAGGTTTGGTTATGTTTATTCTAATGATATTGACGCTACTAAAAGTTTTAATTTAAACCCTTATGGGTTAAAGAAAAAGAAAAGTTTTTTAAAAAGAAGTGCTGGATTAATAGGTAAAAATGAAAAATTAATTCCTATTCTTTCTGGTGTAACTATTGCGTTTTTTTTAGCTGCCATAATTATGGTTTTAACTTTTGTGTTTGGAAGAGGAAGAAGCCCTATAACAGATATTAAGATACCCAATTTTGTTGGACATAATATTGAAGACGTTAAAACCATGGATAATGGTAAATATAAAGATTTGGGTTACACTATAAAATATGAACCAAATTCAGATCATGAAGCAGGTGTAATAATAGAACAATCTGTTAAGCCTGATACTCAGGTTAAATCTAACTATGGTAATATGGTTTTTATTGTTAGTAGTGGAATAGAGAAAAAAACAATTCCTGATGTTGTTGGTTTACCTGTTTCTAAGGCGGAAGCAAAACTAAAAAAAGCAGGCTTTATTAACATAAAAAAAATTGAAAAAGTAGATGAAGAAGCTCCTTTAAACACTGTTCTTGCTATTGAACCTAGAGCTTTTACTGAAATTGCTTACGATTCTACAATTAGACTTTACTGTAGTGCTAGTGAAAATGATGAAAAAATTGTTGAGGTTCCTAGTGTTGTTGGAAAAACTTTAGAAGAAGCAAAATATATTTTAAAAAACGCAGGGTTCGATGTTTCTGTTAGAGAAACAAGCAGTAACAATAAAACTTATGGAATTATTATTGAACAGAATAAAGAAAAGGCAACATTAGGCTCTGTTGTTGAGATTGTGTTAAACGTTAATGAAAATCGTTTGAGTAAAAATAATGAAAATGGCCAAGAAAAGAAATTTAATTATAAAGATTTTTTTGAAGATTCTATTAAAATACCTTTAAAATCTTCTTCTAAAATTGAAGATGTTTTTGAAATTGCTGTTATTGATGAAAAGAAAAATGTTGTTAGCAGAACTGAAGGTGCTGTTAATAAAAATGTTTCATTAAATGTTAATGTTAAAGATTATAAAAACGCTAATTTTAAAGTTATTATAAAAAATAAAAGAACAGGGAAAACAGCAAAGTATGGATTTATTAAGATTGTAACCGATGATGCTGGAAATAGAAGTGGAAAGTCTAGCTTTAACTCTGATGCATTTTATGAAACGTTAGATTAAAAATTTTTATATTAATAAAAATAAATAGTCCTATCTTTATTAAATTTAAAGATAGGACTATTTATTTTTAATCTTGTTCTTTTTTAATTTTAAAAATAAATCTTAATATTGGTGAAATAAATTTTGGACTATTAATCACTATAATTTTCATTAATTGCAACTCCTATCTAAAATATATATATAAAATTACAAAATTTTATTGTAATTTTAATATTTATATTAAGTATTATTTTTCATACAATCTATAATACGCTAAATAATATTAATCTGTGCATATCCACACTTAAAATTGAATATTGTTTAAAATAAAGGGAGGAATTAAAAATGAAAGGAGAAAATTCTAATTTTTTTGAAAATAAAAATTTTAGGCAACATAAGAAAAATAAGAAGACAATTTTTAGTATATTTTTATTTCAAAGTTTTATTTGTTTTTTTGTTTACCTGGTTTTTATTTTTGTTAAAATAATTTCTTTTAGTAGATATACATATCTTAACGATAGGATTAAATATGCCACTAAAGGCCCAACATTTAAAAACTTAATTAATGAAACTGTTTTTAATTTAAAAGAATTTTTTAATAATGTTAAACCTGTTGGTGTTCAAAAAAAATCTGACGAAAATTTTAAAAAAGATGAGAAATTAGAGAATTCACAATTAGAAAATGTTAAAACTGAAGAAAAATTTAACGAAAAAGAATTAGAATTTGAAAATTTTTGTTCTTCTGAAACCGAAGATGATGATGTTATTTTCTTTAATTTTAAGCAACCAATAGATGGCAAAGTTTCTTCTAAATATGGACTGCGAGAAAACCCACTATCTAAAGGAAAAAAAGACTTTCATTATGGTGTGGACATTGTTGCTTGCTGTGGAACACCAGTTTTAGCTATTGCAGATGGAATTGTTAATGTGGCTGCTAGGTCTGAAAGATCTGGTAATTATATTTCAATTTCTCATGGTGAATTTTATGAATCTTTATATGCACATTGCAGTAAAATTTTAATCCCACAAGGAAGTTTTGTTAAAAAAGGAGATGTTATTGCGCTTTCTGGCAATAGTGGAAGAGTAACCGGAGCACACCTTCATTTAGGGATTAAAAAAAACGGGAATTGGATTGACCCAATAGAGGTTTTTCCTAATTATTTATGATTATATTTAATTTTTTAAATGTAAAGTTTAAAGTTTCATTTTTATTTTTATTTTTAATCTCGTGGTTTTTTTTGTATGATGTGGGTAATGTCGCGTTTATTTGTTTTATTTCTTCTTTATTTCATGAACTTTCACATATTTTGGTTTTAAACATACTATCTGCTAAAATAGAGACAGTTTCTTTTAGTGTTACAGGAATTAGCATAAAGAAAGATGAAAATTTATCTTTTTTAAAAGAATTTTTTGTTTTAATTTCTGGTTGTTTAGGAAATTTAGTATTAATTTTATTCTCTTTACATTTTAAATTAAAAATTGTTTTATTTGTTAATGTTTTAATTTTAATTTTTAATTTATTGCCAATAGAAAAATTAGACGGTGGGCAAATTTTAAAGCTTTTTTTAGAAGAATTTTTGAATTTTAATTTATCCTATAAAATTTTTAATTTTATTTCAAATTTATTTTCTTTAATTTTAACGTTAATAATGATTGTTTTAATTTATTATTTTAAAGAAACTAAATTTATTTTCCCAATATTTTTAATATTAATTTCAAATTTATTTGAAAATTAAAATGATATAATTATATTTTAAAATTTGATTTATTTATTTAGTTTATTTTTAATATAAACATAAACGTTATATATAACACAAGCTGCAAAAGTTGCAGCAAAAAAGGCAAACATCAATAACATTATTGAAAAAAGGAAAATCATATATAAAATTTTAATAATAAATCCTCCTGTTATTTTAGAAAAATTTTTAAATTTTAATTTATGTTTAAAATTTGTAATTCTATCTCAAATTTATTTGAAAATTAGAATGATATAATTATATTTTAAAATTTGATTTATTTATTGAATTTATTTTTAATATAAACATAAACGTTATATATAACACAAGCTGCAAAAGTTGCTGCAAAGAATGCAAACATTAATAACATGCTTGAAACCATGAAAATTTTAAATAAAACTTTAATGAAAAAGCCTCCTTTTATTTTGTTTTAAAAAATTATTCATTTATTTTTTTGTTTGCTTTGAAATATCTACTAAAAATTTTTTACATTGTTTTTATTTTTTATTTTTATTTTTACTAAATAATTTGAATGTTTTGTAAATGATATCTATTATTAAAATTATTGCAAAGATTAACATGACTATTAATATGAATACTAAAACTGGTCCAACATATTTTAAAAAAAAAATATAAAAAATTATTTCTTTAATTTCTTTTACACTCATAATTTATTCCTTTAGTTATGGTTTAGTTAGGAGTATTTTTAAATTTAAAAAACATGTTGAGTATTAGGACTAATTTTACTTTTTATTTTTATTAAATTTATGTATTCTATAAATAACGTAGATTATTACAGCTAACATAACCACTAGAAATGGAATACTTAAATTTAAAAGAAGATGAAAATGAAATAGTTGAATTTTATTCATTTTAAAAACACCTCACTTATTTTTATTTAAACTTCTAAATAAATTTTATAATATTTGGCGGAGAGAGAGGGATTCGAACCCCCGGTGCTAAGAAAATAACACACATGAATTCCAATCATGCGCCTTCAGCCATCTCGGCCATCTCTCCTTAAACCACATGTTAATTATAATATTTAATTTATATATATGTCAATATAGGTAAGATTTTATTGTAAAATTTTATATTTGTAGTATACTAAAATAAAAGGTGATGTTAAAAATTTACAGATTATTAAGTGAGAGGTTATGAATTTATTATACTTTTTTCAAGATAAAATAAAAATTGTAGCTTTTATTATTGTTATTGTTTTTAGTCTTTCTTTTCATGAATTTTCTCATGCTTTTGCTGCAAATTTATTAGGAGACAGCACTGCAAAACAAAATAATAGGTTAACTTTAAACCCACTAAGACATATGAATTTTTTGGGAACATTGTGTTTAATATTTTTCAAGTTTGGCTGGGCTAATCCTGTTCCTGTTAATGTTAATAATTTTAAAAAACCTAGGGTTTACATGGCATTAGTTTCTTTTGCAGGGCCTTTTTCGAATTTAATTTTGGTTACTTTAGGATTTTTTTTAACAAAAATTTATGAAATATTTTTACTTGGAGCTTATGAAAGTTATTTTGTTATTTTCTTGCAATATTTTATTAATTATTTAATAATGATTAATTTACAGCTCTTTGTTTTTAATTTAATTCCTATTCCTCCTTTGGATGGATACCGCATTTTCACTTTAATTCTGCCTAAAAGGTTTTATTATTCTATTATAAAATACGAGCGTTTTGGAAATATTTTAATTTTATTTTTATTGTGGAAGGGGATTTTAAATAAAATTTTAATCTTATTTGTTGTGCGTTTGTTTAATTATTTTAAAATTTTATTTAATTTTAAATTTTAAAATTGCTAGAATAAAAGGAATAAAATGGTTAAAATATAGGCATAGTGAACATAATAAATTAATTTAAATTATTTCTAAATTTTGGTGGATGTTTAAAATGAAATTTGTTATTATATTATTAGCGATTATTTTAATTATTGGATTAATTAAAATAAGATTTAAAATTTTATATGATAAAAATAAAGGTTTAAACATTACAGTAAAAATATTGTTTTTAAAATTCATTATTTTTTCTTCTAAGTTTAATAAGGGAAAGAAAAAAGAAAGTGAACATGAGGAAAAAGCTGTTAAAAAAGCAAAGAAAAAGCCGAAGAAAGAAAAGAAAAACATTTTACAGACTATTAATATGATTAAAATTTTAATTATTCCACTTCCAAAATTATTGAAATATTTAATTAAAAAATTTAAAATAACTAAATTAAAGTTAAATTTTAATATTTCTAATGAAGATGCAAAAAAAACTGCTTTAAACTATGCTAAAATTTCATGTTTGACTTACAATTTAGTTCGTTTTATTAATTGTTTTTGTAAAGTTAAGGTTAAGAATGAAGAAATTGTTATAACACCAAATTTTTTAAAGGAAACTTCGGACTATTTTTGTTTATTGAATTTTAATATTAAAATTGCTAAAATTTTTATTGGATTATCTATTTATTTTACTAATGTTTTATTAGAATTATTTTCTCAAAAGTTTTTTAAAAAGTTGTGAAAGGGGATTTTAAATTATGAGCCATACTATTGAATCTATGCTTGGAGTTTCTATGGAAAAAATACGTGAGATGGTGGATGTTAACACAATTATTGGAACTCCTATTGTTACACAAGAAGGAAGAATTACCATAATTCCTGTTTCTAAGGTTAGTTTTGGTTTTGGTTCTGGTGGTTCAGATATTCCAACTAAAAAAGAAGAAAACACATTTGGTGGAGGTGCTGGTGCTGGCGTTACAATTAAACCTTTAGCTTTTTTAGTTATTAAACCAGATGATGTTGAACTTTTACAAATTTCGGATGAAGGAAATAAAGTTTCTAAGGTTTTAGAAACTGTTCCGGATGCTGTTTCTAAAATATTGGATTTATTTAAAAAAAAGAAAAAAGAGAAAAAAGATGAAAAATGTTAAATTTTATGAGAATTTTAAATTAAAAGGTTATACTATTACTAAACGGTAAATTTGATTATATTTAAAATGGAGGTTTAGTGTTGAATAACATAAAAAAACTTTTTAATAAAACAATTTTAAAATGCTTTGTAGTTGTTAATGTTATTGTTTTAATTTGTTTTAATTCTAAAATGGTTCACTCCAGTGAGAAAAAAATAGATAACGAAGCAATTGTTGTTAGTAACATAGTTAACCAGAAAAATGATGAAAATTTTAATTTAAATTCTTCAGATGTTGGCATTAATGCACAAAAAGGGGCAATTTTAATTGATGCGAGAACTAATGATGTTCTTTATGCTAATAATGCTAATATTGTGGCAGAAATGGCAAGCACCACTAAAATTATGACGGCAATTTTAGCTATTGAAAATATTGAAGATTTCGATACGTACTATGAAGTCAATGAAGAGGCAATAAATGTTGAAGGTAGTTCAATGAACCTTGCTAAAGGTGACAGCGTTAACATGAAGGGCCTTTTAGTTGGGCTTATGCTCGCTTCTGGAAACGATGCCGCCAACGAAATTGCCATAAGAGTTATTAAAGAGCTTATTAAAAATAAAAAAATTTCTCCTTTGTGTGATGATGAGGAGAAGATTGATGTTAAAAAATATATAGCAAAATTTGTAGAACTTATGAATGAAAAAGCTAAAGAATTAAATTTAAATAGCACTAAATTTAGTTCTTCATCTGGCTTGGGTCCTAAAGATGTGAGCTATTCTAAAGAATTTAAAGAAAACTGCACCAATGCAAAAGATTTAGCTTTTTTAGCTAGCTATGCCATGAAAAATGATTTATTTAGAGAACTTTGCGGTTCTTATAGAGACAGCATTGAAATTAAAAAAACTGTTAATTCTAAAGAATATAACCCTAATAGAACTAAAGAAAAGAGGTTTTATATAAACCATAATAAAATGTTAAATAAAAAGACACAACATTATTACAGTTTGGCATGCGGGGTTAAAACTGGGTTTACAAAAGAAGCAGGGAAGTGCTTAGTTTCAGCAGCTGAAAAAAATGGTGTTAAATTAATTGCTGTTGTTTTAAATGATAGGGAATGTTATGCTGACTGTAGAGCTTTGTTAGAATATGGCTTTAGAAAGTATAAAAAATTTAATGTTTTAAAAATTTTAAGAGATGAAGACAAATTCGAAGATAAAGAATTCAAGGTTATTGGAATGGATGGAGAAGATAAATTTTTTAAGGTCATTCCTAAAGAAAAAATAGAAATTAGCTTAACGAACGATATGCGTAAAAATAAAAAAATTAAAGCATATATTAAATGTAATGTTATTTATTTTAATGTTAAAAAAGGGGAAAAGGTTGGAGAAATGGAATGTTATATGGATGACATTTTTTTAGGAAAAACAGACCTTTTAGCAGATAGAGATGTGTTAGACTGAGAATTTTTGCAATATCAATTAAAATTAACTAAATCTTTCATATTATAAATTCCAGCAGGTTTATTTTTAATAAATTCTGCTGCTTTTAATGCTCCTAATGCAAAAATTTTCTTACTTGTTGCAGTGTGAGAAATTTTTAGTATTTCATCTTCTCCAGAAAATATGACTTCATGTTCGCCAACAATTGTTCCTGCCCTTATGGAATGGATTCCTATTTCATTTTTTTCTCTTTTTTTTCTAACATTTTGCCTGTTGTAAACATATTCAAACTTGTTGTCTGCTTCTTCGTTTATGGCATCTGCAATCATTAAAGCAGTTCCACTAGGAGCATCTATTTTTTGGTTGTGGTGTTTTTCTATTATTTCAATATCAAAATTATTTTTTAAAATATTATAGGCTTTTTTAACTAAATTTGTTAGAAGATTAATACCTAAAGACATGTTAAAAGTGAAAAATATTGGAATATTTTTTGAAGCATCTTTAATTTTTTCTATTTGTTCTTTAGAATAACCGGTTGTTGCAATTACTACAGGCATTTTTTTAGATTCTGCAAAATTTAATAGTTCATTTAAAGAATTAGGGTTGGAAAAATCTATTACAACATCTGCAGAAACATTTTCAGGGAAATTTTTTTCAACTTTAAAGTTATAAAGAATTTTAGAATTAGGGTTAGGGTCTATTCCTAAAACTATTTTAAAGTTTTCTGGGTTGTTTTCAACAATATTGAAAACATTTTCGCACATTTTTCCATTAGCTCCATTTAAAATAATTGACGTCAAAGTTTTCTCTCCTTTTTTTTATTATTAAATTAAATTATGTTTTTTTAAGCAACTTTTTAATGTTTCTAATTTTTTTTCATTTAATTTGTATAATGGCAATCTGCAAGGGCCAACGTTTAAACCCATTAAATTCATTGCTTCTTTAACTGGAATGGGGTTAACATCAATGAAAATTGCATGAATTAAATCTAGTAGTTTTAATTGTAGTTCTTTGCTTTCTTTAACTTTGTTTTCTAAAAACAATTCACATATTTCATGTGTTTGCTTTGGCATTATGTTGGATAAAACAGAAATTACACCAATTCCACCAATGGCCATCATTGAAGTTATTTGGTCGTCGTTTCCTGAATATATTTTTAAATTTTTGCAGTTTGCAGATATTGTTGTTACATCTGAAATAGAGCCACTCGCTGCTTTTACTGCTTCAATGTTTTTTATTTCTTCTAGTTTTTTGAATGTTTCAGGCTCAATTTTGCAACCAGTTCTTGAAGGCACGTCGTAAACAATAACTGGAATGTTAACACTACTAGCAATTGTTTCATAATGTTTAACTAACCCTTCTTGAGATGTTTTGTTGTAGTATGGTGTTACAACTAAAAGGCCATCCACGTTTAATTTTTCGGCTTTTTTTGAAAGTTCAACTGCATGCATTGTGTTGTTGCTTCCTGTTCCTGCTATTACGGGAACCCTTTTTTTTGTTTCTTTAACAACCTCTTCAATTACTTTTAGTTTTTCTTCATCTGTTAAAGTTGAAGATTCTCCTGTTGTTCCACATGCTATTATTGCATCTGTTTTGTTTTCAATTTGCCAGTTAACTAGTTCTTTTAACTTATTATAATTAACAGATTTGTCTTCATTCATCGGCGTAATTAACGCAACGCCAGCGCCTTTAAACATTTTGTTTTCCATAGGAACTCTCCTTATAATATTTATTTTATTTTAAATAACCTTCATCTGCTAGTAGTTCTGCCATTAAAACTGCTCCCTTTGCTGCTCCTCTTAATGTGTTGTGAGAAAGGCAAATGAATTTGTAGTCATATTGTGAATCTTTTCTTAACCTTCCAATTGAAATTGCCATTCCGTTTTCTAGGTTTCTGTCTAACTTAGATTGGGGCCTGTCTTCTTCTTCAAAATAATGTAAAAACTTTTTTGGTGATGAGGGTAAGTTTAAATTAATTGTTTTATTAAAATCCTCCCATTTGTTTTTTATTTCATCTAGAGTTGGTTTTTCTTTAAAACTTACAAAAACAGCAGCAGTGTGCCCGTCGGAAACAGGAACTCTTAAACATTGAGTTGTAATTGAAATTTCTTTGTTTGGAACAATTTTTTCGTTTTTTATTTCACCCCATATTTTTAAAGGTTCTAATTCAGATTTTTCTTCTTCGTTTTTAATGAAAGGAATAACATTATCTTTAATTTCTTCCCATTCTTCTAGTGTTCGCCCTGCTCCGGAAACTGCTTGGTAGGTGCACGCTAAAATTTTTGTTGGCTTAAAACAAAGTAGGGGAGAAATAGCCGGAACAAAACTTTGAATTGAGCAGTTAGACTTCACAGCAATGAAACCTTTTTTTGTTTTCAACCTTTTTTTCTGTGAATCTATTATTTTAATATGGCTAGCATTAATTTCAGGAATAATCATAGGCACATCTTCAACATTTCTGTTGGCAGAATTGTTAGAAATTACAGGGCATTCTAGTTTTGCATAAGCTTCTTCTAAATTTTTAATTTCTTCTTTTGGCATGTTTACAGCACAAAAAACAAAATCCACCTCTTCTGCAATTTTTTTCATATTTTTCATTGCATCTAAAACAATTAAATTTTTAAATTTTTCAGGCATTTTTTCTGAAAGTTTCCATTTTTCTTTAACTGCTTCTTCATATGTTTTGTTAGCACTAGAACTTGAAGCTGCTAAAACTTTAACGTTAAACCATGGATGATCTTTTAAAATGGTTAAAAAACGTTGTCCAACCATTCCGGTTGCTCCAATAACTCCAACATTAAAATTTTTCATGAAATTAAACACCTCTTAAATTAATTTTAATTAGATTTGAACTTTTCTATTATTGATTTAGCAGCTTTTTTTCCAGATGCCATTGCTAAAATAACCGTTGCAGAGCCCGTTACTGCGTCTCCTCCAGCGTAAACATTTTCTTTTGAAGTTAAACCTTCTTCATCAATTATTATTCCACCCCATTCTGTTGTTTTTAAGCCTTTAGTTGAATTTTTAATTAAAGGGTTTGGAGAAGTGCCAATTGCAATTATTACACTGTCTACTTCAATTAAAAAATTGCTATCTTTTTTAACTATTGGTTTTCTTCTTCCTGTTTCATCTGGTTTTTCTAGAGTCATTTCAACGCATTCTATGTTTTTAACAAAAAAGTTTTCGTCAGAATGAATGGCAATGGGGTTACATAAAAATTTAAAAATTATGCCTTCTTCTTTTGCATGCTCTATTTCTTCTAGTCTTGCTGGCATTTCTTTTTCACTTCTTCTGTAAATTACATAAACATTTTCTGCACCAATTCTTTTTGCAGATCTTGCGGCATCCATAGCAACATTCCCACCACCAACTATTGCGACATTTTTTGGAACATATATTGGAGTTTGTGAATTTTTTTCATATGCTTTCATTAGGTTTATTCTAGTTAAAAATTCATTGGCTGCAAATACTCCATTTAAATTTTCCCCGGGAATGTTCATAAACTTTGGCAGGCCTGCTCCTGAGCCAATAAAAATTGCTTTAAACCCTTCTTTTAAAAGTTCGTCCACCGTTATGCTGCTGCCTACTATTGTGTTTGTTTTAATTTCAGCGCCTAAATTTTTTAAATTTTCTATTTCTTTTTTTACAATGTTTTTTGGTAACCTAAATTCTGGAATGCCATATGTTAAAACTCCTCCTGGTTCGTGTAATGCTTCAAAAATTGTAACTTTAAAACCTTCTTTTAAAAGTTCCGCAGCACAAGAAAGGCCAGAAGGGCCAGAACCCACAATTGCGATTTTTATGTTTTTTTGTTCTTTTATGTATATTTTTCTTTCTTTGCTATTATGCAAGTCTGCTACAAATCTTTCTAGTCTTCCTATTGCAACACTTTCACCTTTAATTTTTCTAACACATCCACTTTCACATTGCGTTTCTTGTGGGCAAACTCTTCCGCAAATTGCAGGCAAGCAGGAAGACTCAGTTATTATTTCATAGGCTTCTTCAAATTTTTTCTCCCTTATTTTTTCTATGAAGTTTGGAATGTTAATTTTAACAGGGCATTTTTCTTTGCAGGGTTTATTTTTGCAATTCAAACATCTTTTCGCTTCCTCAATTGCTTGTTCTTCTGTATAACCCAAAGAAACTTCTTTAAAATTTTTATTTCTTTGAGATGGACTTTGTAAAGCCATTTCTGTTTTTTTTTCACTCATATTAGGCATAACTCAATTTAACTCCCTTTGTAAAGATTACAAGTTTTTTCATATGCTTTTTTTTCAAAATTTTCATATATTTTATTTCTTTTAATTGTTTCATCAAAATCTATTAAATGCCCATTGAAGTCTGGGCCGTCAACACATGCAAAACGAATTTTTCCTCCAACGTTTACTCTGCAACCACCACACATTCCGGTTCCGTCAATCATTATTGGGTTCATTGAAACTGTTGTTTTAACATTATATTTTTTAGTTATTTCACAAACAAATTTCATCATAATTAAAGGGCCTATTGTTATTATTTCATCATATTTTTCGTTAGAGTTTAATAGGTTTTCTAACGGCTTTGTAACCAGGCCTTTTTCTCCTTTTGAGCCGTCATCTGTTGTTAAAATAAATTTATTGGAAATGGCTTTAAATTCTTCATCTAAAATTACGAGATCTTTATTTTTAAAACCTGTAATTATGTGAACTGTTGCATTGTTTTTAAAAAGATGCTTTGCAATAGGGTAGCAAATTGCGCAACCAACCCCGCCACCTACTATTAAAACTTTTTTAAGGCCCTCTAATTTTGAAGGCTTGCCTAATGGGCCTGCAATGTCTTTTATTTTTTCATTTTCTTCTAATTTACTCAAAAGTTTTGTTGTGGCTCCTGCAATTTGAAATATTATTGTTATTGTTCCTTTTTCTCTGTTGTAGTCTGCAACTGTTAGTGGAATTCTTTCACCGTTTTCATTAACTCTTAAAATTATGAATTGTCCCGGCATAACATTTTTTGCAACATTTGTCGCTAAAATTTTCATTAAAATTACATTTTCATTAAGATATCTTTTTTCTAAAATTTCAAACAAAAACTAAACCCCCAAAAATTTAAAAATGCACTAACTTTAATTCTAATAATTATTCTTAAAAGCAAACAAAATAATTATATAATATTTTATTCTGTTATTCAACATATTTTAGAAATATTTTAAGTTATTTTAATTTGTTATATTGTAGATTTGGTTGAAATTAGAAATATAGTTTTTTATAATAAATTTACAAAAAGTTTTTAAGAGGAATATTCATATGATTAAATTTTGTGAAAATTTAAAACAAAAAGCACTTTTAAATAAAATTGTTATAACTAGTTTAATTTTGTTTTCTTTTGTTATTTTTAATTTTTTTTATGATTTTACATTAAATTTTAAGTTTATATTTTTTTTAATTTTATATTTTTTCATAGGTTACGATATAATTTTAAAAACTTTGAAGAATATACTAAAATTTAACTTTTTAGATGAAAAATCTTTAATGTTCATTGCAACTATTGGTGCTTTTTTTTTAAAACAATATTTTGAGGCGGTTTCAATTTTTTTGCTATATCAAATTGGAGAATTATTTCAAAACATAGCCATTTTTCGCTCTAAGAGCCAAATTTCTTCTGCTTTGCAAATTAGGCCTTTATATGCTAATTTAAAAGAAGGAGATTCTTTTAAAAAGGTTAACCCCTTAAAAGTTAAACCGGGAGATGTAATTGTCGTTAAACCGGGAGAGAGAGTTCCTTTAGATGGTGTGGTTTTAAGTGGAGGCTCTTTTTTAGATTCTTCTTCAATTACTGGTGAATCTAATTTTTTAAGTGTTGGGCCTAAAGATTTTGTTTTGAGTGGAGTTGTTAACATTAGTGGTGCTTTAGAAATTAAGGTTACTAAAAAATATGAAGAGTCTACCATTAAAAAAGTTTTAAACTTAATTGAAAATGTTATTTCTAAAAAGTCTAAAACCTAAAATTTAATTAAAAAGTTTGCAAAAATTTATACACCCACTGTTGTTATTGCAGCATTTTTAATTTTTATTATTCCAACCTTATTATTTAAAGAAGATTGGCATGTTTGGCTTGAGCGTTGTTTAATTTTTTTGGTTATTTCTTGCCCTTGTGCTTTGGTTATTTCAATTCCTGTTAGCTTTTTTTTAGCTATTTCTAAAGCAGCAAAAAATAGGATTTTAATTAAAGGAAGCATTTTTTTAGAAATGTTAGCTAAAGTTAAAACTGCAATTTTCGACAAAACAGGAACCCTAACAAAAGGCAAATTTGTTATTAAAGAGATTTATTCTTTTAATTTAAGCAAAGAAGAAGTTTTAGAAACAATATGTTTAGCCGAAAGCAAGTTAAACCATCCAATTTCAAAGTCCATTAAAGAAGCTTACGGCAAACCTTTAAATTTAAACAGAGTGGAAAATGTTAAAGAAATTTTCGGAAAAGGAGTTAAAGCTTTAGTAGACAAAAGGGAAGTTTTTGTTGGAAATTTTAAATTGCTTAAAGAAATTGGCATTTCTTCTTTTGAAGAAGATGAATTAGGAACAAATATTCATTTGGTTGTTGAAGGAAAATATTGCGGAAAAATTGTGTTACAAGATGAAATTAAAACTAATGTTGAATATGCATTAAAAAACATTAAAAAAAATGGTGTTGAAAAAATTGTTATGTTAACAGGAGACAAAAAAGTTGTTGGAGAAAATGTTGCTAGAAATCTTAATTTAGATTATGTTTTTTGTGAACTTTTGCCTTATGAAAAGGTTGAAAAATTAGAAAGTTTTTTAAAAAACAGGAGAGAAAAAGAAATTGTTGCGTTTATTGGAGACGGTGTTAATGACGCTGCTTCTTTAAAGTTGGCAGATGTTGGCATTGCAATGGGAGCAATTGGCTCAGACGCTGCCATGGAGGCTTGTGATGTTGTTTTAATGGATGACGACATAAACAAAATAAATATTGCAATTTTAATTGCTAAAAGGGTTGTTAGAACGGTTAAACAAAACGTTGTTTTTTCTCTATCTTTTAAAGGTTTAATTTTTATTTTAGGGATTTTTGGTTTAACAAATATTTGGCTTGCTATTTTTTCTGATGTTGGAGTTTCCATTTTAGCAATTTTAAATGCTTTTAGAGCTTTTAAAGGGAAATTTTAATTTAAAGTTTAAATTTTTATTTGAACATAAAAAAACATATTAAATGCTAATTTAAAATTATAAATTAAGTGCTCAAAAAAAACATTTTCAAGCACTTTATTTTTTAATAAAATTAATTAGAAAAAGATTTATTATTTAAAATTTAATATGAATAATTAATTGTTTAAGTATTATTATTTTTATCTTGTTCTCGTTAGTAAATTTTTTATTTACTTTAGCTTTAAATTTTTTAGCTAATATTTTGTAATTTTTTAAAGAACGCATAATTTTTAAAATTTCATCTTTTTGTTCTGCAGATTTAATTTCACAATTGGTTAACTTTTTAAAAATAATTTCTTGTAATAGCAATAATAAATTATTATTTATTTCGTTAAGCATTTTTTATATTTTTTAACTTCATTCTAAAAAGTATTTTTTTGGTAATGAAATCTATTAATTTTTTTATTCTGGTGTTGTTTTAATTTTTTTAATTAATCTTTAGTTATGTTAGATTTGTTTAATTCAGATTTATTAGATAACCAAATTTCATCTAACCTTTGTTAACAACATTATTTTTTATTGTGTCATTATTTTTGTGAGTGGAAATAGTTTTTAATTAAAATTTATTTATATTAATAAATATTGATATATTTAGTTAATATTATATAACATAAACCTTCAATTATTAAAAATTGAAGGTTTTTTAAATGTTATAAAGTGATTGCTAATCTTCAAAAATTAATTTAAAGAATTCATCTCCTCCATCTTTTAAAAGTTTTCCACTTTTCTTTAAATAGTTCATTTTATTTTTTAAATCTTTTCCTCCTGAAGCCACCCATTGTTGCATTTTTAATAAAAGACGTTTTTTTGCTAATTCCACCAGCTCGCTGTAGTTTGGTGAACTTTTCATTATACTTAAAAATTTTTCCCTTCTTTGGTTTCCATGGTTAAATTCTTCAGAATATTTTAAATATAATTGAGTAGGCACAATAGAGTTAGAAAATGTTTCACATAACAAACATTTTAAAGATTCTTCAGGTGAAATGAAAGCGTCACTGTTTTTATATTCTAAATAATAGTCTTTATAGTTTTCTTCACATTCTTTTTTGTAATCAGTTAAAACTTTATTAAATAATTCCATTAATTTTGTGCTATTACAGTTTTTTAAATTTTCTTGAACATTTAAAAGTTGTTTTAATATTTCAGTATTTTTTTGTTTTTTATTTTCACTTATTTCTTTTATTTCTTTTAATATTTTTTTATTATTTTTCTTAAATTTTTTATGTTCTGGTTTATTGAAATAGTAATCTAAATCTTCTAAATTTATGTTATCAAAATTTTTTCTGAATTCATAATCATTATTGTAAAAATATTGAAAAACTTTTTTAGTTTTTTTTGAGTCTAAAGATGAAAATTTTTCTTCAATTGAAGATTTTAATAAGTAGAATTTAAATATAGGTAAACTTTTTAAAAAATTTATTATATCTTTATGTTTTTCATAAAATAAATTTTTTTCTGCAATTTGTGTTTCGGTTAAACTGTTATTTTTATTTTCATAAATTTTTAATTTCTTTATTATTTTTTCATATTGATCTTCTATTATTTTTTTATTATTTTCAGATAAAGTAATATTTTCAATTTTATTTTGGTTTCCTATTTTTGCAAATTCTTCAATTCTTTTTGCTTTTTCTTGAGTTCTTCTTTCAGATCTTTTATTTCTTTGATATTCTTTTTTTCTTTTTTCTTCTTCTATTCTATTTTTTCTTTTTTTTTCGAGTATTTCTCTTCTAGTTAGTTTTCTTTCTTCTTTAATCTCATCTTTAATTTTTAGGTTAGAAAAATTTTCTGCTATTTTAGATTTGTTTAGGTCATCATTTTCACCTTTTTCAATAATTGAATTGTTGGAGTTAATGTTTTCTTTTTTTTCTTCTTCAATATTTAAATTAGTAATGTTATTTTCATTTTCATCTTTAATATCTATCATTGATATATCATTTATTGCTATAGATTTGTTTAATTTATCATTTTCTTCATTTTTTTCTTCAACGTTTGAGTTAGTAATATTATTTTTATTTTCATCATTCTCACATAGTTTTTTAACAAGCATTTGTATAATGTCTGAATTTGTTAAATTTTCATATTCATTGTAGTTGTTTAATTCAGATTTATTAGATAACCAACTTTCATCTAAACCTTCATTAACAACATTTTTAACAACAGAATTATTTATGCTTTCATTAAAAATTGAAGGTTCTTCTTCAATGTTACTTATTACGTCACGGTTTTCGTAGGGGGGAATTAAATTGTTATTTAAATTTTCCATATTTTTTCTCCTTAATGATAAATTTTATTAATATTAGCAAAATTTAGCATATTTTGTCAATAATATTATATAAAAAATAAACCACTCAAACAAAATTAAATGTTTGAATGGTTTTTAAATTTTGTAAAATAAATCCTAATTTGTAAATATTATTTAAATTTTTTATTTCTATTTTTTAGCTCTCATTTTTTTTAGTATTTTATTTCTTATTTCATTTTTTATCTTAATTCTATTCTTATTTTTTACTTCTCTTATTTCATCACCTAGATTCACAAAATCATTATTTTTATTATTTTTTATATCATTATTTGTATTAATTATTTTATTTTCGTTTTCTTGTTTTCTTTTTGCAGCTTCTTGTAATTCTTCTATTCTTTTCTTTTTTTCTTCTTCTATTTTTCTTATTTCTTCTTCTATTTTTCTCTTTTCTTCTTCTTTTTTTCTTATCATTTCTTCTTTATATTTTTTTGCTTTAGCTTTTTTTATTTCTTCTTTTTTATTTCTATTATTTTCTCTTCTGATTTCTTCAATATCTTCTATTTTATTAAAAGTTTTATTAAGTACGGTTTTATTAAATATTTCATATACTAAATCTTCATTTTTTAAATTTTGAAGATTAGATTTTTTTTCAGATTTATTATTTATGGATTTATTTTTTTCTATAGTTTTTTCTTCATATTTATTATTTTCTTCATTTTTCCAGGTTTCCATTAAATTTTTATAATAGTTTTCATCTAAATTATTTATTGGATTATTATTTATTAAATTATTATTTTCATCTAAATTATTTATTAAATTATTATTTTCTTCTAAATTATTTATTGAATTATTATTTTCTTCTTCAGATATTAATTCTTCTATTAAGGGGTTATATTTATATAAATATAGATCTAGATCTAGGTATAGAAAATCTTCAATATCACTTCCTTCATTTTTAAAGTTTTCTAACAAATCTTTTTCTAATAAATCTTTTTCTGATAAATTTTTTTTTGATAAATCTTTTTCTAATAAATCTTTGAAATCACTTTTTTTAATATTATCTTCTTCAAAAGAATTTATTTTATTTTTGTCTTCTTCTTTTGGAATATTTGTTGAGTCCTGATTTGAAATATTTGTTGAGTCTTGAATTGTTGCATATAATGCAGATATATTATCTTTCATATAATTATTGTTATTTAAATTTTCCATATTTTTTCTCCTTTATACTAAATCTTGTCTAATTTTAGCACGTTTTAATATATTTTGTCAACGTAATACTACAAAATCATACTAAAAAAACTAAATAAAACGCCAATCGTTCTAAAATCAGCATCTTATTTGGCTAAACAATTAATTTTAATTTTTAAAAAGTTTTTAATTTGGTTTATTTAAAATAATCTACTCCCGCTTTAAAGATTTGTTGAAATTTTATGTTAGGTATGTTTTTATACAAATTTTTTAACATTCTTTCTGAGTGGCCCATTCTGCCAAAAATTCTTCCATCTTTTGAAGTTAACCCTTCAATTGCAAAAAAAGAACCATTGGGGTTGTGTGGGCTTAGCATGGTTGGGTTGTTTTCATCGTTAACATAAACACTAGCAATTTGATTGTTTAAAATTAAAGTTTTTAGACACTCTTTTGTTGAAATTAGTTTTCCTTCTCCATGAGATATTGCTATTTCGCATGTTTCCCCAATTTTTTCATATTGCAGCCAAGGAGAGTTATTGTTTAAAATTTTTGTTTTAACAATTAAAGATTGATGAATGCCAATGTTATTATAGGTTAATGTTGCAGAAATTGGTTTTTTAAAGTTAATTTCTCCATGTTCTATTAAGCCTAGTTTAATTAATGCTTGAAAACCATTGCAAATTCCTAACATTAAACCATCTTTTTCTTTTAAAAAAATGCTTAAAGATTCTAAAATTTTTGGGTTTTTAAAAAATGCGGTTATGAATTTTGCAGAGCCATCTGGTTCATCTGAAGCTGAAAAGCCTCCCGGAATTGCAATTATGTTGCTGGTTTCAATTTCTTTTGCAAAGTTTAAAATGGAATCTTTAATTTTGCTTTCATTTAAATTGTTAACTATGAATAATTTGCATTTTGCTCCATTTTTCTCAAATTGATTTTTTAGGTCTAGTTCACAATTTGTTCCTGGGAAAACAGGAATTAAAACTTTGGGTGAGGGAGTTTTAATTAAAATGCTCTTTTTTAAGGAGTTCTCTTTATTGTTAAAATTTATTTTTTTTAGTAGTTCATCTTCTTTTTCTTCACATTTTGTGGGAAATGTTTTTTCTAGAGTTTCTTCAAAAGCTTTTTCTAAATCTTTTAAATTTATTTTAAAATCTTTTTCTTTAATTTCATATTCTTTTGTTGTTTTTCCAATTATTTTTAAATTTTCTTCTTCTGCGTTTTCTTCTAGTTCTATTAAAAATCCTCCATATCCTGGGTTAAATAGACTTTCATCATCTAAACTTTCACTAAATTTAAAACCAATTTTATTGCCAAAACACATTTTTGAAACCGCTTCAACAATTCCACCAAACCCTATTGCATAAACAGATATTGCTTTTTTTGAAACTATTAAATTTTCAACCAAAGAAAAATTTTCTAGAATTTTTTCATAGTTTACTCCTTCTTCTGAAAATATATTTACCTTAACTAAAGCAACTTTGGAGTTTATTTTTTTAAATTCTGGAGATATTATGTTTTTTATGTTAGCAACAGAAACAGCAAAAGAAATTAAAGTGGGGGGGACATCTAAATTTTTAAAGCTTCCACTCATAGAATCTTTTCCGCCAATTGCTGCAACCTTTAAATTTAGCTGTGCATTTAAAGCTCCAAGTAAAGCAGAAAAAGGCAAGCCTAGCCTTTTTGCATCTTTTTTAATTGAAGGGAAATATTCCTGAAAGCTAAGCCAACAATTTTTTAAATTTCCTCCTGTTGCAATAATTTTTGCTAAAGATTCTATTACAGCATAAATTGCTCCGTAATAAGGGCTTTGTTCTAGCAAAAAAGGGTTGCAACCATAAGACATTAAAGAAACAGTTTCTTTGTTTCCTTTAACTGGAATTGTTGCAACCATGCTTTGAATTTTTGTGTTTTGTTTTTTTCCGCCATATGGCATTAAAACGGTGTTTGCTCCAATTGTTGAATCGAACATTTTCATTAAACCTTTTTGAGAACAAATATTTAAATTTTTTAAATGTTTTATCCAGCTAGTTTTTAAATTTTTTTCAAAAAATATTGGTTTAATTTTTTGTTCTTTTACAATAACATTACTTTTTCTTTTAGCTCCGTTAGAATTTAAAAATTTGCGAGATAGGTTAACAACTTTTTCTTCGTTGTAAAGCATAACAATTCTGTTTTCATTTGTTATTTCAGCAACTTTGGTTGCAGTAACGTTTTCTTTTTCTGCTTCTTTAATTAAAAAATCTGCATCTTTACTAGAAACAACAACCGCCATTCTTTCTTGAGACTCTGAAATGGAGAGTTCTGTTGGGGAAAGCCCTTCATATTTTACAGGAACTTTGTTTAAATTAATTTTAATTCCGTCTGCTAATTCTCCAATTGCAACGCAAACTCCTCCAGCTCCAAAATCGTTACATTTTTTAATTAGTTTTGTAATTTTAGGGTTTAAAAAAAGCCTTTGAATTTTTCTTTCTTCAACCGGGTTTCCTTTTTGAACTTCAGCGCCGCAACTTTTTAAAGAATTTTCATTGTGGCTTTTAGAAGAACCAGAAGCACCTCCACATCCATCTCTTCCTGTTTTGCCGCCAATTAACAAAACAATATCTTTGTTTTCTGGAGTTTTTCTAGTAACATCTTTTTTTAAAACAGCACCAATTACAGCGCCAACCTCCATTCTTTTTGCAAGGTAGCCTTTATGGTATATCTCTTCAACAAAACCTGTTGCAATTCCAATTTGGTTTCCATATGAAGAGTAGCCTAGTGCTGCCCCTTTTACAATTTTAATTTGAGGAAGTTTTCCTTCTAACGTTTCTTCTATGGGGGTTTGTGGGTTAGAGGCTCCTGTTATGCGCATTGCTTGGTAAACATAGCATCTGCCAGATAGAGGGTCTCTTATTGCGCCGCCTAGGCATGTTGAAGCGCCACCAAAAGGCTCTATTTCTGTTGGGTGATTGTGAGTTTCATTTTTGAACATTAACAAAACATCTTCTTCTTCATTGTTAATTTTAATGGGAATTTTAACAGAGCAAGCGTTAATTTCTTCAGTTTCATCTAAATTTTTTAAAATGCCTTCTTTTTTTAATTTTTTTGTTGCTAGTGTTGCAAGTTCCATTAATGTTATGGGTTTTGTTTTTAAATTTAATTCTTCTTTAATTTTTAAATATTCTTTAAATGAATTTAAAACTATGTTGTCTTTAATTTCAACATCTTCAATTTCTGTTAAAAATGTTGTGTGCCTGCAATGGTCACTCCAATATGCGTCTAAAATTTTAATTTCTGTTATTGTTGGAGGTCTTTTTTCTTCGTTTTTAAAATAATCTTGTGCTAGAAAAATGTCTTCAATGCTCATTGAGATGTTGTTTTTTTCTATGAATTCTTCTAGTTCTTCTTTTTTTAAATTGTTAAAATCTTTTAAAAATTCTATTTTTATTGTTTCATTTGAAGAGTTTTTAAAATTTCCATCTTCTTTTAAATTTGCCTCTTCGCATTCAATTGGGTTTATTATGTAGGATTTTATTTTTTCTAGCTCTTTTTTTTCTAAATCTCCTTCAAAAATATAAATTTTAGTTGTTAAAACAATTGGGTTACTCAAAGGAGAGATTAATTTTAAACATTGCTCTGAAAAATCTGCTCTTTTGTTATATTGCCCTTTTAAAAATTTTACTCCAAACATGTTTTTTTCTTCTGGTGGGTTTAAATAATAACAATCTATTAAAGGTTCTGAAAAAATTGAAGTTACAGCTTTTTTAAATGTTTCTTCGTCCACCCCTGTTATTTCATATTTATTTAAAATTCTTATTTTTTTAATTTTGTTAATGTTTAAAACATCTTTTATTTCTAAATTTAAATTTTTAGCTTCTATGGCAAATTCTTCTTTTTTTTCAACATAAACACTAAATGTTTTCATTAAACCCTCCTGAAATTTTAATTAAACTAATATTTTTCCTGTTAGGTTGTTTTCTTTTAAACTTGTTATTTTAACTTTTTTAATTTTTCCAATTAAATTTTCGTTTGAAGTTATTTTAACAGGACAATAGTTTTTAGAATAACCCACATATTCATCATTGTTTTTTGTTTCAAATAATGTTTCCAAAGTTTTATTTATTTGTTTATTTAAAAATTTAACATTCATCTTGTTAGCAATATCTTGTAAAATTTTAACTCGCAATTTTTTTTCTTCTTTTGGAATTTGAAATGGCATTTTTGCGGCTTTTGTTCCTTCTCTTTTTGAGTAAGGAAAAACATGAACTTTAAAAAAACCAACCTCTTCAACAAATTTTAAAGTTTTTTCAAATTCTTCTTTTGTTTCACCAGGAAAGCCAACTATTATGTCTGTTGTTATGGAAGGGTTTTTAAATGTTTTATTAATAAATTCTACGGTTTTTAAATAGTTTGTTTTATTATAGTGCCTGCCCATTTTTTCTAAAATTAAATTAGAGCCACTCTGCAATGAAAAATGAAATTGAGGGCAAAATTTTTCTTTTTCTTTTAATGTTAAAAGGTCTTCTTTAGAAAAAAGATTTGGTTCTAAAGAACTAAGTCTAATTCTTTTAACGGATTCAATTTTACTAATATTTTTAACAACATCAATTAAATTAAAATTTTTCAAATCTTTTCCGTAAAGAGAAAGATTTATTCCGGTTAAAACAATTTCTAAACATCCTTTTTTTGAAACAGTTTCACATTCTTCCATTATTTTTTCAATTGGTTTAGATTTTAAATAACCTCTTGCTTTTGGAATTATGCAGTATGTGCAAAACTGATTGCACCCGTCTTGAATTTTAATGAATGCTCTTGGTGTTTTAAAAACTTTTTTAATTGTTAAATTTTCAAATGGTTTTTTTAGTTCGTGTTCTTTAATTAAAACAACTTTTTCTTTGTTTTTTAAGTAATTTTGTAAGATTTCAACTAATTTAAATTTATTGGAATTCCCAGTAACAATGTCCACTTTATTAAAAAAAGTTTCTTTAAATGGGAATGCTTGTGGGAAACACCCTGTTAAAACAATTATTGCGTCTTTTTTAATATTTTTAATTTTGTTAATTAGCTTGTTAATTTTTCTGTCACTTGCTGAAGTTACTGTGCAAGAATTTATTATGAAAATTTTTGCTTCTTCTGGTTTATTTGAAATTTTAAAGTTTTGTTTTAAAAAAATATTTTTCAAAATAACAGTTTCATATTGGTTTACTTTACAACCTAAAGTGAAAAAGAATATTTCCATAATTTCTCCTAATTTTTGGAACAAATCTGGGTAAAATTTATTTGACTACTAAATTTTTAATTGCTATATTTAAGATTAATAAATTTAAAAAATTTTATTATTAGTTTTTATTATATAACAACAAAATTCTACATCAAATTAAAAAAAAATTCAATATTCAAGTGTTTATTTTATTCAAGTGTTTATTTTTTATTGTAAAAGAAGGATGTGTTATTTTAAATTGAAGTATAAATCTAATATTTTGAGTATTTTTTTAATAATATTATCTTTTTTGTTTTTAGTTATATATATCAGTTTTTTTGATGGAATAGCAAATGTTTTAAACATATTTTCAAATTGTAATAAGTTTTGGTTTTTAATTGGTTTTTTTGTTATGCTTTCATATTGGTTTTTAGAATATTACATTTTAAATAGAAGTTTAAGAATTTTTAACAGCAAACTTAATTTTTTTAACGGAATTAAAAATTGCATGTTAGGGCAGTTTTTTAATAACATAACACCTTCTGCAACAGGAGGGCAGCCTTTTCAGGTTTTTTATATGAGTAAATTTTGTAAAATTAATTCTTTTAATGCAGTTGGGGCGCTATTATTAAAATTTTTATCTTTTCAAATTGCTTTAACATTGCTTTGTAGTTTTGTTATTTTTTTTAAATTCAATTATTTTGCTAATAAAATTCAAGGTTTTGTTGTTTTAATAATAATGGGCTTTTTATTAAACACTGTAATTGCTATAATTTTAATATTAGTTGGGGTTAACAAAAAATTCACTTCTTTTTTAATAGATTTTTTTATTTTGTTGTTGAGAAAGTTAAGAATTTTTAAGAAAAGTGAAGAAAAATTAAAAGAATTTAAAAATGAAATTGAAATTTTTAATGAAACTGTTTTAAAGGCATTTAAAAATAAAAAAGAATTTTTGATTATGATTTTTTTTAGTTTGTTGCAAATTTTATTATTTTACATTGTTAATGTTTTAATAGTGTTTGTTTTTAAAATGAACCTAACATTAAATTTAATGTTAAACATAATATGTGGAGCTGCATGCGTTCAAATGAGCAGCACTTTTGTTCCTCTTCCTGGTGCTGTTGGTGGAGCTGAATTTTTGTTTTGTGTGATTTATGATGGCATTTTTAGTGCTAAATATATGACATCTGCACTTTTGCTTTGGAGGATTTACACATTTTATTTACCCATAATTATTGGTTTAATTTTTTCTAGAGGTTTATTGAGTAGCAATTCTGAATTAAAAAAGAATATTTAAAATTAATAAGATTTTGTTTTAATTATTAAGTAATTTTAATATTATGATATTATATATTTTAAATTTTATTATTGTTAATTATAAATTATCGTAATTTTAAATTATAAACAATTTTGTATTTAAATCATTAATTTAATTTTAAAATCAAAATATATGGTTTTATATATATGGTTTTATAGAAATAGTTATTAGTTTTTCGATATAAAATTTTATTGAATTTATAATGTATTGTTTATTGTTAATAGTTTAGTTAAAGATAAAAATATAAAATATTTTTATTCCAAGTTTTTGCGAATAATATTGTAGATATATTTTTGCTTATGGTGTTGAGAATTTATATCATTAAAAAATAAAATATTATATTTGAAAATTGTTTGTTTTAACTTGAATCGAGGTTGTATTTAAAATTTTTTGTATAATTAATATTTATTAATATTAAATAAAGTTTTTTAATTTAATAACAAAATTTAAAATAAAAAAAGAATATATATATAACATATATTCTATTATGTGTATTATTTGAATTTATTTCAATGGTTGGAGTGGTAGGATTCGAACCCACGAATGCCAGAGCCAGAATCTGGTGCCTTACCACTTGGCGACACTCCAATTTAGTTTAATTTGGTTGGGCTAGCTGGATTCGAACCAACGATCACGGAACCAAAACCCGTTGCCTTACCGCTTGGCCATAGCCCATTACAAATAAATTTATGGGGTGGATAGTGGGATTCGAACCCACGGCCTTCAGAGCCACAATCTGACGCGCTAACCAACTGTGCTATACCCACCATATTATGGTGCGCCAACCAAGATTCGAACTTGGGGCCTACCGCTTAGAAGGCGGTTGCTCTATCCACTGAGCTATTGGCGCCAGTTAAAAACAATGGAGCGGGTGATGGGAATCGAACCCACGCTACCAGCTTGGAAGGCTGGAGTTCTACCATTGAACTACACCCGCGAAAACTACAATAATTGACTTTCACAGTCTACCATAATAAAAATTAAATGTCAAATTAAATATTTAAATTTTTAAATATTTTTAAATTGACATTTAAAAACTAGAATGTTAAAATTAAGATGTCATTTTTTATTTTTTTTATCTTTTAATTTTAAAGCTAATTTTGAAATAGTTTCGTAATCATCATTAACAATTGCTAAAATTGATTTATATATTTCTGTTGTTTTTAGTTTCATTTGATTTTTAACATGTTCAGCGGTTTTTAAATTTGGGCAAAAAAGTTCCACATCCATAAGGTTACTTTTAATTTCTTCTAAAGTTAGCTTAACTATGTATCCGTCATTTTTGCTCTTTATTCTTATTTTTTTGTTTTTATTTTCATGTTCTTCTTTTAAAATTTCTTCTAAAGTTTTTAATATTTTTTCTATTAGTTTTTTAGAAATTTTATTTTTAAATATTTTAGCAGTTTCTTCTCCAATTTTTGTTAAATTCAAAATAATTTTTCCGTTTTTGCTTTCATTTTCAATTATGTGGTTTGAATTAAAAAGTTCTTTCATTGCTTGGCAAAAATTAAAGTAATTCACTGTTTCGTTAATTTGTAATGCTAAGTTTAATTGTTCTTTACTTATGTTTGTTTTTGTTTCACTTAATATGTTACATATTAAAATTTTTATTTCATATATATTTGATAAACTTCCAGGGACATCATCTACTAAATATACTTTTTTTAGCATTTAAATCACCTTAAAATTGAATTGTTTAAGTTTTGTTATAATATTATAACATAAAAAAATAAATTATATATATTAATTTATGTAGGAGTGAAATAAACTTGAATTCTGTTTTAGCTAATGTAATAGTATGGATTATTATTAGTGTTCTCATTTTAATTTCCTCATTTTTTTCTGCTTCAGAAACAGCATTATCTAGCTGTAACAAAATTAGGCTAAAAAAATTGATGTCTGATGGCAATAAAAGAGCTAAGATGGTTTTAAATTTAAACGAACAATATGGAAAAGTTTTAACTGCACTTTTAATTGGAAATACCGTTTTAAATATTGTTATTTCAACAATTGGTGCTGTAATTTTCACACATTATTTTGAAACCTTTGGAGCAGGAATTTCCACAATATTTTTTACTATTGTTCTTTTAATTTTTGCTGAAATAATTCCAAAAACCTATGCTAATTCTAAAGCAGAAACAATATGTATGAGGAATGCTTACTTCATACATTTTTCAACTATTTTGTTTACTCCACTAATTTTTATGTTTAATGGAATTAGAGAAATTGTTAATAAATTTAGTAAAATTGAAGAAAAACCGGAAATAACAGAACAAGAGATTAAATTCATGCTTGAAGACATAAAAGGACAAGGAGTTTTAGAAGAAAGCGAAGGCAAGTTAGCAAGATCTGCCTTAGACTTAGATGAAATAGTTGCAGGAGAAGTTATGACTCCAAGAGTGGATTTGGTTTCTGTTGATGTTAATGAAACAGTTGAGGAGGTAAAAAACTTATTTTTAAAAGAAAAATATTCTAAAATTCCTGTATATGAAAAAAACATAGACAATATAGTGGGAATATTAAATGAAAAGGATTTTTTTGAAGAATATATAGTAAGTAAAGAATTTAAAATTAAAGATATTTTAGGTAAAGCATTGTTCATTCCTCCTAACATTAATATTTTCAAACTTATGAGTAAATTTCAAAAAAGTAACTCTCATATGGCAGTTGTTGTAGATCAATACGGTGGAGTTGAAGGAATAATAACATTTGAAGATGTTATTGAACAATTAGTTGGAAGCATTTACGATGAAAAGGATGCTGACAAGGGAGAAGATGTTATTTTTTTAGATAAAAACAAATGGAAGGTTAACCCAGATATTAGTGTTAATGTTATGTTTAGAGAAATATCAGCCGAGACAGCCATAAATTTAAAGCAAAACAGCACTGTGGGAGGTTGGATTTTAGAAAAATTAGCGAAGTTACCTAAAAATGGAGATAATTTTATTTATAACGATTTTAAAATAACAGTTACAAAAATGCAAGAAAACAGAATAATGGAAGTTTTAGTGGAAAAGTTAAATTAATCGCTGTAATCTTCTAAGATTTTGTTTAGTTTTTCAGAGTTTTCTACGTATATTCCATTCTTCAACATTTTTTGATCATACTCTGGTAGATATTCAATTTCTTTTTCTAGGATTGATATTGGTTTTTTACAACCAACTTTAAAAACATTAATCTTGCCTTCTACTTCTTTAATTAGATAATTAAATTCTTCTCTTTCCTCAATATTTTTACTTTGAGTTCTAATATTATTTAAAGAAAAAATTGAAAATGCTGCATAAGAACAAGTTGTAATGAAAATTATGAACAGCAAAAAATAAAAAATTTTTTTCTTATTTTTAAATTTAAATTTCATGGAAATTCTCCTAATACGAATATTTATTTTAGTAAATATTGGAAGAAAAATAATTATTTATACAATCTTGTATAAAAATTACCAATTTTAACAATTAATTCAACAAAAATTTGGAAAAAATTATAAAATATGAAATAAATTTTAAAATTTCCCAAAAAGTAGTTGACAAGCATAAAATAGTTTGAT
>CAMZAK010000005.1 GCA_947304245.1 uncultured Clostridia bacterium
AATTTAACCACGCTATTTTTAATTTGGTTTTTTAAAATTTAATTTTATAATTCAACTGGATCTCCTATGTGTAAAATTTTCTGCCCTGTTTTAGCCTCATAAAAATTTTTTAATCCTCGTTCCTTCATGTCTTTTTCTTCATCTAAAGGTGTTGCATACAACAAATGTTCATAAAAAGAAATTATGTTTTTTCCATAAAAACCTACTACATTAATTAAATCTTTTTCTAAAATATCTCGGTATTCATTTTCTGAAACTTTTTTTTCTTTTAAATATTTAGCTATGCGTATGATTTTATATAAATTTCTTAAAAACTTAATTTCTTTTTCTAAAACTTCGTTAACTCCTCTTTTAAACCAAATTCCATAAATTCTAATGTGCTTAAAATTATATTCTTCAAATAATTTCCTTTTCATTTCTGCTTTTTCTTCTTCATTTGTTAATGTTGCATCTTCTCTTATTTTTTCGTCTATGTTCTCATTAATTTTCTTTATGAAAGTGTGATATTTACTCAAACTAATTTTTCTTAAATTTTTAATATAGCTTAAAAGTTCAAATAAATTGTTAAATTCTAAATTCATAGAATTAATTTTTAATTTAAAGGGTTTATTCAAAATAAAATTAAATTCTGGCTCATTAAAATCTCTTTTAATATTTCTTACAAACATTTTAATTTTCTCTCTTTTAAACATACTATCGCGGTCTAATTTCTCTTCCTCTATAGTCATTCCGTTAGGTAAAAATAGATGCTCATTTCCTTCTTCGTTAATTCCTCCAATCATAACATCTAAGTAGCCTTTTTCACTTGTAATAGCACCTTTTTTTTCAAATTTAGAGTTTAAAAATTCTTTTGTTAATGGTGTGTTAATTGGTTTTGCTTCTAACTGCTTCCTTTTAATGGCTAACAAATTGTTTTCCCTGTCTAAAAATTGTGCAATTATTGTTCCAACATTTTGCTGATTAGCATTATTTAAATTATTACTTTGCATATTTTTACTTCCTTCCTTTTAAAAATATAATATACATAATAATATTACAATTAAAATCACAAAATAGCAAGACAGCGCCTGCCATCTTGCTATTAATTTAGTTTATTTATTTTTCTTAATCTATAATTGGTTTTATTTTACCCTAATTTTGAATAGACCACTTTTTTATAGGTTTTTATTCTGGCTTTTCTAACAATTCTTTTGAATATTCACTGAATTCATTCGGATATTTAATCGGATCATAAGTTAAAAAATTTTCATACAAATTCACAATGTTTAACATGGAATATTTAATAAAAACATTTTCAAAATCTTCTCTAAAAATTTTCTCATCAGTAAAAATATCTCCCGCATCTTTTGATTTAATCATTTTTGTTTTAATTTTACTTAAAACATCTAAATATCTACACTCTTTTTTTAATATTTCTATAAACAATACTCTAAAAACTAATTCAGCACTTTTTATTAATTTATCACTTTTTATTAATGTATCTTCAGGGTTTCTTTTTAATTCTTCTTCTTCTTTTTTTAATTCTTCTTTTAAAATCCTAAGTTTTTCAATAACTGTTCCATGTAAAACATTAACATATTTAAAAATTTCTGCCACACTGTTAAATTCTAAATTTTTTTTATATATATTAAAATTAAATTTTTTTTCTTTTTTAATGTCATAATTATTTTGCTTTAACATTTTAACTAAAAAATCAATTTTTTCTTTCCTTTCTTGCAGATAGGCTTTAAGCTTTTTTGAATAAAAACGTTGGTTTTCAGCTAAATCAACACATTTATTAATAATATTAAAATGTTCTGTAATTAATCCTTTTTTGTAGTCAGCTTTTAAACCATTAAAACTTTTTAATTTTTCTTTTTCATCTTTTAATTTTTCTTTATCATTTAAATCTAAATTTATTTTTGTGGATATGTAGTCTAAATATTTTTCATATTCAATTTTTTCATTAAAATAATTCCAATCTTCTTCTAAAATTAAATCTGTTTTTTTAGGAGGAAGACCCTTTAAAAAATTTTCATATAAATTTATGCAAGATTTATAATAAACATTAAATAAATCTGCAAAAGACCCTAAATTTTTAGATTTTAACTTACTAAAATAATATTCCTCATTAGAATTAAATTCCTCATTAGAATTAATTATTTTACACAATTTTTCTAATACTGTAAGATGTTCTTGCAATATGCGTGAATAATCATCATAATATTCATTTTCTGATTTTTTCACATATTTACATTTTTCCATTAATTCATTTAACACTTTAGCAGCTTCACCGTATTTTTTATATTCTTCTAAAACATTATATTTTTTGTTTTCATATTTAACTTCAAGGTTGGACAAAGTAGCTTCATTTATTGTTTTTTTGTTAATAGAAGAAATTTTATTTTTTAATCCTTCCCATTTTTTAATTATTTTAATTGTTTCATAAAAGGAAAACCAATCTTCTTTGAAAACTATAGGAATATAATTTGAAAAATCTTTATATATTACTGTAGGAATATAATTTGAAAAATCTTTATATATTTTTATATAATTTTCATAGTAAATGTTTAATAAATCACCAAAAAATCCTAAATCCTTAGAATTTCGCTTGGTAGAATCATAACTCAAATTATTTTTAATTAAATTAAGCACTGTTAAAAGTATTTCACTATGCTCTTGTAATAACCTTTCATATGCATACATAAATTTCCTTATGTATTTGAATCTTTCATCAATATCATCTTTATAATAATCATATTCAATATTTATTCCCAAATCATCCACCAAATCATCCAAATCTTTAATCGATAGTTCAACCATTTTCTTACATTTTTCCATTAATTCATTTAACACTTTAGCAGCTTCCCCATAATTTTTATATTTTAAAATTTCACCTTTTTCATTGGAAGATTCAATTTCAATTTCATCTATATATTTACCCAATTGTTCTGCATCACAAAGAAGGCACTTATTATAAAAATTAATTCCTTTTTTCAACCCATTAATTTCTGACGGTGCACCTGGCAATCTTTTTTTTCCTTCCGATTTAAATTTTACTCCCATTTTTTCTAAATTTTTTGCTAATTCTTTTAATTTTTTTTCTCTTTTTAATCTCATTGCTTTTTCTGTGTTTAACTCAAATCCTTCTGGTTCATTTACACGTAATTTTTTTAAACTTTCCTCTTCTTGTTTTTTCTCTCCTTCCTTTTTTGAATTTTTTTTATAATATTTTTCCCTTGCTTCTCTAATTTTTTCATCATCAGATTTTTCATTTACATTTGAATTGTTATTTTTCCCAATTGTTTCTCGAATTTCCTGTTTTATTTTAAGTTGTGAATTGTTATATTCGTTAACATTTTTAACATTTTCCATGATTTACTACTTCCTCCTATTTTTTTTGTAAATAATACCACTTATTGTGAAATTTGTCTATATTTTTTCTACAAAATTTTTATGCCATTTTATGCTAATTAAAAATGCAACAAAAAAATAGCGAGGCTAATTTAACCACGCTATTTTTAATTTAGTTTTTTAAATATTAGTTTAGTAAAACATTGTTTTTTCTGGTATAATTATTAAAAACAAGAAAGGTTTAAAATGAAAATTATTGCAATAGATTTTGGAGAAGTAAGAACAGGAATTGCCATATGTGATGAAAAAGAAACAATTTCTTACCCGCTACAAACCATAATAGAAAAAAATGAGGAAAATTTAATTAACAAAATTAAAGAAATTGTAATTAAAAACAAAGCAGAAATGGCACTGGTTGGCCTTGCTTTAAACATGAACGGAGAATTTGGAGATTCTGCAAAAAAATGCGAAGAATTTGCACAAAAACTAAAAAATACATTAAAAATTCCCATAGCACTATGGGACGAGCGCCAAACAACAAAATTAGCCTCTAGATTTTTAATAGAAGCTAACACAAAAAAACGTAAAAAGAAAAAAATAATAGATAATGTTGCTGCAACCTTAATTTTAGAAAGTTTTTTGCAATATAAAAAAAACAATAACAAAATTAAATTACTTTAAAACATCTTTATTTTTTAAAAGAGATATAAAAGAAAAAATTTCAAAAATCTTAATAGCGTCATCAGCTTTTCTTTGAAATTTTTCACTAAGTAAAGGTTTTATGGCGTTAATTAATTCTTTGTTTCTTTCATTTTCACTCAAACCGTCAAAAATTTTTTGCATTCTTTCTAAAACTTCTATTTTTTCTAGTAATTTTTCACTTCCGTTTAATTTATTAATGTTTTCAGTGTTTTTTAAATCTTTTTTTTCATTTAACCTTTTCTCAAATATTTCTGAAAAATCTTTCATTTTTTAGTTTTTTCTCCTTTCGTTTAACAAATAAATTTAATTATGAGGTTTTTATGAAAATTGTTGTTTTGTCAGATACTCATGGGAATTTTAACGGCTTTGAAAATGTTGTTCAAAATAACAAAGATGCAGATTTATTTTTGCATCTTGGAGATGGCGCTTTAGAATATTTTAAAATTAAAGAAATTTATAAATCCACACCAATGTTTATGGTTAAAGGGAATTGCGATTTTTACAACCTACCCAAAGAAAAAAAGTTTACTTTTAACGGTGTTAGTTTATTTATATGCCATGGAGATGCATTTAATGTAAAACAAAGTTTGAATGAATATGTTACATTTGCTAAAGAAAAAAAATTTAACATTGTAGCATACGGGCACACTCACAAAAGGTTTATTCAAAAAGAGGAAGATTTATGCGTTTTTAACCCAGGAAGTTTAACTCTTCCAAGAACACTTGGGCCTAGTTATGCCGTTTTAACAATAAAAGACGACGGCAAATTTGATGTTGAAATAATAGATTATTAATTTTAAAAATAAACAAAGGTTAAGTTATTATGATTTATGAAAATGCAAAACTAATTAAAAAAACCAAACTTAAAGAAAATGTTTTTAGCATTATTTTAAGCTGCAAAGGAATTGAAAAAAAAGCAACACCAGGCCAGTTTGCTAACATTTTAATTGAAGGCTTCACTTTAAGGCGCCCTTTTTCCATTTGTGAAATTGAAAAAAACCAAATAAGCATTGTTTTTAACGTTAAAGGAAAAGGAACAAAAAAAATGGCTTCATGGCAAGAAGGCAAAAATGTTAACATTATTGCTCCTTTAGGGAAAGGTTTTGCTCCACTAAAAAAAAAAGAAAAAATTTTACTAGTAGGCGGCGGCATTGGCCTTGCTCCCCTTTTGTGCCTTTGTAAAAAAGAACATAACATAACAACCCTAGCAGGGTTTAACTCTAGAAAAGACATTATTTTAAAAAAAGAATTTGAAAAATTTGGAGACTTTTTAGTTTGCACAAAAGACGGCAGCTTAGGAGAAAAAGGATTGGTTACAGATTATGTTAAAAAATATGTTGAAAAATATGGAATTACTAGAATTGCTTCTTGCGGGCCTAACCCCATGCTAGAAAAAGTTTTAAAAATTGCAAAAGAAGAAAAAATTTTTTGTGAAATTTCACTAGAAGAAAGAATGGCGTGCGGCATTGGTGCTTGCCTTTGTTGCCAGCACATTTTAAATGAGAACTCTAACAAAAAAATTGTTCATGTTTGCAAAGACGGCCCTGTTTTTAAATTTTCCCCTTAATTTAATTAAAACTGTGCTAAAATTAAATTAATTAATCTTGCTTTTAAAAAAATCTTTACTTTAACCTAGCCTTTAAAAAAACTTTTAGTTTTGTTTTTAATTAATTTAATAAGATAATTTAACTTGAAAATATTTAAAATTTTTATATGTTTAAACTTTTTAATATGAATACATCTTTCTTTAAATTTAACGTTTTAAAAATTTTTAATTTTAATCTGTTTTGAAAAATAAAAATATTTTTACCTATGCTTTAAAATAAAAACATATTTTAAAAATCAGTTTAAAATAAATTTTTTTCTAATTTCCCTTAATTTAATTAAAACTATGCTAAAATTAAATTAATTAATCTTGCTTTTAAAAAAATCTTTACTTTAACCTAACCTTTAAAAAACTTTTAGTTTTGTTTTTAATTAATTTAATAAGAAATTTAACTTGAAAATATTTAAAATTTTTATATGTTTAAACTTTTTAATATGAATACATCTTTCTTTAAATTTAACGTTTTAAAAATTTTTAATTTTAATCTGTTTTGAAAAATAAAAATATTTTTACCTATGCTTTAAAATAAAAACATATTTTAAAATCAATTTAAAATAAATTATTTTCTAATTTCCCTTAATTTACTTAAACTATGCTAAAATTAAATTAATTAATCTTGCTTTTAAAAACACTTTACTTTAACTTAGCCTTTAAAAAACTTTTAGTTTTGTTTTTAATTGATTAAGTTAATTAAATTTAAAATATTTAAAATTTTTATATGTTTAAACTTAACTCTTTAACAAAAATAAATAAAATATTTTTAGTTATATTTTAAAAATCAATTTAAAATAAATTATTTTCTAATTTCCCTTAATTTACTTAAACTATGCTAAAATTAAATTAATTAATCTTGCTTTTAAAAACACTTTACTTTAACTTAGCCTTTAAAAAACTTTTAGTTTTGTTTTTAATTGATTAAGTTAATTAAATTTAAAATATTTAAAATTTTTATATGTTTAAACTTAACTCTTTAACAAAAATAAATAAAATATTTTTAGTTATATTTTAAAAATCAATTTAAAATAAATTTCTATTTCTAGTTTTCCCTTATTTATTCAAAATTATGTTTAAAATTAAATTAACTTTAATTGTAATATGAATTTTTCTATGTTTAGTCTTATGAAAATTAACATATCTTTTTTTAATTTAGTGTTAGAAAAAATTTTTGTGAAATCTCACTAAAAGAAAGAATAACGTGTGGCTTTAATGCCAACAAAAAAATATTATAAAAGTAAAAGGTGAAAGTTAAAATGACAAATGTGACAAATGAAAGATTAAAAGTAAAACTTAAAAATTTAGAATTTAAAAACCCTTTAATTGCAGCTTCTGGAACAGTTGGCTATGGTGAAGAATATGAAGAATTTTTTAAACTTTCCAGTTTAGGAGGAATTTCTGTTAAAGGCACAACCAAAGAAAAAAGACAAGGCAACAAAACTCCAAGAATTGCAGAAACCCCTTGCGGAATTTTAAACTCGGTTGGCCTAGAAAACCCCGGAATAGATTGTTTTATTGAAAAAATTCTTCCAAACCTTTTAACTAAAAACACAATAGTTATTGCAAACATTGCAGGAAGCAGTTTTTATGAATATGAATATTTAGCAGAAAAACTAAATTCAACAAATGTGCACGCCATTGAACTAAACATTTCTTGCCCTAACGTTAAACAAGGGGGCGCTTCTTTTGGCAGCAACATTAAAGATGTTGAAAAAGTTGTTTCAATGGTGCGCAAAAAAACAGATAAATTTTTAATTGTTAAACTTTCTCCTAATGTAACCTCCATAGCAGAAATTGCAAAAGCAGCAGAATTAAAAGGAGCAGATGCTTTATGTTTAATTAACACACTAGTTGGAATGAAAATTAACATTAAAACTAAAAGGCCAATTTTAAAAAACAACACAGGCGGGCTTTCTGGGCCTTGCCTTCTCCCTGTTGCTGTTAGAATGGTTTGGGAAACAAAAAAAGCAGTCTCTATTCCAATAGTGGGTTGCGGTGGCATTTCTTCTTTTGAAGACGCCTTAGAAATTATTATGGCTGGTGCTTCTTTATTTCAAATTGGCACAGTTCTTTTTAAAAACCCCCTAGCCCCCATTAAAATTTTAAACGATTTAAACAACTGGCTAAAAAACAACAACATTAAAAACATTTCACAACTTACAGGCTCTGTTTTAGAATGGTAAAGTTTAAATTTATTATTATGCTAAAAATAATTTAACAATCTTTTTATTTTAATTTTAAAATTTAAAAATATTATAAGTGTCGGTATTTGTGAGTTTATATTAACAGATATATAGTAGTAATTACAAACCAAAGATAATCTTAAAAAAAGATAATATCGAAAAAATAGAACAACAAAATAAAATAAAATATTCTAAAGATGAATTGAAAAAAATATCTAAATTTGAAAAAAAAGGCTTAAAAAAAATAAAAAAACAAATTAAAAACCAACGCATTAAAACTTTAACAGATGAAAAAGAAAAATTAGAATATGAAAACAAAAATCTAAAAAATAAAAATAAAAATTTAATAAATGGAATAAATAATTTAAAATATAAAAACCAAACTTTATATAATAAAAACCAAACTTTATATAATAAAAATAAAAATTTATATTATGGAAATAAAAATTTAAAGAATGAAATTCAAAATTCAGAAAATAAAAATCAACATTTAAAAAATAAAAACAAACTTTTATTAAAAGAAAAAGAAAAATTAAAAAATGCAATATCAAAACGTATTTACGAAATTACTCAATTAAAAAATGAACTATTAAATCATTATTTAGAAAATGTTAAATTAATAGAAGGAATAAACATTGCACGCAATAAAACTTTTGACACTATGAATGAATTAAAGAATACACACGAAGAGAATTTAAAATTAGAAAAAGAAAATGAAAAATTAAAAGAAGACAGTGAAGATTAAATGCACAATTTAATTTTATAAAAAACTTAAAAATTTTTAAATAATATTTAATTTAAACCCCTTTTTGAATTGTTAAACACAATTTGAAAGGGGGGTTAATTTTAATGCACTCTTTTAAATCTTTTCTTTAAAATAACATTTTTCTACTTTATTTGACATTTTTTTTAAAAAAATATATAATCACAGCGAAATATAATTAAGGAGTGAATTAAATGGAAAGTTTACATAATACAAATAATCATAAAAATCAAGAACCTCTTAACAAAATAATTATATGTGAAAATAATAGTAAAGAAAGATACATTGATCTCGGTCTTGATGTTTTAAAAATAATTAATACTGCCTATCCTGATAATAAAGAAAGGGAAGAATTTATAAAAGCACTTAAAAAATCTAAAGCTGTAAAAAAAGCATTAGCAGAATCATTCATAAAAGCAGTAAAAGCCAACACACCACAAATGAACTTAATTAGAACAGCACTACTTAAAGAAAACCCTAACAATAAAAATGTTGAAAAAGAATTGGAGGAAATGCTTCAAAAAACAGCAAAAAATTATGTAATAGAAATTTTAAATTATTATGCAAATTATGAAAATAAAAATGAAAAAAGCATAGATGAATGGTTGAATTTTATAAATAAAGATGATGAAAATGAAGTTGGTAAAAAAAATAAAAATAAAAAACAAACCACAAATGAAGTAAACAATTCAAACAATGAAAATTTAATAAACACAATCTCTTTTTCACCTGAATCTGAACAAAAACCAACTACTGAAGATTTAAAAAAAGATTTTAAAGAAGAAACACAACCCATAAATTCTAACAACGATTATATTTATAGTGTTGATTACAAACCAAAGATAATCTTAAATAAAAATAATAAAAATAACATCGAAAAAAAAGAAATTGAAAATTTTAAAAAAGAAAAAGTAAACAAAATAAAAAAATCAGATGAAAATAAGAGCAATAAAGAAATTGAAGATGTTAAGATTGAAGATTTTAAAGAAAGTTTTGAAGAAAAAAATAAAAAAAATTATAATCAAAACGATGTTAAAATAATAAATAATTTTACTAATCATACCACAATAAATGTTGAAAACGTCCTCAATTGCAATAATATTGCAAAACTACTTTATTATAATAAAAAACATAGTACTAAGTACTTAAAAGAATTTATTAAATTTAATAACATGCTTCTTTCACAATGTAAAAAAAATGAAGAACCAGATTTTAATATATTAAATAGATTACTAACAATTTACATGGAAATAATGCGCAATACTGAAAATTCTGAAAAAAATAAAAATGAAGTATTAAATACATTAGACAAGCTTAAACCTCCTTTAAAAAAAACAATTAATAATGACGATGACAGATACAACATAGGATTAGAATTATATTGGTGCTCTGTAGCGTTAACAGAAATAGTAAAGCTAGTGCAATTCGATATTGCATTATCAAAAAAAGAAAATAAAAATGACTTCAAATACGACAATTTTATAAACGGCGCAAGAAAATTTTTTAATGAAACAAAAAATAATTATAACATTAAAATGGATGATGCTATTAAAAAATATATCGATAATCGCACCAACGATGAAATATTAAAAGATATAAATAACACGAACACAGAACAAAAGAAAGAAAACAAACCCGCAAACAACAATTCATTACCTATAAATAACACTATACAAAATTTTAAACAAGAAAAAATTTCTAACTTAAAAAAAATTTTTAATAAGAAAAAAAACATAAATAAGAATTTATTATTAAAATATTTTGAAAAATTTAAAGAAAAGTTAAAACCAAGCTCAGATGAAAATATTCAAAAAATAAAAAAAGAAGATATTGAAAATTTAAAACAAAAAATTGAAATGCTAAAAAAACAAAATGAGAATTTAGAAAAAGAAAATAAAAATTTAAAAAATAAACATGAAGGTGTTTTAAAAAATCTTCATAATTTAATAAGTATTAAAAATTCTACCAAACATTTAAAAAATGAATATGAAAGTTTTAAAAAATATAATAAATCTTTAACATCTGAAAATACACGTTTGAAAAAACGTTATGAAGAATTGAAAAATGAAAATGAAAATTTAAAGGAAAATATTGAAAATTCAGAAAAAGAAAATAAAAATATTAAAGATGAAAATGAAAATTTAAAAAAAGAAAATGAAAATTTTCATCCACAAATAGGTGCTGTTTTCCAAAATGAGGTTAATAAACATAAAATTAAAAAATTAAATGAAGAAATCTCATCTTTAAAAGAATATATTGAATTATTAAAATTGGAAAATAACCGTTTCTCTGAACAAAATTTAAAATAAAAAACTTAAAATTTTTAAAAAAGTATTTATAATATTAAAAAACAAAAAAGGAGTAAATTTTAATGCAAAATTATTCAAATATTAAAGACATAGAAGCTTTTATTTACAAAAATGCTCAAGATGAGAAAGAAGAATTTAAATATAATGTTATGATGAAAAGAGGCTATGCTAATGAATCTGAAAAAAAATCTATTGAAAAAAACCCACTAGACTTCATGAAAAAAACTAGAAATATTATATTTGGTGAAGAATTAAAAAAATTCTATATTGATGTATTACAAAATAAATATTATACCGTTACAAATATTTTAAATATGCTAAAACAATTAATTACATTGAAAACAAAAAAATTTATAGAACTTTTTTTAAAGTGTGATAAGGAAAATATACTTGATTACAAAAAAGAAGAAATAAATATTTTATTTGATGTTTTAAAGGAAGAAGAATTAATAGAAACATCTGATGAAAAAGAAAAAGAATTAATAAAAAAATTGTTTAGTAAAAATGAAGAAAATGCACTATTAATATTCATAGAAAATTATATTAAAAATATAACAAAAAATTCAAATGAACCAAATGAACCAAAAGCAAAAACGGGAAAAAATTACCTAAAAAATCGAAAGAGAAAAGCAAGGGGAAAAATAAATAAAGAAGAAATGTTAAAACAAATGAAAAAACAAAATAACACAGAACCTAAATTTGAAGAAAAAACTGAAGAAAATGTAGATAAACGAGATATAGATTCTATAATGAAAGAAATAAAAGAAATAAAAGAAATTCCAACCAAAAAAAATAATACAAATAACATCATATATCCAAAAAATAAAGAAGAACCTAAAAAATTTGATTTGCAATATACCATAAAAGAAAACATAAAAGAAGAAAAAAAACCAAATTTAAATGAAAGTATTCTAAAAAATCTAGAAAAAAAAGATGATGTTAATGTTATTGAAGACAATGTAAACGCAATATCTAATTATAAAGATTATAAAGAATTTGAAGATTTAAAAAAAGAAATTGAAAAACTAGAAGAACAAAATAAAAATTTAACAAATATAAATAAATATTACAAAAATGCAATAAATACTAATGAAAAAATGACTTATGACTTTGAAGAAACAAAAAAAAATTATGAAAATTTAATGGAAGAAAATAAAAATATTAAAAACCATAATAGAAAATTAATAAATGAAAATGAAACTATAAAAAAATCTATTATAGATTTAATAGAGGAAAATAATAATTTAAAAGAATATGATGAACACTTAATGAAGGAAAATAATTTTTTAAAAGATGAAAATGATATTTTAAATGACTTTTTAAAAGAAGAAAACAACATTTTAAAAGAAAATCTTTTCATGTTGTATAATAATGATTTATATGATATTAATGCAAAAGAGGCAGAAAATAAAGCTAATGAAAGTGAAATAGAAAAATTAAAGACAAAAATCTCAATTTTAAAAAAAGAGATTAATTTGTTGGAAACAAAGAACGAATTTCTATTTAAACAAGATTCTAAATTGAAAAACAAAACTTTTAAATTAAAAGAAACAATTTAATTTTATAAAAAATTTAAAATTTTTAAATAATATTTAATTTAACCCCTTTTAAGTTGTTAAAACACAATTTGAAAGGGGTTAAACTTTTTTTAATTCACACTTTATGATTTATTTAAAATAACATTTTTCTACTTTATTTGACATTTTTTTTAAAAAAATGTATAATCAGAACAAAAAAACATATTTAAGGAGTGAATTAAATGGAAAGTTTACATAATACAAATAATCATAAAAATCAAGAACCTCTTAACAAAATAATTATATGTGAAAATAATAGTAAAGAAAGATACATTGATCTCGGTCTTGATGTTTTAAAAATAATTAATACTGCCTATCCTGATAATAAAGAAAGGGAAGAATTTATAAAAGCACTTAAAAAATCTAAAGCTGTAAAAAAAGCATTAGCAGAATCATTCATAAAAGCAGTAAAAGCCAACACACCACAAATGAACTTAATTAGAACAGCACTACTTAAAGAAAACCCTAACAATAAAAATGTTGAAAAAGAATTGGAGGAAATGCTTCAAAAAGCAGCAAAAAATTATGTAATAGAAATTTTAAATTATTATAAAAATTATGAAAATAAAAATGAAAAAGATAGTGAAAATGAAAATTTAAAAAATAACATTAAAACTTCACAATCAGAAAAAATAGATTTAAACAATAAAATTAACTATTTACTAAATGAAAATAAAAAATTTAAAAATGAACATGAAAATTTAAAAAATAAATTAAACTATTTACAAAATAAAAATAAAAATGAAAAAAGCATAAACGAGTGGTTAGATTTTATAAATAAAACTGATGAAAATGAAGTTGATGAAAAAATTGTAGAAATTATTAACAAACTATTGTTACAATACAAAAAAAATAAAACAGTAAACGAAAACTTATTATCCAACTTACTAGAAATGGAGATACAATTACTTAGGGAAACTACGATTAATAAACAATCAAAACATGAAACATTAAATGAAATAGACAAGCTTTTCCCTGATTTAGCTAACCAAATTGAAGATCGTGATTCTAGATTTAATGTAGCGTTAAATAGTTATATATATTCAATAGCAATAAAAGAAATACTCGAAATAGCAGAAAAATTAGTTGCAGATGAAAATAATGAATTTAACAGTAAAAATTTTATAAATGATGTAGAGGAATCTTTAAATAATATAAAAAATTTAGTTTATAAAAGTACTATTGAAAAATATTTCGAAGATAAATTAATAAGTAATGATACAATATTTGAACAAATAAATGCTGTAGATGATGATAAAAACAAAAAAAATACAAACGAAGAAAAAAATAACAAAAATAATAAGAAAAAAAAGAAAAAAAATAAAAAAAATAAAAAAATTGAAAACGTTAAAGAAGAAAAAGCAAACGAAATAAAAAAACCAAATGAAAATAATAATAAAGAAATTGAAGATGCTAAAATTAAAGATGTTAAAGAAAAAATAAATAACATCTCTTCTAATGAAAAACAAAATGAAAATATTCTAGAAAAAAATTTAAAAGATGAAATTAAATCTTTACAATTACAATTACAAAATATACAAAATAAAATCAATGCTTCACAACAAGAAAATGAGGATTTAAAAAATAAAATTAAAACTTCGCAATCAGAAAAAACAGATTTAAACAATAAAATTAACTATTTACTAAATGAAAATGAAAGTTTTAAAAATGAAAATGAAAATTTAAAAAATAAAATTAAAACTTCACAATCAGAAAAAACAGATTTAAACAATAAAATTAACTCTTTATTAAATGAAAATAAAAATTTTAAAAATGAAAATGAAAATTTAAAAAATAAAATTAAAACTTCGCAATTAGAAAAAATAGATTTAAACAATAAAATTAACTATTTACTAAATGAAAATTATTTACTAAATGAAAATGAAAATTTAAACCTTACCGTCATTTATTTACAAAATATATGTAATATGTTAATAGAAAAAAATAATTCTTTAAAAACTGAAAATGAAAATTTAAAAAATAATAATAATAATATACTTCCATATTTTGGTAATCTTAACAATAAACAAAATATTTCAAAAGAATTCAAATCAAAAAATTACATTAAAAAAGACGAATTTTTTTCAATGATTAACAAAAACAATTTTAAAAAAAATAAAAAAGAAAAGAAATAAACCTTAAAACAAAAAAATGCTTTATTTATTACATGAAAAAATACCATCAGTAGATAATAATCTTTTATTGGAATATATAGAAAATTTAAAAGAAAATTTTGAAGAAAAAAATTACAATCAAAACGATGTTGAAATAATAAACAATTTTAATGATATTGAAAACAATAATAATAAAAACATCATAGGTGTTAATAAAAAAAAACAATCTAAAAATTCAAATAAATAAAAATTTTTTTAATGTTGTTGACAGAAATTTACATTTTATGTATTATTATGTAAAAACTTAAAAAGAAGGTGTAACATAAAATGTTTTTAAATAATGAATCAAATAGAATTGTAAATCAACAACAATGTGTATATTCAATTGCAGGTAATTTAAAAAGACCAAACATTTACTGCCAATACGTTGAAAATTTAGAAAATCTTTTTGAAGAAAAAAAAGACCTAAAAGCAAAATTAAATAAATGTTCAAATAAAGATACATACGATAAAATAAACCTTAATTACAACATTAACTTAAATAATATTTCAAAAAATATTGACAAATTTGGAGAGCTATTAAACAATGAAATTAATTCTTATATGGATAAATTAAAAACCTTATATAAACAAAATTATTATGGTAATGAATTATTTAGAATAATAAAATCTAATTATGAAAACCCTAATATTGACATAGAACAGGATATTTATTCCATTAAAACATATCCAAACAAATATTTTGAAGATTTATATAAAAAAGAGTTACAAAAATTAATGTTTAATTTTAAACACGACAAAAAATATGAAGAAATCTTCATAGATTTAAAAAAAACATTTAATTACTTAGATGGTTTAAATATGCATAATAACTTAGAACAAGATAGTGAATATATAAAAAATAATTTATTGAATTTAATTATTAGTAATAAAAATTTAAATGAAAAAAATTTAAAAATTATATCTGAATTTTTAAATGCACATAAAATAATTGAAAAAAATACCTTTAATCAAATTATAAATAAAAACAAACCTGCTAATTTTAATAAAGTAAGAAAAAAACAACTAAATAAAATAAATGAAGAGAATGAAGAAAATGAAGAAGAACCTGTAGATGAAGCTTTTTTAAAACAACTAGAAGAAGATGCGAAGAAGTTAGGCCCTTATGTTGAAAATTTTATTGAACAAAATAATATTTTAAAAGAAGAAAATGCAAAATTAAAAAAAGAGAATAAAAATTTAAAAAATACTATAATGCAATTAAACTCATCTAACAATGAAAAAGAAAAAGAATTAATTAAAGCTCGAAAGCTAATAGATGAACTTTTAAACAACAGCGCTACATTAAACAAAAGCTATAACAAAGATGCAAATATTAAAAAAAATCAAGGCTCTAGCCAAAAATTTAATCAAAGCTATAACAAAAATTATAAAAAATAAATATAAGTAAACTAATTTGAATTTAAATATTAGTAAAAAATTGATAAAAAAGAATTAAGCTTCTTCATAGTTTAATTCTTTTTTTAAGCTTAAAACCTCTTTTAAACTTAATTTTTTAAATTCACCAATTTTAAGCCCTTCTAACTTTAACGGCCCAATTTTAATTCTATTTAATTTTAAAACTCTGCAATTCATAACAATTGAAACCATTTTACGGATTTGCCTCTTTTTGCCTTCGTGAATTGTAATTAAAAATTTAGTTTTTTCTTTTGTTTTATTTAAAATTTTAATTTTGCTTTTAGCTGTTTTTTTGCCATCAATTAAAACACCATCTCGCATTTTAATTATCTCTTCTTTTGAAATAGGTTTATTAACAACAACTTCATATGTTTTTTTAATGTTGCTGCTAGGGTGCATAATAAAATTAGCAAATTCTCCATCATTTGTTAAAAGAAGTAACCCTTGCGAATTTAAATCTAACCTCCCTACTGGGTAAATCCTCTCTTTAAAAAAACCATTAATTAAACACATTACAGTTTTCCTGTTTTTTTCATCTTTCATTGTTGTTACGTAGCCCTTAGGTTTATTTAAAATAACATAAATTTTCTCAACATAATCCTTTAAATTTAAAGAAACATCTTCAATTTTAATGGCATCTTTAAAATCTACTTTGTCTCCAAGCTTTGCTGTTTTGCCGTTTACTTTAACCTTGTTTTCTTTAATTAAAACTTCTGCTCTTCTTCTAGAACAAATTCCAAGCTCAGAAAGAAGTTTTTGTATTCTTTTCTTTTCCATTAATTATAACCTCAAAATTTTAAACAATCACTTAAATGCCCAAAGTTTGTTTGCTAAAAAGTTTAGAGGGGTGCATATGAAAATTTGCAACACAGGAATTAAAATGTTAGGCAGATTAAAAATTTTAGTGAAAACAAAAGCATTTAAAATGTAAGACAAAATAAAAATTACACCATAACAAGCATAAGACTTTAAAAGAGGCACCAAATTTCCACCTTTTGTTTTAGTAAAAACATATTTATTATTCCAATAATATGAATTCAAAACTCCAACAGCAAACCCTAAAAAAGTTGCCAAAAAAACAAGAACCGGGTCGTTTGCTGGAATTTCTTCAAAGAAATACCTCGTTATTAAAATGCTGCCATAAGTTACAGCAAAAGAAACAAATGTGTTTGAAAGCCCAACAATTGAAAATTTTAAAAACTGCTTTAAAAAAGAATTAAATTTTTTGCTCAATTTAGTTCTCTCCTATTTTAATTTTAAATTTTAATAAAATATTCTATGAAATTTCCTAGGAAATGTTAAACTAAACCTTCCAATATTTTCTGTCCATTGTTCTATATTGTATTGCCTCGGCAACATGCTGATCTTTAATTTCTTCTTCCCCTTCCAAATCTGCAATTGTTCTAGAAATCTTTAAAATTTTATCATAGGTTCTAGCAGACATAAAAAATTTTTCGAAAGCTTTTTCTAAAAGAAAACTAGCAGAACTAGAAAGAACACAAAATTTTTTTAAATTTCTACCGTTCAACTTAGCATTACTAGAAATTTTTAAGTTTTTATATCTTTCTTGTTGAATTTCTCTTGCCTTTTCAACTCTTTTTCTAATTTCAAAGGAAGGCTCTTCTAAAGCTTCTTTGTTTAAACTTTCAAACTCAACAGGTTCCACGTCAACGTGAATGTCTAACCTGTCTAGAAGTGGCCCTGAAACCTTAGATAAATATTTTAAAACTTTAGCCTTAGAACAACTGCAACTTCTAGTAGGGTGCCCAAAATAACCACAAGGGCAAGGGTTCATAGCAGCAACAACAATGCAAGAACAAGGATATGTTACTGTAATTGCTGCTCTTGTTATTGTAATTTTGCCGTCTTCCATGGGCTGCCTTAACAATTCTTTAACATCTCTTTTAAATTCTGGTAGTTCGTCTAAAAACAAAACTCCGTTATGCGCCATAGAAATTTCTCCAGGCTTTACAAAACTTCCTCCTCCTGCAAGCCCTGCTGTTGAAATGCTATGGTGTGGCGCTCTGAAAGGCCTTATAGAAATTAAAGGGTTTTCTCTAGAAACCAAACCCGCAATTGAATGAATGTTTGTTACTTCAATTGCTTCTTCAAAGGTTAGTTTAGGCAAAATTGTTGGTAGCCTTTTTGAAAGCATACTCTTTCCTGCTCCAGGTGGGCCAATTAAAAGAAGATTATGCTCCCCTGCTGCTGCAATTTCTAATGCTCTTTTTGCAAGATATTGCCCTTTAACTTCACTAAAGTCCACATCAAAATTTTCATAAGAAAAATTAAATTCTTCAAAACTTCCCTTTAAAAGTTTGCTTTCATCTCCTCTTAAAAACTGCACAACATCTTCAATTTTCTCAACACCAAAAACTTCAATTCCTTTTACTATGCTGCCTTCTTTTAGGTTTTCCATTGGAACAAAAATTTTCTTAAAACCTTTCTTTTTAGCTTCAATAACCATAGGAAGAACACCAAAACACCTTCTAACTTCCCCACCTAAAGAAAGCTCCCCAATGAAACAACACCCATTTAAGTCTGCTTTTAACTGTTCACTCGCAATTAAAATTCCAAGTAGCATTGGTAAATCGTAAAGTGGGCCAACTTTTTTTACATCTGCAGGAGCTAAATTTACAATAATTCTTCCCGCTTTAAATTCAAACCCACAATTTTTTAAAGATGTTCTAACCCTTTCTTTGCTTTCTTTAACAGCAACATCTGCAAGCCCAACAAGTTCAAAAGTTGGCATACCTTTTGAAAAGTCCACCTCAACTAAAACTTCATAAGCATTCAAACCCAAAAGACCCATACTAGAAACTTTGCATAACATTTGAATTTCTCCCAAATAATTTAGAATAAATAAATACAAGGTTTAGTATAATATAAAAACATCAGCATTGCAATGTAAACCCATTAATTGACAGTTAAACTAATGTATGTTAGAATAGAATTCATTGTTTTTTATTTTTAAAATTCTTAAAAAGGAATCAGTTTTCATTTATGATTAAGAATAATAAATATATTCCAAATAAAAAAAATAAAAAAGATTCTAAAAAAGACATATATTCCAACACACAAAATAGTAAAAAATCTAAAAAAAAGAAAATTGTTATAATTTCAATTTGTATTTTATTTTTAGCTTTACTTTTAACAAGAGTTTTTGCTATTCTTTATAAATATAAATATAAGGAAATAGATAAAGAGAATTTAGGAATAAACGAGGAATATCTTTCTGAAGAATTTAATGATATTTTAAATATTGCTCTGTTAGGAATAGACAATAACGGAACTTCAGATGCCATTCTAGTTTTAAATGTTAACCCAAAAACAGAACCACCAAAACTCAAACTAGTTTCAATAGCAAGAGATTCTTTAGTTAAAGTATACCCTAAAAACAAAAGCCCTTTTAAAACAAAAATTAACGAAAGTTTTAATTATGGTGGCGAAGAAACCACAATAAGAACTTTAAATAAAAATTTTGGTTTAAACATAAGAGATTTTGTCTCCATTAAAATGGATGGACTAGCTGAAATATTGCAAGAAATAGACGGAATAGACATGGAGATTACAAAAGATGAAAGCAGACACCTTAATGGCATAATAGACACAACAAAAAATTTAAAAAAAATTTGCAACAAACATGTAAAGGGTTATGGTAATGTTCATTTGAACGGTGTGCAAGCTGTTGCATTTTCAAGAATTAGAAAAACTCCCACAAAAGACGGTTTAAACGATGATTTCGGAAGAAATCAAAGACAAAGAGAAGTAATTTTAAAAACTTTTGAAAAAATAAAAACAATGCCAAAATCTAAGATCTTTTCTTTAATAGAGCCTTCATTAAAATATTTGGAAACTTCTTTTAAACTACCCAAAATTTTCGGTCTTTTTAAAGAAATTAAGTCAAAAAATTACAAAACAGAACAAATAAGCATACCCTACCGTAAAGCTCCTGTAGACCCAGACTACAAGATTGAAAGCAATGGTGTTTTAAAGTCCACAGTTTTTTATGACTTAAAATATGCTGGAAAAATGATTAAAGCTTTTTTGTTTAAAGATGTTCACCCAGAAGATTTCATTGAAAAAAACCCTCCAATGTCTTCACAAGTTTTTAACAATAAAATAAATAAAAACCATTAAGAAAGTTAAATTTATGTTTTATTTTGACAATGCAGCTTCAACAAAAGTTTTTAAAGAAGCGGCAGAAGCTGCTTTAAATGTTATGCTAAATTTTTATGCCAACCCTTCTTCAATTCACGGATTTGGTTTAAAATCTGAAGAAATTTTAAATTCTTGCAGAAAAACCTTAGCAGAGATTTTTTCAAAAAACAAAGAAAATTTCTTCTTTACACATAGTGCAACTCACAGCATAAACACCACTCTTTTAGGCACTGCAAAAAAATTTAAAAATTCTAAAAATAAAATAATAACCAGCAATGTTGAACATGCAGCAACAAACAACTGCTTAGAATTTTTAAAAAATTCCGGGTTTGAAGTGATTAAAATAAATCCAAGAAACAATAACTTTTACATTGAAGATTTCATAAATGCTGTAGACTCTAACTGTTTTTTAGTTAGTTTAATGCATGTTAACAATGAAAATGGTTTAATTTTTCCGATTGAAGAAATTGCTAAAAAAATTAAAGAAAAAAACGAACAAATTTTAATACACATAGATGCGGCACAATCTTTTTTAAAAATTCCTCTTAGTTTAAATAACATAGATTTTTGTTCTTTTTCTGGCCATAAAATTAATGCTCCTAAAGGAATTGGTGTGCTTTATGTTAAAAACATTTCCACACTAAAACCCATAATGTTTGGTGGAGGACAAGAAAAAAACCTTTGTCCAGGAACACAAGCAACAGCATTAATAAAAGCATTAGAAATTGCCATTAAAAAAAATTATAACAATAGAGAAAATTTATTAAATCACTATAAAACTTTAAAAGAGATTTTAGTTGAAAATTTAAAAGACTGTGAAAACATTCACTTTAATTTTAACAACAACTGTGTGCCTTACATTGTTAACATTTCAGTTAAAAATGTTAGTTCGCAACTCTTATTGCAATATTTAGAAACAGAAGGTTTTATTGTTTCTTCTGGTGCTGCTTGTTCTAAAAACTATAAGAACACAACAATTTCTAATTTAGGGTTTTCAAAAGAAATTGCTAATTCTGCAATTAGAATTAGTTTCGGGAAAGATAACACAATTAAAGAAACATTAAAACTTTCTAAAACAATTAAACTAGCCCCTAAAAAACTTTTGGTTTAATAAAAATTGCACAATAACATAAATTAAACGTTATTGTGCTTTAATTAAATTTTAAGAAAATTTATATTCTTCAGCTACTTTTTCATATTTTTTTATTATTTTTTTATATTGCTTGTAAGTTTTATTATATTTTTTTATTGCCATTTCATATTTTTCAATTAAGTCTTTATATTTTTTAAATTCTTTTAAAAAAACAGCATACTGCCTTTTTTGTTTCTTGTTAAAGTTTTCATAAATTTCATCTACTATTTCCATCGTTTCATAGTATATTTTTTTTAATTTTTTGTTCCTAGTTTTCATTTTCAAAGAAAATATTTTTTTTCTCATTTTATTACAATCTTCATCATAATAGTTAGCATATATCTCCAACATTTCAGATATCTTGTCTTCCGAATCACAATAGTTCTTCCACAAACCATAATACTTGTTTTTAATTTTTTCATAATAATTATTTGCATTTATGCACTTTTTTTTAGCTTTTTTACATAATTTTTTTAATTTTTCATATTTTTCTTTTAAATCTGAATTCTCATAATATTCATAAACATAATTAGAATTATAGTTATTATTATTGTTATAAATGTACATTTTTAATCCTCCTGTGAAAATTCCTCATTTTCTTTTTCTAATTTCTCATCATATATTTTCTGATAATAAAGCATTGCAGCGTAATATTTTTTGTCAATTTCATCTAATTCATCTTGTTTTTCAATATATTTTCTTAATGTTGATTTGAACTTTCTTTCCAAGCTTTTACGTTTTTTTGTTGCTGTTTTTAGTGGCTTTTCTAAATTAATCCCCAATTTTGAAAAGTTATGCACTATATTACCAGCAGAATTATTTAAAGATTCTTTTTTAATTTTGTTCATTACAATATAATTCCAGTTAATAAATTCTTTTTCTTTCTCATCTTCTTTGTTAAATGCTTCTATGTATTTCTCAAAATCTTCTTTATTTTGTTCAACAATAAAGTCTAACTCGTTTTCTAATTTTTGTTTTTTCTTTTCTAACTCTTTTAACTTTTGTTTTGCTTCTCCATATTCTTTTAAAGTTACTTTAGAATTTTCTTGTTGTTCTATGTTATTAATAAAATTAAAGTTGCCATAATCATTATTAAAAGTATTTTGCATACTATCACCTCCCATTTTTTACTAATTATATCTCTTATTTTTAAATTTGTCTATATTTTTATACAAAATTTTAATTTGGTGATATTATTGATAAAAAAGCTAACTCCAAACAAAGTTGAAATTAGCTTTTTTTTATTTATTTTTCTAATTTGGTTGATCTTACAGGTTTTTTTTAGTAACTTGGTTTAAATCATCTTCATTATATATTCCTTCTAATTTCTCTAATGCATCACAAATTTTCCCTAAATATTCCCCGACGTAAAATGGATCAATAGATTCATTATTTAAAATGTTAATTTGCTCAAGCAAATATTGTAATTCACAAAATTCTTTAAATAATTTAGTAACTAATAATTCTTTAAATAAACAATAATTTGTATAAGTAATCTTTGATTTATCTCTTAAATAAATTTTTTCAAATTCACGACATCTAATTAAATAAGCATCTTTTAAATCTTTTATTGTTTTAAAAGAACTACTTATCATTTTATATATTCTACCTGTTCCACTATAATCTACTCTTGAATTTTGTGGGCCTAAATAAAATTTTCTACCATAAGGCTTTGCTCTATCTTTTAAAAGAATATTTACTATCTGAAGTATTCTAGAGTCTGTTAAAAGTTTTAATAACTTAAAATAATTATTTAATTCTTCAAAATTTTTAATACCTTTATTTTTTTCCACGAAACCGTCACCATAAATAAATTTACCTATTGCATTGTCAATACCACCAAAAAATTCATCTTTGGTGACGCCTTTTTTAACATCGCTAGAAGTTATAATGTTAATATTATTATTGTCATTGTCATTGCTAAAAGTTATGGTATTAATATTATTATTATTATTGTTATTGTTAGCACTACTCGTTTTAATTTCTTTTTCATTGTTTTCGTTTTGTGCATTCACATTCCCTACTACATGTTGTTGTATTTCTTGTATGTTTTGTAAATTTTTATTTAAATCATCATTATAATTTTCCATAATTTTTTCCTTTCTTAAATATAAATTCTAGAATAATTATACATAATTATCATTATTTTGTCTATATTTACTAAAAATTTTTATAAAATTTAAGATAACAATTATAAATAATTAATTTTTTAATATAAATCTTAATTAAAAAAGCTAACTTCAAACAAAGTTGAAATTAACTTTTTTATTTATTTTTCTAATTCAGTTGATCTTACAGGTTTTTTTTAGTAACTTGGTTTAAATCATCTTCATTATATATTTTTTCTATTCTATCTAATGTCTTACAAACGTTCCCTAAAGCTCTCCCAAGGTGTAGGGAGCTTAGTTCAATCATGTCATCATTTAAAATGTTAATTTGTTCAAGCAAATATTTTAATTCACTATATTCTTCATTTAATTTATTAACTAATGATTGTTTAAATAAACAATAATTTACATAACTAAACCTCGATTTAACCTTTGAATTAATTTTTTCAAATTCACGACATCTAATTAAATAAGCATCTTTTAAATCTTTTATTCTATTAAAAGAAGCCTTTATGTTAAGTACTTTATCTGTTCCATTATCGTCTTCTCTTAATCTTATTGGCCCTAAATAAAATCTATGCCTATATCTTGCTCTGTCTTTTAAAAAAATATTTTTTATTTTAAGTAACACAGTATTTATTTTAACATTTAATAAATTAAATTCAGAATCTAATTCTTTAATACTTCCAATACTTTCAGCTTTTTCCACGAATTTATCACCATAAATAAATTTACCTATTACACTTTTAGTAACATTAAAAGGCATTTCGCTTTCGTCATTATCATTACCAGCATTGTTTGAAGTTACAGTATTATTATTATTGTTATTGTTATTGTTATCATTGTCACTACTAAAAGTTATAGTATTGATATTGTTATTGTTAGAACTGCTCGTATTAATTTCTTCTTCATTGTTTGTGTTTTGTCCATTAACATTTTCTACTATTGCTGTTTGTATTTCTTGTATGTTTTGTAAATTTTTATTTAAATCATTATTATAATTTTCCATAATTTTTTCCTTCCTTAAATATAAATTCTTGAATAATTATACATAATTAATTATTATTTTGTCTATTTTTTTCACAAAATTTGACTTAGTAATTATTAGTAATAAATTATTTTTTTTATTAAAAATATTAATAAAAAAAGCTAACTTCAAACAAAGTTGAAATTAGCTTTTTTAACATATTATTTAAATCAATTTAAATTTTATTTGATTTTTCCCATAAAATCTATTAAATCTTTTTCTGCATATATATTATTATAAAAAATTAAATTTTTTTTTAATTTATTTATTACAGAAGGTGAACCCAACTTTTCTGGGTTTTTAAAAACTTTAATTAAACAATCCAAAATACCATTCTCAAACTCTAATTTTTTAACTAATTTTTCTTTAAACAGTGTATATTTTTTTTCGTAATCAGGGTTTTCTTTTTTAGATTTTCTTAAAAATTTATGTAAATTTTTGTATTTAGTTTTCAATTCTAAATTAAATTCAAAAAGGTTTTCTATTTCTCTCCAAAAGAGGTTATTAACCTCATGTTTTTTAATATCATCAAAATTAATTTTCTCTAATAAAGAATTTAGTTCGTTTACTTTATCTTTATTTAATTTTTTTAATTTTTTATAAATATTGAATTTATTAACATTTCCATTTAAATTTATATTCTTTTCGGTATTTTTAAAATTAAATTGATCATTTTTTTTTAATATTTCCCTAGCAATAAATTTTTTCTTATTTTTATTATTTTCATATTCTATTTCTTCATTCTCTTTAATCGTACTTAATTTATTTATTTCTTTTAAATTATTTTTTTCATTCAAATTATAATTATAGTTATTTTTATAATTATTAAATTCACTAAGAGTTTTCAAAATTTTTTCCTTTTTTATTTGGTTTATTAGCTTCTTTCTTTAAATTTATTTTAAATATAATAAAAAAATAAGCCAATTTAAAAAAACTGCCTTATTTTTAGTGCTTTGCCGAAACAAATTCTAATTTTTATCTTTTTATTCATCACATTAATTCTATTTATTTTCTTAATTTTCTTCAATATACATACAATCATCTCTAAATACTATTTTCTTTTTTTCAACATTATTTATTTTATTTCGAAATAAACCACCATTATTTCTTATTTTATTTTGAAATAAACTACTATTATTTCTTATTTTATTTTGAAGTAAACTACTATTATTTTTTCCTTTAAATTCTTGAATAATATTTTTACTATTCAATATTTTTCTTTTAAAAGTTTCTCCTTCAATAATTTGAACTTTTTCCGGAATAAATTCAAGAACTTCAGATTTGTCTTTATTATTTTTCCACTCAAGAGTTTTTTCTTTATTATTTTTATATACTTCATTATCATATTTATAATTTTTATTTTTAATTAGAAAACGGCCAGAATCATCAATTTTATCCTCTATGGTTGGCTCACATTTATATTTATTAAAGTAATAAGGATTCATATTTTTTTTCATAAAATCATTTAAATCTTTTTCTGCATATAAATTATTATATAAAATTAAATTTTTCATTACACCGCTTTTTAATTCATTAGATGAACTCAATTTTTCCGGGTTTTTAAAAACTTCAATTAAATAATGCAAAATACCATTCTCAGACTCTAATTTTTTAACTAATTTTTCTTTAAACAGTTCATATGTTGTTTCTAAATTTCTATCTTTTCTTTTATTTTCCATTAAATATTTATGTAAATTTTTGTATTTAGTTTTCAATTCCATATTAACTTCAAAAAGGTTTTCTATTTCTCCCCAAATGGATTGTTTATTAACCTCATGTTTTTTAATATCATCAAAATTAATTTTCCCTAATACAGAATTTAGTTCGTTTACTTTATTTTTATTTGATCTTTTTAATATTTCATAAATATTGACTTTATTAACATTTCCATTTAAATTTATATTCTTTTTGGTATTTTTAAAATTAAATTGATCATTTTTCTTTTTGTTTAAATCATTTTTTAATATTTCCCTAGCAATAAGTTCTTCATTCTCTTTAATCATACTTAATTTATTTATTCCATTTGAAGTATTTTTTTCATTTTTATCTAATTTATTTATCATTTTTATCATTTGCATAAGTTCTCGCATAAGTTTTCCATTATCCATTTTTGAATTAATATTTTTGAAGTTAGAATTATAATTATAGTTATATTTATAATTATTAATTTTTTTTCTATTATAAGGTTGTTCTATTGATGAAATAACATTTTTAGATTCAATAAAATTTTTAGGTTCAACAACCCTTGGATTTATTTTATTGAACACTTTATAAAGGTTTCTAATGGGAGTATCTTTATTAAGAAAAGAGTTTGTTGCCTTTAATTTACTTCTTTCTAAATTATTTTTTTCATTCAAATTATAATTATAATTATAATTATTTTTATAATTATTAATTTTTTTTCTATTATAAGGTTTTTCTATTGATGAAATAACATTTTTAAATTTACTAATAGTTTTAAAAATTTTTCCTTTTTCATTTGGCTTAATAGCTTCTTTCTTTTCAAAATTATTAGATTCAATAAAATTTTTATTTTTAACAACCCTTGGATTTATTTTATTTAACTTTAACACTTTAAAAAGGTTTCTAATGGAAGTATCTTTATTAAAAAAAGAGTTTATTGCCTTTAATTCACTTCTTTCTAAATTATTTTTTTCATTTATATTTAAATTATTTATACTATACAAAAGTTTTTTATCATTTATATTCATTTTAGAATCAATATTTTTGTAGTTAATACCTTTTAATGACCAATTATAAAATAAACTTTTTATGGGTTGTCCAAGTTGTTTGATAGATTCATTTTTTAAAGAATTTACCGTCATTTTTGGTTTTAAAGCATTATTATTACTTAAAGCACTAAATGCTAACATTAAAAAAGTAATTTTAAAAATATTTGAAAATTTATTTTTAATATTCTCCATTTTTCCATTCTCTTCTTTCTTTAAATTTATTTTAACCGTATTTTTTTGTCTTTTAATTATTATAATAATACTAATTATTATAATTTTGTAAAATTAACTCTACAATATACGACTACATATAATATTTTATAGCATTATGCTTTATTTGTAAATAATTAATTTTTTCATTGTTTTATTGGTTTCTCTTGGTAATAAATGTAATAAATAAATAAATAAGGCAATTTAAAAAAACTGCCTTATTTTTAGTGCTTTGCCGAAACAAATTCTAATTTTTATCTTTTTATTCATCACATTAATTCTATTAATTTTCTTGAATATACATACAACCATTTCTATTTTCTATTTTATTTTTTTCAACATTATTTATTTTATTTTGAAGTAAACTACTATTATTTCTTATTTTATTTTGAAGTAAACTACTATTATTTTTTTCTTTAAATTCTTGAATAATATTTTTACTATTCAATGTTTCTGTTTTTCCTTTAATAATTTGAACTTTTTCCGGAATAAATTCACCTTCTTTATTTTTTTTCAACTTATTTTTATTAACATAATCATATATTAAATCTTTACAAACAAAACCATTATTATCTATATACCGGTTGCCTGTTTTCTTTTTAACTTGATTAAGGTAATAAGGTATCATATTTTTTAGTTTTAGCATACCATTTTTATTAGGCATATATTTCATTTTTATAACTGAATTATTTTCTAATTTATTATGCGAATTATTTTGCTTGTTTTTACTTTGCTTGTTTTTACTTTGCTTGTTTTTACTTTCCTTGTTTTTACTTGGGTTAAAAGTATTAAAAGTCAAATTTGATTCTTCATTTTTATTTTGTACAAGATTAAAATTAGGTGTTTCATTAAGCTCTTCTTCATTATTTTTAATATTTTCATTGTTTGAATTATTAACTGTAAAATTTTCGTTTTTTATTACATCACTATTTTTTTTGTTTTCTAACATTTTTATTATATTTACTTTTTTTAACATTTCTTTTACTTTTTCTTCTTTTAACAGATCTCTTAGTGTATTAGGTTTTTCATTCTTAAAAAAAGAGTTTATTGTCTTTGATTTACTTTTTTCATTAGCTAAAGGATTTTTTGATTTTTCTTCCCCTTCAATATTCTCTTTTTTAATTTCTGTTAAATCTGATTTTTTTAAATTATTTATATTTGAATTATCTATCTGTTGCGTAATTTCATCATTCTGCATTTTTAAATCAATATTTTTGAAGTTAAGATTAGAATTAAAGTATTTTAATAAACTATCATAATATAGAAAATTTTTTTTGAATTTTTTACATTGTTCGATAAATTTTTTATTTTTTAAAGGATATTCCATCATTTTTGGTTTTAAAGCATTATTATTGCTTAAAGTGCTAAATGCTACCATTAAAAAAGCAATTTTAAAAATATTTGAAAATTTATTTTTAATATTCTTCATTTTTCCATTCTCTTCTTTCTTTAAATTTATTTTAACCGTAATCATTGTCTCAAAATTATTATAATAATTTTAATTATAAAAATTTTGTAAAACTATTTATACAATATACGACTATGTATATTATTTTACAACATTTTAATCTACATGTAAAGTGGTAATTTTTTCATAGTTTATTAGCTCATTTTTTATAATAAATTTAAAAAAACTAGGACAATTTTTAAACTGTCCTAGTTTACTAATTAATAATAAAAAACTTTAAATTTAACTGTTTCTAAAAAAAATCTGAGTATTTTTCACCATTTCTGCCTTCATCCAACATTTGTGCACAAAGATTTTCATCAATAATGTTAAAAATTTTATTATAAAAATCTATTCCAAATTCTTCCTTAAAAAAATTTATTTTTGCCACAACATTTTTTTCTCTTACAAGAGTTTCATAATTATTATAAGTTTCATTTCTTATTCTTTCTTTAACAAAATCATCCAAATAATCTAAATATTTATCCGTCATAACTGCACAGCATTTAAATTTAAACCATAATGTGAAATAAAAATTCTCATCCATCTCTTCATTAAGTGATTTTTTAAATTTTTCATTTAAACTTTCAGTGTAACCAATCACTTTAATTAAAGTGTAATACAATTCTTTTAATTTTTTAAAATCTTCTTCTTTAGTTTTTTCAGGAATTAAAACCCTACATCCTACAACATATTTAGATAGGTAGTTATAACAATATTCCATTATTTTCACCTTGTATTCTATTACTTCCAACATCTTCTGTTTAGATTTTTCAAATGGTATTAAATAATTTTCCAATATTTCTGAAATTAATTTTTCTATTTTTAATTTCTCTTCAGTTTTGTTTTTTTCAAGGTTATTTTGTTTATTTCTCTCTTCTAGTTCTTTCGTAACTTCAACATTAGAAACAATTTCCTTTCTTTGGTTTAGTTGATTTTGCAAATTTTTTTGTAAATTATTATAACTTTCCATAACGTTTTCCTTTCATGAAAATTTTTTTTGCCACTTTTAGTAAATCATCATGATTACTGGAAATATTTTACAGTTTTTAACTCAATTTGTAAAGTTATGTTATGTTCAATTTTAATAAAAAAATAAAAATACAATGTCTAAACTGTATTTTTATTTTTTTTAAATATTAATGATATTAAAGTTATATTCAACGGTTTTCTAAAATATATAACTTTTTCTCAAACATTTTTTTAATTTCGTTATAAGTTTCAAAAATCTTATTTTTAATTTCTCCTCGTTTTTCTTCAACAGATTCTAAAATGCTGTTTATTTCGTCATCAGTCATTCCATCTTCAAAGGTTTTATTTTCTTCTTCTATTTCTTTGGCTAAAATATTAATATTATTATTTAAATTACTCAAATATTTAACATACACATCTAAAGCTTCATTAATATATTTAAATTTTTCTAATAATTTTAAAACAGCATTTTCATATTTTTTTTCAGACATAGTTTTTGATTTACTTTTTATTTTTTTCAAAAATTCTTTGAGTTTTTCTCTGAACCTTAAAATTTTCCCCCATTCATTCACCATCTCATTTTTCACTTCTTTAATGTTTAAATTTTCATCATTTAATTCCAAATTTAAATCGGTTATGAATTTATTGATATTTTTATTCAAACTTCCCATTTTTCTAATGTTTTCTTTAAATTTATCTATTAAATCTTCTTCACTATTTTTTAATGTTGTTGCTTTTTCTTCTGGTTTTTCTGTTTTTAAACTATTCACCTTTTCATTAAACATATCTCTAATTTTTTCATAAGTTTTAAAAATTTCATTTTTAATTTCTTTTTCTTTTTTTTCAATAAATATTATTGCTAAATAAGTTTCTTCCGTAGATTCTTCGGAATCCGGATTTTCTAAGTAATTAGTTTTATAATCTATTTCTTTTTTCAATTCATCTAGTTTATATTTTAAATCATTTAAATAAATATAATATAGGTTATAGATTTCATTTTTTTCTTTTTCCACATTGTTGCCTGAAATATTTTTTTTATTGTTATTAATTAAATGTAAAAAATTATTTCTTGCCTTCCCCATTTCTGTTTTTACTTTGTTAACATTTAAAGGGGACTCTTTAGTTTCATTCAATTCTATGTTTAATTCCTGTATTAAATTGTTAATATACACATTCAAAGAACTAATTTTATTGAATTTTTCATTAATACCACTATTTTTTAAATTATTTTCCTCTTTAAACTTTTCTTCTTTTTCTCTTTTTTTTGCATTTAATCTTTCATTGTTTATTTCTATTATTCCTTTACATTCTCTTAAAAAGAAATCTTTATTTATTTTGCCATCATAATCTTCTTCCACATCTAAATTTACAAATCTTTCTTCTTTTTCATAAATTTCATTAAACTGATTCATAATCTCTTCGCAATCTTTTTTATATTGTTTGCAGATGTTTATGAGTGTCTCTTTTACTACATGCTCATAAAACCAATCTAATAATTCTTTTGCTTTTTCTTCTTTTAACGATTCTTTATCTTTACTATTTTCAATTCCTTTTTTGTAGTCTGCATAAGAAAGCTTAATTATATTTATTCCTTTAAATAAATATTTCAATTCTTTTTTAACAGCAACTTTTAATCTGTTTTTAATTTTTTGTTTAAAAACCAAGATTTTACTATATTTTTCTAAAAATTCTTTTTCATTAATTTTTCCAGAATTAAACTTTTTAATTAAAGAACTAATGAGTACGTCTGCAAACATATTAAAGTTTTTATAAGGTCTTACAGATTCCTTCATTATTCTAGCAATTCGCTCTATCTCATATTTTTTATAAAATTTTTTAAAACACTCTTTGTTTTTTAAAAAATAAATAAAATCATCTTTGCCTAATTTGTTTAAATAATCTTCAATTTCTTTTAATATTTTTTCAAATTCTTTTTTTAAACTAGCTTCTTGCCTTTCTAAAGCTTGGAACTTTATTAAACTTTCTTCGTTTTTTAAATTAACAAATCTTGTGTTTCCATTATAGTTTAAAGTTAAATCTTTTTTTAACTCATCATTTTCCTTTAATTCTTCTTTAATCTTTCCTCTTTCTTTAATCTTTCCTCTATAGATATTCCTAATTTTTTTAAAAATTTCATATATCTCATATTTAACAGAGTTAATTTTATTATATATATTACGATCTTCTGCATCTTTCATGTAGTCATTAAATCTATATTCATCTGCATATTCCCTTAAACTGCTTACTTCAATATTTTCAAATGTTTTTTTAATGTATTCAAGTAAAGATTCTAATAACCTGTTTTCTTCATTCAACATTTCATTAAATTCTTTTCTTGTGCTAATGTTTGAAAGAAAAATTTCAAAATCGTTATGTTTTTTATTTGGAGCATTACCATATTTTTCATTCATTTTATTTAAAGCACCCAAATAAATTATTTTACATCTTTCAATGTCTTTTATTAAAAATTCAAGAGTGCTGTAATTGTAAATGTCTCCTGCAACTCCAATTTGTTCGTCTTTTGAAATATTTAAAAGCTTTATGTAATAATCTATTTTTTTAAGGATGTTTTTGTTTTTTTCTATAAGTTCCTCATTTTCTCTTTCTTCTGCTAAATTTTTTTCTTGCTTTGGTTTTATATTTTTTCCTAAAAATTCAAAAATTAAACCACCCTTATTTTTGATGCCTTCTGAGACTTTCTTATTTTTATTTTGAACTTTTTCTTGTAAGGGTTTTAAATATTTATTGTAATCATTATAATTATTAAAACTCATATTTTATCTCTCCCTACATCTTTATAATCTTTATAATTATAACCTATAATTAAAATATTTGTCTATTTTTATAACAAAATATGTCTTAACAAATTTTACAAAAAAATCCCATTAAAAGTTATTTTTCAATGGGATTTTTAATTTTAATTTTTAAAAACAAAAAAACTTTAATAAAACCCAATGTTTTAATCTAAAAATTGATCCTCAACATATATATCCACATCTTTATATATTTTTTTTCCAATATTTTTTAAGTCATTCTCAATGTAATCTTTTCCTTCGTTAGATCTATCTGCATCCAAAAATCTACAATCAATCCCAGCTTTGTAAAAATTAATTTCCAGATAAGTATGCTGCATAAAACATTCTTCTATTTCTCTAGTTTTAGTTTCAATTAAACCTATATTTTCATTGCTTTTTTTAAAATAGAATAAAGTTCGCCTATTTTATAGTTTAGTAGTTCATGTAAATATATATAAAAAATTTTATAATCCTCAAAAAATTTTGCAATTATTTTTTTATTTTCAAATTTTGTTTGTAAATTTTTAAACATTTTTTAAAGTAAAAAGTTTTAACGAAATTTTTTAGTGCTACCATGGCACTCTTTCTTGTGTTTGTTTCTCCCATTGAATTATTCTCAACATAACCTAATTTTTCTTTAAAATTCAACATATTCTCTTTACGTTTTTGTATTTCTTTTAAAAATTCATTAATTCCATGATATTCACACAAAGACTTTGTTGTTTTAAATAAATAGTAAAAATCATAAGCAATTCTTGATTCTTTATTAAAATAAAAATCAACTACCCCAAAACTATCTTTAAATGGCTAAATACCATCACATGTTTTTTTATATTGTTTAAATATTTAAACTCTTAATATTAAATAAGCTATATTTTTTAATATATAAAATAAAAACCATCTGGGTTTTCATTATTAGAAGTGGAATAAGAGGAATCGTCGCTATTTAAAGTGGAATAAGAGTAATCGTCGCTATTTAAATATGATTCTTCTTGATTATCATAAACATCATCAATTTGTGAGCTATCTAAAGTTTCATTAAGTTCAATTGTGTCTACATTACTATTCAGACCATTTAAAAAATTACTAAAAAGCTTTATGTTATCTTCTAAACCTTGAAGTTGCTTATTAAAATCATACAATTCTTCACCTAAACTTTTCATGCTCTCATTGAAAGAAATCATATGTTCATCGAAAGATTTTAATTTACTATCAAAATTTCTCATATCTTCAGATAAATTTCTTAAACGATTCTCCAAATTGTATATATTACAATCTAAAAGTTCCGCTTCTGTAAGTTCTTTATTCATAAAATCTGATATTTCATAACCGAATATTCCATCACCACTAAATATTCCATAATCGAGGTTATTGTTATTATTAGCATTTAAAGTTAGTTCTAAATTTTGTATTGGTTGACTTAGCTGTTTCATAAAATTTTGCTCTTCACTCAAATTTCCCATAATTTTGCTCCTTTAAATTTTTTTGTTTTTTTTAATATTTAGTATATATAATATTACAATATTTGACTTTTTTTGTAAAGGGAATTTTTAAAAATAATAAAAGGCAGTTTAAATTAAACTGCCTTCATTTTCATATATTGCCTTATTTCTTAATTTAATAAAAATATTTTTGAACTTTAAATTATAATACTTTTTGATTATTTCTTTTTTATTTTCTCTTTACTTACTGATTCTGATTTTGTCTCATTATTTCTAGGTCCGATAAAATTTTTGTTTTATTCTTTAGGTTACTCAATCCTATTCTATTTCTAATTGCATTAAAATCAAAGTCCCTTATGAGTGATTTACATGCCGCATTTTTTTTCTTATTCAATTTAAAATTTAAAGAGTTATATATTAAATATTTATTATTGTTATATTCTTTATATTCTTCATGTAATTTTTTTTCTAAATCATAATTTTCAGACAAAGAATCATTTAATTTTTTAAGGTCGGACATTTGCGAGTCGGACATTTGCATATTTGGATTATTATTTAAAATTTGATGTTCAATTTCATATACTTTATCTTCTAATTCTCTTACCTTTTTTCTTTGTTGTAAAAGTTCATTAAATGTATTTTTAAGACGTTCATCATTAAATGCACTAATTTCTTCTCGTATTTCTACGCGCTCGTAAAATTCTCCTATTTTTTTTAGCCTATTATCAATATTTCTATCATTTAAATTCATAATTATTATTCTCCCTTTTTATATATTTTTTTATTTTTTTCTAGGTTGTTACGATTTTGTAGATATGACTTTTTAATATTCTACACTATTCGACTTTTTTTGTAAAGGAACAATTTTTGGCAAATAAAAAAAAAGCAGTTTAAAATAAACTGCCTTCATTATAAAAATTAAATTATTTTAATTTCAAAACCCACTTTTTCCAATATGTTTTTTATTTAAATTTAAAATTTTCGTAATATGGTAGGTCGCCTAAATTATATACATCTTCTAATTCAATTACCTCATCTGCTAACTTTAAAAAACTATCATTAATTGTTTTTTCAGGAACATTTCCGTGAATACGTCCATAGTATTCTACTATATTAGATAAATTATGTAATATATTGTTAATTTTTTTTAGTTTTTCAAATTCATATTCTAATTTAAAAACAAAAAATTTTTTAAATTGCTCATACTTCTTTGCAACTTCTAATGAATTCTGGTTTTGATTATAGTTATTACTCATTTTATCATATTCTTCAAAATATTCGTACTTATTTTCATTCAAAATATTAAAAGATTTTTTTAAATCTAAATAATAATCTCCTGCATAATCCTTTATTTTAATTGGATTTTCAAAATATTCTTTTAATACTCCTTCTATATAATTTTCTAGTTCGTCGATTTGACTGTTAATTTGACGTTTGAAACTTTTTTCTTCAATGCCTAAATTACGTATTGATGTTTTTGCATTAACTAATTCAAAATATATATCATTCTCATTATTTATGTTATTTGCATTATTTATGTTATTTATATTATTTATGTTATTTGCATTATTTATGTTATTTATATTATTTGCATTATTTATATTATTTATATTATCTCTGATTATATTTTCTTCTAAATCTGGAGCTGCATCATAATTCAAATTTTCATTATCGTTAAAATCATCTTCCTCATCACTTAAAAGTTTAAATTCGTTAACATCATCATTGTCGTTTATGTTATTTATATTTCCTTCACCAAGATAAATTGGAGCTGGAGCCTCATAGTTTACTATATTACTGTTATTCATGTTAATATTATTATTAAAATTTTCCATATTATTTTCCTCATTTCCATATATTATTTTTTTTTACTTTTTTTGTATTACTTGTTATATTTACTTTACAATATTCGACTATTTTTGTAAAGTGACAATTTTTAGCAAATAAAAAAAGGCAGTTTAAAATAAACCACCTAATTATATAAATCAAGACCATTTACAATTTAAGTAAAATAAATTTAAAAAATATTAATTTATGAACTTTTTAAGTTTCATTAAATTTATCATGTCTTAATACTTTACTATTTAATTCTTCACATAAATTTTCCAACTAAGTTGAAGCTTTATATGAATTTTAATTAATGTTATTTATCTATTTAAATTTATCAAACCCTGTATTTAATTGTTATTTTTAATAATTTTATTCCTTTATGTTTTCTTATATCTATATAATATCTGGTATATTTTAAACAAAAATTTTTATTTTTTTAAATTAAATTATTAAAAAATAAAGCCATCAACTTAAAAGTCAATGACTCTAATTGTTAATTGTATTTTTATTAGTTATGTTTATTAAAATAGCTGCCTAATTTCTTACATATAATATTCATATTTTTAATATTCATATTTTTCTAATTCGTCTAAATTATATATGTTTTTAAGTTCGCTTATGGCATCATATATTTTTTCTAAACGTTCAAGTCCTTCATCCATTTCCCGTGTAACGTGAATTTTTTTTAATTCTTCTATCAATTTTTCTAATTCGTCATCTTCATAATCTAATTTTTCGAATAAAAATTGCTTAAATACATAATATTTATTCTTAACTTTTTCTGTTTTATATTTTTTATAATTTTCCTTTAAATTTCTATCTACTCTTAAATATCCTGCTTTATTTTTAGCTAATCTTTCTAGTAGTGCTTTTCTGCCAATTTCATAAAAGTCCAAATTAATTTTTTTTCCGTCAGGATTTTCAAATTCAATTGGTTCTAAATCAAATAAATTAACAGTTTTGTTTCCTCTTATTAAACTCATTCCTTGACATACTCTTACAAAAAATTTTCTAATTAATTCTGTTTTTTTATTTATCTTTTCATGTAGGAAATTACATCCTTCTTCTAAATTTTTAATATCTTCATCTTCTTCTTCAACAACCTCTTTTTCATATTCTTTATATTTTTCTAATTCTTTTAAATCATAAAGGCTTTCAAGTGCTAAAGCTCCAAGAGCTATATTTTTCAAGTTACGTCTTTTGTTAGATTTTCCTATATTATAAATTTCTTCCAAATGTTTATAGAATTTTGTTAATTCATTATCTTCATAGTTTAATTTATCAATTAAAAAATCACTAAACTCTAAATATTTATTTTTAAATTCTTCTGACTTGTTGTTTGTATAATTTTTTTTAATGTTTTCATATGCTGTTAAATATTTTTCTTTATTTTGCTTTAAAATATTACAAGATTTTTCAAAATTTAAATCGCCTTTCATTTCATCAAATTCCAGTTTCAACACAATTGGACCACGCATAAAAGTAAGACAATGTTTTCCTTCTTCTTCCCTATCTTTTTCAAGTAATTTTAGAATATTATCCATAGTTTCTTTTATGGATTTTTGTAAATCTTTATACTTATCTTCAAAGTGTTTTAAGGTTTCTTTATATTGTTTATCCAATTCTTCTTTAGTTTTAATTTTTCTAAATTTGTCAAAAAAATGTTCATCCTTCCAATCTTTAAATTTAGGTTTAATGTTTATTTCTTTAATTGTGCTTACAATTTCTTGATTATTACCATATTCATTTTGATTTTTTAAATTATTATTATTATTAATATTTTCCATAATTTTCTTTTCATTCCTTTAAATTAATTTTCTTTTGAAATTAACTTGTTGTATATATTCTACATTATACGACTTTTTTTGTAAAGGAACAATTTTTGACAAATAAAAAAAGGTAGTTTAAAGCAAACTACCTTTAGTATAAAAATTAACTTATTTTAATTTCAAAACCTACTTTTTCTAATATTTTCTAATATTTTTTATTCAAATTTTCAATCTTCATTTTAAAACATATTAAAAATAAAAATTATTTTAATACTTTTTTAAATCATTTAAATTATATACATCTTCTAATTCTATTACCTCATAAGCTATTTCTTTAAAACACTCATTTATCTCTTTTTTATTATTTAGATAATTAACACTTAACGAATCTAATTCATATATTTTATTGATTATATTATTTAGTTTTATTAATTCATACTCTAATTTACAAATAAAAAATTCTTTAAATTTTATATACTTCTTTTTAGGTTCTAATAATTTATAATTTCTAAATAATTCATCAGATTTTTTGTCATGTTCTTCTTCATATCTTCCTTTTTTGTTGTTTAAAATTTCAAAAGATTTATTAAAATCCAAATAATAATCTCCTCTATTTTCATCTTTATAACCTTCTATTTTAATTGGATCTTTAAAAAAATTAGCTAATTTTTCTTTTACATAATATATTCGCTCGGCATTTTGTCTTTTAATTTGATCTTCGAGTTTAGAAGCTTTAAATGCTAAATCTTTTAATTTTTTCATTGCTTCTTCTTGATTTTTAACACCCTCCTCTTCTAAATTATTATCTATATTATTTATATTATCTATATTATTTATATTATTTATATTATCTATATTATTTATATTATCTATATTATTTATATTATCTATATTATTTATATTTTTTATATTATCTATATTATCTATATTATTTATATTTTCTATATTATTTATATTATTTATATTATCTATATTATCTATATTATCTATATTATTTATATTATCTATATTATTTATATTATCTTTATTATTTATATTATTTATATTATCTATATTATTTATATTATCTTTATTATTTATATTATCTATATTATTTATATTTAATTCTGGAACTACAACATAATTCAAATTTTCATCATTATTAAAATTTTCTTCTACATCACTTAAAAGTTTGAATTTGTTAACATCATCATTGTCGTTTATGTTAATTATATTTCCTTCTTCAATATAATTATAATTTGGAGCTGGAGCCGGAGCCCCATAGTTTGCCACTATATTATTTATATTATTGTTGTTGTTATTATTAAAATTTATCATAAAATATTTCCACCTTTCAACACCTTATATTTTTTCATATTTTTGTAATATATGGTTTACTTTATTTTACAATATTCGCCTTTTTTTGTAAATACCCAATTTTTAATAATAAAAAAAAGACAGTTTAAATTAAACTGCCTTAACATTTTTAAAATTAAGTATAATTTACTCATCTAACTTTAAAATTGCAGTAAAGGCGTCGTTGGGAATCTCCACACTGCCAAATTCTTGCTTTCTTTTTTTCCCTTCCTTTTGTTTTTCTAGTAATTTTTTCTTTCTTGTTAGTCTTTCCCATAGCATTTTGCTAAAACGTCTTTTTTAAGTGCTTTAACAGTTTCTATTTTGCCCACAATTGCAGCCTGAATTGGCACCTCAAAAAGCTGCCCAGAATGTTTTCTTTTAACTTTTCTGTTAGCCTTCTTCCTTTTTTATGGGCACTGTAAACATGCAAAATGAAGGATAGTGCATATTTTCACATAACATCTTTTATTCATCTAACTTTAAAATTGCAGTAAAGGCGTCGTTAGGAATCTCCACACTGCCAAATTCTTGCTTTCTTTTTTTCCCTTCCTTTTGTTTTTCTAGTAACTTTTTCTTTCTTGTTATGTCGCCACCATAGCATTTTGCTAAAACATCTTTTTTAAGTGCTTTAACCGTTTCTCTAGCAATTATTTTACCCCCAATTGCAGCCTGAATTGGCACCTCAAAAAGCTGCCTTGGAATGTTTTCTTTTAACTTTTCTGTTAATTTTCTTCCTTTAGAATAAGCACTGTCAACATGCAAAATGAAGGATAGTGCATATTTTCACATAACATCTTTTACTCATCTAACTTTAAAATTGCAGTAAAGGCGTCGTTGGGAATCTCCACACT
>CAMZAK010000006.1 GCA_947304245.1 uncultured Clostridia bacterium
AAATTATTTGATTTGGTTTATAATTTTTTTGAGATTGATTATAAAAAAGGTTTTATCAAAAATGTTAATTTTAACGATAAGAAATCACGTGAGATGTTCTATAAAGAGTTGGGTAAATACATAGAAAATTTTAGAAAAGCAATTAAATTAATCACTTGTAATTTAGAGCATGCTATTGAGGTTAAAGATAAATATAGCTCTGAGAAGGAATACAATTATTTTGGAAAAGAACAAGTAAAAGAAATGTTTAAAAATTTTATTGAACAATTTGTTAAAACTGCAAACCCAGTTTCTGTTTATGAAGCTATAAATCAAGATGAAAAAGTTGAACTTTCTGAATACGTAAAATTAAAACAAGAAAAAATGCTAGAAAAATATAAAGATAATATATATTTTAACATTGAAAAATTATGGTTAAGCGTTAATGAGCAACTTAATTTTTTATTTGAAATTGAAGAAATGTTTAATTTTCTTATTCAATATTATAAAGATTTTTTCTTTTACAAAGAAAAAATAAAATCTTATGAAGAAGAAGGTTATAAAATTAAAGATTTGGTTAAAAAAATCAGGAATGATTTTGTTATTTATGAAGATGAAGAAACGAAAATTAATGTAATATATGCAACTAAAGGAAAAAAGCTAAAACATTTTATATATTTTAGAAACCCTTCCGAAAAAGTTAAAAATATGATTGAAACTGCTAAACAAAACATACGTAATAACTCTGTTGAAATTTATGTGGATGAAAATGGGGGCATTAGAGTTGTTTATGATGATTTAAACGAAGATTTTTTAAGAAAAATATATCCTTTCATTAAACAGCAATATTATGAAAATTCTAACAATATGTTATTTTTTATAAAAGATGTAACAATAAATTTTTTTCCTACTTCTGATGAATTTGTTGATGAAAATTTGAAACGCTACACAATGTTAAAAATTTTGAAAGATCATTTGTTCACAAAACTTTATAATGATGAATATGAGATAAATTTTAATTACAACAAACAAGATGAAGAAGAAAAAGATTTAAACACAAATTTAAAAAAAGATGTTTCGTTTAATTTGAAGGTGATTAAAGATGAAGGCATTTTTTATGATGTAAAAGAAAATTTTAAATATATTGCTAAAGTTAAATATATTTTAGATTGTTTAGCAAGATTTAAAGATATATTTAATATGAATAGTGAATTTATTAATAAAAGATTTGAAAAATTGTTACGTTCTAATGGATTTTATAATTTTTTAATTAAACCTCAAAATGAAAAAGATTTATTTGAAGTTAATTTTTACGGATATGAAGAATTTTTTGAAAATAAATAAAATTTATTAAATAAAGTAAATAAATTTATGAATAAATTTGTTGAAGATTTAACAAAACAAATTCCACCTAAAAATTATGAAGATCTTTATGGTTCTAACAATACTATTCGTTTGTTTAGAAGTTATTTAAACGATGAAGAAAAACTAGAAAAATATTTTAAAGAAAGAGATAATGGAAGAAAACTTAAAGACAACGAATTAGCTGCTGTTAAAGATATGATAACAGGTTTTGTTAAAGAAAATAATGGGCATAATTATGAAAACACAATAATTGCAGCCTCTACTGTGCCAATAGATTGGTCTGAGAAATATAGAGGAGAGATTCCTTTTATAGATCTTATTACTAAGTCTTTTTCTAAGTATAAAGAACCATTTTCCAACAAGGTTATGGATGTTGACTCTCCATTTATTAATGATTATGTTTTAAGGGTTTACGAAAATTTGGTTGACGGAATTAATGTTTTAAAAGAAACTATAAATAATAATATGATTAGTGTTGAAGTTTTAAAGAATTTAGATTATTAATTAATAAATAAGTTTACTATGTTTTAAGTTAATGTTTAGTGAAAAAATTAAAGTAACTTTTTTGTGGTATAGTTTTTAATGGAAAATATAGTCTCTTTTTAAAATTTAGTTGTGTTTTTAAAAAGAGACTATGCTAATTAATTTATGTTTTTTTCTTTAAAAAGCCTTACGAAAACTTAGAATTTTTTTAAATTCATGGATTGGTTAATTTTTACATTATTTCATAAAACAGGATAATTTTTAACTAAAGCATTTTTAAATATTCTAATAACTTAAGCTATTTTTTTTTAAAATTAATAAATAAATTATGAATTAGTAAAAAACGATTTAATTTTTTATCGTTTTTTATTTATTATATTTAAAATAATACATTTGTAAAATATAATATTATGTGTTAAAATAATTCATGAATGTTAATTTATTTGAATTTATATTTATATTACTATTTAAAAAAGAAAAGAGTTAATATTATGAAAAGGAGAGTTTCAAGAGAAATTGCCTTTAAGTTAGTTTTTGAATCTTTTTTTGTGGATTTTAAAAAAAAGGAAGAAATAGAAAATTTTAGTGAAAAACAAAATGTTAAACTTAGTGAATATTCTAAAAAACTAGTTATTGGTGTAATAGAAAAACGAGAAGATTTAGATAAAAAAATTAATTTATATTTAAAAAATTGGGAGTTTGAAAGAATATCTAAAATAATAATATCTATTTTAGAAATAGCTTTTTATGAGATAATTTATGTTAAAGATGTAGATTTTCCAATTGCAATAAATGAGGCAGTTGAGTTAGCTAAAAAATTTTTTGGAAATGAAGGACCTTCTTTTGTTAATGGGGTTTTAGGCAGTTTTGTTAAAGATTTAAAAAATTTAAATTAATGGTGAATTTTAATATGAATAGGTTTACTGTTTCACAGGTTAATGGCTTTATAAAGCAAATATTATCTTTTGAAGAAATTTTTTATGGTATTAATGTTGAAGGTGAAATTTTTAATTTCAAATATAACATTACAGGGCACATGTATTTTACTTTAAAAGACGAAAAATCTTCAATTAGCTGTGTGGTTTTTAAAGATCAAGCAGACACCATTAGTTTCATTCCAAAGGATGGAATGTTTGTTGTTGTGCATGGAGATGTTGGTGTCTATGAAGTGTATGGTAAATATCAAATTTACATAAAAGATATTAAATTATGCGAAGAAGAAGGGGAGGAATATAGAAAATTAAAAAATTTAAAGGAAAAATTATTAAAAGAAGGAATTTTAAATTTAGAAAATAAAAAGGAAATTCCAAAATTCCCAAAAAAAATTGGAGTTATTGCTGCTAAATCTGGCGCTGCAATTGAAGACGTTTTAAAAATTATTAATTCCAGATATCCAATTGTTAAAGTTAAAATTTATTATTCCATAATGCAAGGTAAAAAAGCAGTAAAATCTATAATAAATTCTTTAAAAAAAGTAGAAAACGATGAGTTAGATGTTTTAATTTTAGCAAGAGGAGGAGGTTCTAAAGAAGATTTAAAAACTTTTGATGATGAGGATCTTGTAAAGAAGGTTTGTAAACTTAAATTGCCGGTGGTTTCTGCAATTGGGCATGAGAACAATTGGAGTATTATAGATTTTGTGGCAGATTTAAGGGCTTCAACACCTTCTAACGCTGCTGAGTTAATTTGTCCAGATATGAAGGTTTTATTAGAAAAAATTGAACAATATAAATATTTATTAAAAAAATATATTAAGAGTAACATTGATGATGTATATTTTAAATTAAAAATTTTAAGGAAAGATTTTTTATTATTTTCTCCAACTAAAAAAATAGAAAATTTAAAACAACTAGTTAATGAAAACAAAGAAAAAATTAAATTTTTAATTAGTAAATTAATTAAGAATTATGAAATAAGTTTAAATTTTAGCATATATATATTAAAAAACTTAAATCCAAAAAAAGTTTTAAATGCAGGGTATGCTCTAGTTTTAAATGAAGAGCAAAAAATTATTAGTTCTTCAAAAAATTTAAATATTAATGAAAATTTAAATTTGATTTTAAAAGACGGCAAGTTTAAAATAAAAATTGTTGAAAAATTTTAAGGTTTTTTAGGAGAATGTTATGAATTTTAAAGAAAAAGAAGAAATAGACATAGATTTTTCTATGAAAAAAATTAAGGAAATAATAGAAAAACTAGAAAATGGTGAACAAAATTTAAAAGAAAGTTTAGATTTATTTAAAAAAGGGATGAAACTTTGTAATGCTTGTGAAGAAGAATTAAAAAAAGCAAATTTAGAAGTAGAATACTTTGAAAAAGAAAATTAATAATAAATTGTGCAAAATTCTGGAGGAAACTTTTAATGTTTGAAGAAAAACTTTCTTTTTATAGAACTGTAATAAATGAAGAATTAGAAAAAATTTTAACTATGCTAGAAAACAAAGATTGTAAATTGGTTTGTGAAGCAATGAAATATTCTTTAATTTCTGGCGGTAAACTTTTAAGACCTGTGTTAACTTTAGCGGTTTGTGAAATGTTTAATAAAGATTTTAAAAAAGCTTTATCTTTTGCTTGTGCAGTTGAATTCATTCATGTTGGTTCTTTAGTTCACGACGATTTACCATGTATGGATGATGATTCTTCAAGGAGGGGCAAGGCCTCTTGTCATGTGAAATTTAATGAAGCCACCGCTGTTTTAGTTGGAGATGTTTTTTTTTCTTCAGCATTTGAAATTTTAACATATGGGAAAAATTATGGTTTAAAAGATGCAACAATTTTAAAAGCAGTTTTATTTTTAAGCAAAATGTTTGGAACAAAAGGAATTGTTTGTGGACAAAATATGGATTTATTCACAAACTATGAAGAAAAAAATTTAAAAACAGTTGAAAAAATAGCTTTTTACAAAACCTCTTCACTAATAAGAGCAGCAGTTGGTTTGGGTTGTATTGCTGTTGAAGTTGAATCTTTTAAAATGGAAAAAATGGATGAATTTGCAAAATATTTTGGTTTGTTTTTTCAAGTTTGTGATGATGTTTTAGATTATGAACAAGAAAGAAACAAAATGAAAAAAAAATTAGATTTTCTTTCAATTTACAGCATAAAAGAAGCAAAAGAAGTTGCTTTAAATTATTGCAAAAAAGCTTTAGATGTATTAGAGTATTTTAATGACAGCGATTTTTTAAAAAATCTTACTAATTATTCTTTAAGAAGGGTTAATTAATTTTTATTAAAGGAATGAGAGAGTTTGTTAAAAATACATAATTTAATATTTTATAACTATTTTTTGTTGTGCGCTTTTGGGGCTTGGTTCGGTTCACAATTTTTAAAACCAATTTTTAATTACATTTTCACCAAACATCTAGAAATTAGTAAAATTTTTTCTTCTGGTGGTATGCCTAGTGCACATTCAGCTTCTGTTTCTGCTTTAGCTTTTTCAATTGGCAGGCATAACGGTTTTAATTCTTCTAGTTTTGCCATATCAACTCTTTTTGCAACAATTGTTATGTATGATGCTTCTGGAGTTAGAAAAAATGCTGGAGATCAAGCAAAAATTTTAAATAAATTAATAAATTTTTTAAATGTTAAAAAATTTAAAAATTTAGAAGAAGAAAAAAATTTTATTGAATCTAAAAATGAAAAAAAACCTGAAAAAATGAAACCTTTAAAAGAAAATTTAGGCCATAATTTAATTGAGGTGTTTGCAGGAATTATTGTTGGTATTGCTATTGTTTTGTTAATCCCTTATTAAAATTTTATTGAGGTGTTTGAGTTGCATAATGATTCAACTGAAAATAACTATGAAAATAACTATTATTATGATTTATTATCAAAAATAAAACATCCTAAAAATTTAAAAAAGTTAACAAATTTTGAGTTAAATAAACTTTGTAAAGAGATTAGAAAAAAAATAATTTGTACTGTGTCTGAAAATGGAGGTCATTTAGCTTCTAGTTTAGGAGTTGTTGAACTTACAGTTGCACTACACAAAGAATTTAATTCTCCAAAAGACAAAATAATTTGGGACACAGGCCATCAAAGCTATGCTCATAAGCTTTTAACGGGTAGATTTGAAAATTTTAACACTTTATGTAAAAAAGGTGGAGTTGGAGCTTTAATTAACCCTGAAGAAAATGTACATGATATTTTTATTGCCGGGCATTGTTCTAATTCAATTTCTGCTGCTTGTGGTCTTGCTAAAGCAGAAAAATTAAAAGGGACAAAAAATACAATTATTGTTGTAATTGGTGATGGCGCTTTAACAGGGGGAATGGCGTATGAAGGCTTAAATAATGCTTTTGAACTTAACAATTTAATTATTATTTTTAATTGTAACGATATGTCCATTTCTAAAACTGTTGGAGGATTTTCTAAATATATTTCTAATGTTAGAGTTAACAAAACATATATTTCTATTAATATTCTATTAAAAAAAATTTTAAAAAAAGTTCCTTTTTTAGGAAAAATTACAGATAATTTCATTTATTCTATTAAGGAAAAAATTAAAAAAATTATATATAAAACAAATTTTTTTACAGAGCTAGGGTTTTCATATTTAAATTTTGTTGATGGGCACAATATTAATAAAATAGAAAATGCATTAAAATGGGCAAAATCTGTTAAAAAACCTGCCATAATTCAGGTTTTCACTAAAAAAGGGAAAGGCTATTTAAAAGCAGAAAAAAACCCTGAACTATATCATTCGGTTGGCCCATTTAGCATAAAAAAAGGAATTTTTGAAAACGAGAAAGAACTAAATTTTTCAACTGTTTTTGGAAAAGAAATTTTAAAATTAGCAGAAAAAGATGAAAAAATTTGTGCCATTACAGCAGCAATGGGGGCTTCTTTAAAGCTTAAAGATTTTGAAAAAAAATTTAAAGAAAGGTATTACGATGTAGGAATTGCAGAAGAGCATGCAGTAACTTTTGCTGCTGCCCTTTCTAAAGGAGGAATGTTGCCTGTTTTTGCAATTTATTCAACATTTTTGCAAAGAGGTTATGACCAATTAATTCATGATGTTGCAATTCAAAATTTACATATTGTTTTAGCAATAGACAGGGCAGGTATGGTGTCAGACGGAAAAACACATCAAGGTGTTTTTGATGTTAGTTTTTTAACTTCAATACCTAGTACTAAAATATTCGTTCCTGCAACATATGAAGAATTAAAAATTTTTTTAAAAAAAGCATTATATGAAGAAGAGGGAATTGTTGCTGTAAGATTTCCAAAAGGTGAAGAAATTAAGATTGAAAATTTAAAATGTAAAAATAATGAAGATTATTTAATATATGGTGAATCTAAAATTGTTATAATAACCTATGGTATTCTCTTTAAAGAAGCACTTAAAGCTAAAGAGATTTTAAAAAACAAAGGAATTAATGTTGCTTTAGTTAAGTTAAACAAAATTTTTCCGATTGAAAAAGAAGTAATAAATGTTTTAAAAAAATATGAAGAAATTTTCTTTTTTGAAGAGGGGATTAAAAACGGAGGAATTGGTGAACATTTAATTTTAAAACTTTTAGAAAATGGTTTTAAAGGAAAGTTTCATTTATCTGCAATAGACAGTGTTTTTGTGCCACAATCTACTAGAAAAGAAGCATGGAAAGATTTAAAATTAGACTGTGAGAATATGGCTAATGAAATTATAAAAAATATTGAAAATTGTTAAATTATTCTTTATTTTTAAAATTTTTACTAAAATTAACCGAAATATAAACTATGTTTTAACACATTATTCAAAATGTTAGATTATTATGTTTTTCTTAATAATGAAGAGTGGGATTTTTAGATTTTTTCCACTCTTTATTTATTTTTTTAGTTTTAAATATTTAATAATAATTAAAGAATATTACAAAAAAAATAGTAAAAAATATTAATAACCTTTTACATATTGTTAGTTAAAATTAAGATTTATTGTGAAAAGGTAAAAAATTTAGGAGGATTTTTTAAGTTAGAAGCTATTGAGAAACATTAATAAAATAAATTAAGATTTAAAAACAAAAATGATTATTGAATTTATTAAAAATATAGAGAAAATTTAAATTAAGGAGAGTGTGAAAAAATGGAAATGCAACCAAATAATAATAATAATAATTTTGAACCTATAGAAAATGCAGAAATAATCCATTATATCCCAACTGTAACAGAGGATGATGAAACGAGACAATTAAGAGGAACTATAGCTGCACTTAGAACAGATATTGAGAATAAAATTGCTGAAAAAGAAGGATTAAGACAAGAAAAAATTAATTTGCAGAATACAAACAATAATCTTGATTTACAGATTGAGAATTTAAACAAAGCTAATATTATTAAAAGTAACCGAAAAAATAGATTAGCAGATGATGATTTTTTACGATTTTATGAAAACGACGTATGGGAAGAAGATTACAATATAAGAGATAACATTAAAAAAGAAACAGAAGAATTAGTGAAATTAATACATAATGAAATTGAAAATAGTAATGTAGAGAAATATTTATTAGATGTTGATAATATTTATATTCAAAAAATTGAAGATAGAATTGTGGAAAAATTTAATAAAGTTATCGAAAAGATTGATTCATATATGAGAAAACTAAGAAATCAAAATAATAATTAAAAAAAAGAAGGAGATGAAAAGAAATGAATTTTTTAATGGATATGTTTAAAGATATGTATGGTGGTTTTAAATTTTCACAAGAAGCACCAAAGACTAGAGAAGAAGAAGAAGAATTGGAAAGAGAAAGAAGATTGAATATTTTAAATGAAGCATACTCAGGATATAGAAAAAAAGAGATAAAAGAGGATGAGAAAATACAAAGAGATTTATTAGAAGTAGAAAGAAGGACATGTGAGAACATTAGAGACGAAAAGATAAGAGAAGAAAATAAAAGAATGAAAAAAGACAATGAACTTTTAGAATCATCACAAGATGGACAAAGATTAGATGAAGAAATAATTGCATTAGAAGAAAGAGAAAGACAGAATCATGAGAAAATAAGGAGAAAAATATTTAATAAAAACAGAATACAAAATCTGACTACTAAATATTATCCTGAAGGTAGAGACTTCAATCTGGAATGGTATAGGAATAAAATTTCAAATGGAGGAAAAGCGATAAAGGAATTACTTGATGGTTTAAAAGGAAAAGATGCCTTAAATGATGAAGAAAAAAGGGATTTGTTTAAAAAAACAATGGAAGAAATAAAAGGAATCACAAAACAAGAAATATGGTTTCAGAATTTATATTTCCCTACTCTTTAGCAAATTAACATGATAAGTATTTTAAATAATAAACATGATAATATATAGTGATAGAGACTTTTTGTTATCATGTTTTTTATATTGTATTATATTGATTAAATTTTTTGTTGGATTTTTTAACATAAATTTAGATTTGAGTTTGAAATGAAAGGAGATTAACAAAAAAATGCAGTATGATTTGTACAAAAATCTTAATGAAAAGAAAGATATAAGAGCTCCATTCATAAAAACAATTAATGAACTTCAACATCTTGGATACAATATGAGATCTGCTAAAAGTACATATGAAAAAGAAAGGAAAATAATAGAAGATTACGACAAAATGAGAGAAAAATTACGTAAAACTCCTTCTGTATTCCGAAGCGGAAGACAATATGAATATAAAGGATTATCTGAAGAAGAAAAACAAGACTTAGATTGTTGTAAAATGTTATACGAATATGAGATGTTGCTTAAAAATTTAAAGCGGAAAAATGATTTTGAGAAAAAAATGGAAGAAAAAGCTGCAGAAGCAAATTTGTGGTTTGAAAACATTATTAAATTATTGAAAAGCAAAATAGAGACTAATAAAGAAAAACAAGGAAAACAAATGGAAGAATATGAAAAACTAAAAACTCATAGGGATGATTTAGAGTTACAATTTAAACAAAAAGAAAAAAAAGTGGAAGAAGAATTAGACAAGAAAATAACAAAAATAGATAATCTTATTAGAGAACATGAAGAACAAGTAATAGATCCTTTAAATAAAAAAATAAGAGGACTTAAATCGCATAAACTTAGAGAGATTGAACGTCTGAAACGACTTTGCTCTGTAGAACGGTTAATAAAACGAGGATATATAAAAGAAATAGAATAGAAAAGGAGAGAAATGATAAAAATGCAAAATCAGAATAATAACTCTGGTTATTTAAACAGAATTGAAGAAATATGTGAGAAAATTGACTTTATTCGTAAAAATGAGCTATATATGAATGATAAGGAATTGAAAAAAGAATCGGAATTCCTTAAAAAAGAGATAGACTCTTATGAGGACATGGATAAATATTTTGAAAGAATTAGAGAAAAGATAAATAATAAGATAGAATTAAAAAAGAAAGAACTAGAAGAAAAGAAAAATGAAGTGAAAGAAAAACAAAAAGAAGTTGAAAAATATGAAAAAGAAGAAAAATGAAACTTAGGATATAAACATTTATAAAAAAATATTAAATTTTTTTTAAATTAGCATAGTTTGCCATAACCTTTTTTCTTCCGTCTTTTTCAAAATTGATTTCTATTAAAGAATCATTCCCTAATGGCACGATTGAAATTATTGTTCCTTTGCCGAAAATTGGGTGCATAACACATTCTTTTTCAGAAAAATTAATTTTAGTTTTTTCTAAATGTTTTATTTGCTTTTCATTATTTAAAACAAACTTATTTTTATGTGGTTTGTTCTTAAATAATGAAATTTTTTTATATAAATCATCTTTAATGTCTTTATATTTATTAGGTATTTCTTTTAAGAATCTTGATGGTTTGGCATATCTTGTTGTTCCAAAAATCATTCTTTGCGCTGAATATGTTAAGAATAATTCTTTTTGTGCTCTTGTTATTCCAACGTAGGCGAGTCTTCTTTCTTCTTCTAAATCGTTCAAATTTTCTGAATTAGAATTTCCTGGAAAAATTCCTTCTTCCATTCCAACAATAAAAACAATAGGAAATTCTAGCCCTTTTGCTGCATGTAATGTCATTAATGAAATTTTATCTGAATTTTCATTAAAATTATTAATATCTGTGTATAATGAAATTTCGAATAAGAAACTACTTAAAGATGGGTTTTCATTTTCTAATTCAAATTGTAAAATTATAGATTTTAATTCTTTTAAATTTTCTATTCTAAAAGTTTCTTCTTCACCTTGTTGTTTTAAATAATCTAAATATTGTGTTTTTCTTAATGTTTCATCAAAAATTTCAGAGACTTTTTTTTCTTTGGCGAATTCTTTTAATTTTTCAATTAACTTATAAAATTCTTTTAATTGAATAGATTTACCAGAAAGATTGGGAAATTCATCAACATTTTTTATTATTTCAAAAATTGGTTTATTTAAGTTTTTAGAGAGTTTTTCTAATTTTGAAATTGTGCCAGATCCAATTCCTCTTTTTGGTTCGTTAATTATTCTAATTAATCTTAAATTATCATTACTATTATCTATTAAAGAAAGGTAAGATATTATGTCTTTAATTTCTTTTCTGTCATAAAATTTAGTGGAGCCAATAATTTGATATGGAATTGAATGCCTTACTAAAAATTTTTCTAAATTTGCAGATTGAGCGTTTGTTCTATATAAAACAACATGATCTTTATAATTCATTTTTTTGGAAATATTCTCATTAATTTTTTTACAAACAAAATCTGCTTCTTCGTTTTCAATTGAAAGATGTATTTCTTTAATTTTTTCTCCTTCTTCTTTTTCGGTCCAAATTATTTTATTATTTCTATTTTTATTGTGAGAAATTAAAGCGTTAGCCGCATTTAAAATGTTTTTGGTGGACCTATAATTTTGTTCTAATTTAACCACTTTAACATTTTTTAATTCTTTTTCAAAATTTAGGATATTTTCAACAGCAGCCCCTCTGAATTTATAAATACTTTGGTCATCATCTCCTACTACACATAAATTTTTATGATAACTAGAAAGAAGTTTAATTAATTTATATTGCACATAGTTAGTATCCTGATATTCATCAACCATAATATATTTAAATTTTTCGCTATATTTTTTTAATATTTCTTCGTTTTCTTGAAATAATTTTACTGTTAACAGTAATATGTCATCAAAATCTAAAGCATTAGAATTTTTTAATGTGTTTTGATATATTTTATAAATTTTAGCCACTTCTCTTTTAAAATCATCTTTTTCGAATTTTTTTTCATATTCAAAAGGAGAAAGTAATCTATTTTTAGCTTTACTAATCTCGTAAAGAACAGTTTTTGGTTGAAAAGCTTTTGTGTTTAATTTAAAGTTAATTATTATATCTTTTAAAAGATGTTTGCAGTCATTTGTGTCATAAATTACAAAATTATTATCATACCCTAAAATTTTAATATGTTTAAATAAAATTTTAATGCACTGCGAATGAAAAGTTCCTGCGTTAATTTTTAGGGCTTCTTCTCCTAAAATATCGTAAAGTCTGGTTTTTAATTCTTTTGCAGCTTTATTTGTAAAAGTTATGGCTAAAATTTCTTCTGGAGCAGGGGGGTTATCTTTAATTTTTTCTTCTTCTAAAACTATATCTTCGTCTTTAGAAAAATTTTTATAATATTCAAAACCTTTTTCAGAATAATAAGAATTGCCATATTTTAAAAGATAAGAGATTCTATTAACAATTGTTGTTGTTTTTCCAGAGCCAGCACCAGCTAAAATTAAAATAAAACCTTTAACTGAAAATATTGCTTTTCTCTGCATACTGTTCATATGCTTATATTTCTCTTCTAAGACTTTTCTTTTTTTTTCCATGAATTCTTCAATTAACATTTTTTAAATATCCTTCTTTGTTTGAAAAAATTAAGTCACCAGTGAATTATTATAACACAAGTTAATTTAAATATCACCTTAAACTTTTGAAGAATTTTTGTATTAAAAATTTACATTCTTTTTCATAAACGTTAGGAATAATCTCTAAATTATTGGGTATTAAATCTTTATTTAAAAATTTTAAAGAACTAAAAACACTTTTTTTTTCGCTTAAAGCCCCATAAATAATTCTTTCAATTTTAGAATTTAAAATCGCACCGGCGCACATTATGCAAGGCTCTAATGTTATGTAAATTGTGCACCCTAAAAGTCTCCAACTTTTTAACTTTTTGCAAGCCTTGTTAATTGCTAAAATTTCTGCATGAGCTAAAGCATTTTTCTTTGTTTCTCTCTTGTTAAATGCTTTAGAAATAATTTTATTATTTTTAACAATTACAGCACCAACAGGAATCTCTCCAATTTTTGCCGCTGACTTTGCTTCTTTTAATGCAATTTGCATAAACTCTAAATCTTTATTCGTCAACATTATTGTTCACAGGAGAAGATAAAATTTTTTTATAAAATTGCTGCCACATTTTTAAAACATGCTTAGAAGAATAAAATTTATGCCCATTTAAAGATTTTTCAACAGCTTTTTCATAAAATATTTTGTCTTCTTTTAATTTCTTTAAAATTTTAACAAAACCATCTACGCTAGATTCTTTTAAATAAAAATTAAAAAGAATGTTTTTGTAAATTTCAATATCTCTAACTAAAATTGGAATATTGCAATTCATTGCTTCTAAAATTGTCATTGGGAAGAGTTCATTGTAAGATGGCAAAAAGAGCACATCTGCTAAATTATATATTTCATTCATATTACTTCTTTCCACAATCCCTAAAAAATGAACATTTTCAGGTGGATTTTTAACCTGCTTTTTTAATTCATTGTAGCCATCACTAATAACTCCAAAAGAAAAACCACCAGCCCAAATAAACTCAAAATCTTTTAATTTTTCTGCAACTTTTAAAAAGTCTAAAACACCTTTTCTAGTTAAAAGTTGCCCCACTCCTAAAACAGTAAATTTATTTTTCTTAATACTATATTTTTCTTTTAGCTTTTGCTTTTTTGCATATTCTAAAGGGAAAAAATTTTTATCATCCACAAAATTTGGAATATAACTTATTTTTTTTTCATTCAAACCATAAAACTTTAATTTTTCAATAAAGTTTGGGTTTACTGTAACTAAATAATCCATATTCTTATACATTTTAATTATGTATGAATAAAAAATTTTCTTTATGAATTTAGGAAGTTTTAAACTTGTTTCTAAAGTTTCTGGCAGAAAATGTACACTTCCAACAACCTTGCCATATTTTTTTAGTTTCTTAATTTTAAAGAAAAAACTTAAGTTAATGGAATGAATATGCGTTATGTCTGCAAAAATCTTTTCATTTTCAAAAATTTCGAAGTTGTTTTCAAGATTTTTTTTAATTAAGTTAATGGTTTCTAAAGAAGCGGAAGCAACACCTTGCCCTTTAACCTTGTCAGATTTATTAAGCATATTAATTTTGTAGGGCATTTCATTTCTCCTTTTTAATTCTATATAATTTTAAAGCATTTTCAAATGTTTTATTCATAACTTCATCGTAAGAAATATTTCTTAGGTCTGCAATTTTTTGTATTATGAATTTTAACATGGAAGAATCGCAAACTTTTCCTCTTAATGGTTCTGGTGCCATGTAAGGGCAATCTGTTTCAACAACCATATTATTTAACGGCATGCATTCTGCAACTTTTTTAGTTTTATCTGCATTTTTAAATGTTACAATTCCTGTAAAGCCAATGAACCAACCCATTTCAACATATTTTTCTGCTAGTTTTAAATCTCCAGAAAAACAATGAATTACTCCTTTAACATTTGGGAAATTTTCAATAATTGAGAGTGTGTCTTCTTCTGCGTCTCTACTATGAATTATTGCGGGCAAATTTAATTTTTCAGCTAAATTCAATTGTTTTTCGAAAACTTCAAATTGTTTTTCTTTTGAAAAATTTTTTTCACTGTAATCTAGCCCTGCTTCTCCTATTGCAACAACTTTTTCATTTTTTGCTAAATTTAATAATTTTTCTTCCCAATTTTCTTCTAAATTGTTTACGTTAAAAGGGTGAATTCCAACAGAAGAATAAACAAAGTCATATTTTTTAGCTAATTCTATTGATTCTAAACTTTCTTTTAAGTCTGCTCCAACATTTGTAATATTAGTAACGCCTTCACTATGAACTTTTTTTAATAGGTTATCCATATTATTTTTAAATTTTTCGTCATTGTAGTGTGCATGCGTATCGAAAATTTTATTTTCCATAATTCGTCCTTCTTTTAACTGTTAAAATATTTTTCAATCTCTTTAATTTTTTCCTCTTGGTTCATTCTATTGAAAATTATTTCTGGTTTTTCAATTTTAGTGCCACTTTTTAAATTTCTAAATTCATTTAATGAATTTAAATCTTTGTTAGAACAATTAATTTGTTTTAAAATTTTTTCTGCAGTTTGAGGAATAATAGGCAAAAACATTATTGCAATAAACCTTATAGATTCTGCTAAATCATATAATATATTTTTTAATAGTTCTTGTTTAGTTTCATCTTTAGCCAAAATCCATGGTGTTGTTTGGTCTATATATTTATTACATTCTCGTGCGAAATTTAAAATTTGTGAAATAGCTTCAGAAATATCATAATTTTCCATGAATTTATAGTAATTTTTAAAACTTTCTAAAGCAATTTTTTCTAACACACTTTCAGAATTTGAGTTTATTTCTGGAATTATTCCATCAAAATATTTATAAATCATATCGCAAACTCTTTTTACTAAATTACCAATAGTGTTTGCAAGATCTGTGTTATAGGTTGAAATTATGTTGTCGTAAGAAATAGAGCCATCATGGTTTAAAGACATTGCTTTTAAAACATAAAAGCGTATTGTGTCCACAGAAAAAAAATTAACTAAATCGTCCGCATAAATAACATTGCCGGAAGATTTACTCATTTTACTGTCTTTGTAAAGTAGCCATTGATGCGTTAAAATTTGTTTTGGAAGGGGCAAGTCTAACATCATTAAAACAATTGGCCAAATTATTGCATGAAACCTTAAAATATCTTTTCCAACCACATGAAGATCTGCCGGCCAGAATTTCTTAAAATTTTCACTAGGGTTTTCTAAATCAAATTTTAATGATGTGATGTAGTTAATTAAAGCATCTAACCAAACATAAATCACAAAATCTGGGTCGAAATCTATTGGAACACCCCATTTAAAAGTGTTCCTAGAAATGCAGAAATCCTGCAAGCCGGGTTTTAAAAAATTATTTATAATTTCATCTGCGTAAAAATTAGGAACTATGAAATCTTTATTTTTTTCATAATGTTGCAATAGCTTTTCTTGATATTTCCCAACTTTTAAAAAATATGCAGTTTCTTTTGTTTTTTTAACATCTCTATTGCATTCAGGACATTTATTTTCAACCAACTGACTATTAGTCCAAAAAGATTCACAAGGAACACAATACCAACCTTCATAAGTGCCTTTATAAATATCGCCTTTTTCATATAGTTTGTTAAAAATTTGTTGTACAGCTTTAACATGATGAGAATCTGTTGTTCTAATGAACAAATCATAAGAACAATTCATTATTTTCCACATATTTTTAATTATTTCGGAAACATTATTAGCATATTTTTCTGGAGAAATATTTTCTTTTTTTGCTAATTCTTCAATTTTTTGCCCATGTTCGTCGGTGCCGGTACAAAAACAAACATTAAAATTTTGCATTTTCTTAAAACGAGATATTGTGTCTGTTAAAATAAATTCATATGTGTTGCCTATGTGAGGTTTTTTAGATGCATATGGAATTGATGTTGTAACGTAAAATTTTTTATTATCCATTTTATTTCAAAATTCCCTTCCTTAACTAATTAATGAAATGGTCTGAGTGGCGAGATTTGAACTCGCGGCCCCCACCGCCCCATGATGGTGCGCTACCAAGCTGCGCCACACCCAGAATTATGAAACTCTAAAAAAGTTTAACATAAAAAATATTAACTTTCAATATTTTTAAGATTAATTTTAAACTTTACTTTTAATTTTTTTTATGATATATTTTTAGGATATTTCAATATTAAAATAGGAGATTTTATATGAAATTTAAAGCAGCAATATTTGATTTAGATGGAACTTTAATAGATTCCACATGGGTTTGGGGAGTAATGATTGAAAAATTTTGTAATGTTTTAGACATAAAAGAAGAGTTAAAATGCATGGAACAAACAGCTCATATGCCTCCCACAGAATTTATTAATTTCATAAAAGAAAAATATTCTTTAAAAAAAGAAGTTTTAGAGATTAAAGAAATTTTATTAAATACTGCTTTAGAATTTTATTCTGAAAAAGTTAATTTAAAAAAAGGGGTTAAAAGACTTTTAAATTTAATGAAACAAAATTCAATTAAAATGGCAATTGCAACCTCTTGTTTTGTTGAATTAACAGAAATTGTTTTAAAAAAGTGGGAAATTTATGATATGTTTTCTTTTTTTTCATATTCTGAAAAATTAAACACTAATAAAAAATCTGCTAAGGTTTACATTGAAGCTGCTAATTTTATGAAACTAAAATGTGATGAATGCGGTGTTTTTGAAGACATTTTCCTTCCACTTGAAGACGCTAAAAAACATGGGTTTGGCTATTTTGCTGTTGAAGACAACAACAGAACTAAAGAAACTAAAAGTAAACTTCAAACCTATTCAGATTGCTATATAAAAGACTACGATGAATTTATAGATAGTGGCAATTTTGAAAAATTTTTTAATGTTGTGAAGAATAGGAATTTTTAAATTATGAAACCGTTACTATTTATTTCAGATTTTGATGGAACAATTACAGCTCAAGATTTTTTTAAACAAATTTTATTGAGATATGCTCCAGAAAAAATTTTTAATCCAACCGGAAAAAGAGGATTTGAACTCTTAAAAGAAACTTTAGAAGGAACAAATTTAAAACAAGAAGAGTTTGAAAAAGAAATTGAGCATATCCCAATGGACCTTAGTTTTATTGATTTTTATAAATTCTTTAACAAAAACTTAGGAGACATTTTAATTCTAAGTGCTGGTTCTAAATACTATATTGAAAAAAAGCTAGAGCTAGAAGGACTTAAAAATGTTAAAATTATTGCAAATGAAGGTTTTTTTAAAAATGGGAAATTTAAGCTTGAAAAAAATGAAGAAGAAAAGTTTAAAGAAGATGAATTTGGTGTTAATAAAGTAAAGGTTATTTCATATTATAAAAATAAATATGAAAAAATTGCCTATGCCGGAGATTCTTATGTGGACTTTAAAGCATGTTGCAAAGCAGATTTAATTTTTGCAAAAGCAAATCTAGCTAAAATTTTAAAAATGTTTAAGATGAAATTTAATAAATTTGAAAAATTTTCAGATATTGCAAAATATTTCTCACGCTTTAAATAAAAAACACTTGACAAAATATTCCCATTTGGTTTATATTAAAAAAGATGTTTTTTTATGGGGACTTTGGGAGCTTAGCTCAGCTGGGAGAGCATCTGCCTTACAAGCAGGGGGTCACAGGTTCGAGCCCTGTAGTTCCCACCATTTTGGCCTCGTAGTTCAGTTGGTTAGAACGCCTGCCTGTCACGCAGGAGGTCGACGGTTCAAGTCCGTTCGGGGTCGCCATTTTTTTTGCCCCTGTAGCTCAGTCGGTAGAGCAGAGGACTGAAAATCCTCGTGTCGGTGGTTCGATTCCGCCCGGGGGCACCATGATTTTAGTTTATATTTTTATCTATAGAAAAAATATAGAATATTTAGCAGCATTTATTGTTCTTTGCAATAATTGCTATTTTTTTATCTAAAAATAACCAATAAATTTAAATAACCAATAAATTAAATTTTTTAACTTTATTAATTAAAGTAATATTTTCATTAACCATAAACTATATATTAAAAATAGACAACTATTTATTATTATAAATTATTTTTTGTATCAGTTTAACATTTCTTGCATAGATATTAACTAAAGTTAGTATTGTGTGAGGTGTTATTTTTGGAAAGTGCTATAAATTTAAAAAAAGCTTTAGATTTAAGGTGTATAAAATTCGGAAAATATATAGTAAAAAATATGGCAACCGTAAGAGCAACTGCTAAAAAATTTGATATTTCTAAAAGCACAGTACATAAAGACGTTAGTGTTCGTTTAAAAAAATTAGATTATGAACTTTATGAAAAGGTGCATAAAATTTTAGAAATAAACAAAAAAGAAAGACACATAAGAGGGGGCATAGCAACAAGAAAAAAATATAAAAGTATGCAAAAAAAATAAATTACAAAGTTTAAAGCTTACTTTACAAAAAAAATATATATTCATATAAAATAGGAGGAAATTCAATTATGTTGTGTAAATTGGAGGACCTTAAAAATAAAAATGTTGTTAATGTTAGAAACGGAATAGACCTCGGGTTTGTTGATGATGTTGTTTTAGATACTATAGCTGCTAAAGTGCTTTCTTTAGTCATATATGGAAAGAAAAAATTTTTTGGGATTTTTGGAAGAGAAGAGGATATTTTAATTCCGTGGAAAGATATAAAAATTATTGGAGATGACGTTGTTTTAATAAACGTGGATTGTGCAACTTATTCAAATAATCGTTTAAAAAAAAGGGGATTTTTTAAAAATTTATTTAAATAATTCATGTTGTAAATTAGAGAAAAATATGATAATCTATAGTTAAATCAAAAATTGAAGGAGAAATTTATGTTTAATAAAAAAATCTTTAAAAGCAAATTGTTTTATAACATATTAATTTTTATTTCAGTATTTTTATTGTTTCCATTACTAATGAGTAAAATTTATAAAGTTTTAAATTCTAATCCTGGTTCTAGCTACGAAAACAAAGCTGTTGCCACAACAGTTAAAGCAGATGAACAAAGAGGAATTTGGTTTTCATACTTAGAATGGGCTAAATTTCACAATGGAAAAAATGAACAAGAATGGACAAATACAATAGATAATGAAATTATTCCTAACCTTAAAAGTTTAAAAATTAATAACATTTATGTTCATGCTGTTGCACATTCGGATTCGTTTTACCCATCAAATTTACTCCCTGCCGCAAAAGAGGTTGTAAAAGAATATGGAAAAGATTTAACATACGACCCTTTTAAAGTTTTTTTGATTAAACTAAAAGAAAGCAACATAAAAGTTCATGCTTGGGTTAATCCTTTAAGAGGTATGCGGGATGAGAATTTCTCTAAAATTCCAGATTCTAAAAATTATTTCACAAAATCTTCATTCATAAAACAAAACAAGTCAGATTATTATATGAAAGATAATGTTGGAATGTATTGGTTTAACCCTGGCAATCCTGAAGTTTTAGAACACATTAAAAGAGTAACAGAAGAAATAATAGATAAATATCCTGAAATTGAAGGAATCCATATAGATGATTATTTTTATCCATCAGTCTTACATGAAAATAAAGCTTTAGAAACAGATATCTCATATTTTCAAAAAACACAACCAAAAGAGATGGACATACACAATTGGAGAAGAGGAAACATTACAGCATTAGTAAAAAAAATGTATGATGTTTGTTGTTCTAAAAATAAAATATTTGGTGTTAGCCCTATAGGTAACATAGGGAATAATTTTAATGTTATGTATTTTGACACCGAAGAAATATTAAGAAACGGATATTTGCATTATATTATTCCACAAATTTTTTATGGATTTGAAAATGGCACACTTAGTTTTGTAGATTGTGCAACAAAATGGAAAGATTTAATGTTAAAATATAATAAAATTAATTTTTATGTTGGTTTAGCGGCCTACAAATGCGGCATAGAAAAAGATGTTTGGGCAGGAGCTGCTGGAGCGCAAGAATGGAAAAATCATGGAGATGTTTTAAAAAGACAAATAGAAACATTAAGAAACAATGGATTTTCAGGTTTTGTTTTTTTCTCATATGAAAGTTTTTTTGCACCAAAACCAGAATTAGCACAAAAAATTACAGAAGAAAGAAATAATTTTATGCCACTACTACAATAAAAGTTATATAGGAGGGTTAAAAAATTGGATGAAACAGTAACTTTTTCACTAGAAAAATTACAGGAAAGTGATATTAAAAAGAATTTATTAATTGTTTACAAAGCATTAAAAGAAAAGGGTTATAACCCCATAAATCAACTAGTAGGGTATCTTCTTTCTGAAGACCCAACATACATTACAACTCATAATAATGCTAGAACATTAATTAGAAAAATAGACAGAGATGAGTTGTTACAGGTTATGGTTAAAAATTATATTGAAAATTAATTAAGAATCTTTATATTTAAAGGATAATTTTAAAAATTTATGGAATTTAGTTTTGAAATTAAAGATTTTTCTTTAAAAAAAAGTTTAGAGTGCGGCCAATGTTTCAGATTTAAAGAAATTAGCAGAAATGAGTTTTTAATTTTTTCTTGTAATAAGTCCACTATTGTAAAGCAAATTGGGGATTTATTGATTTTTTCTAGTTCAAATTCAGATGAAAAATTTTGGAAAAATTATTTTAATTATGATATAGATTATTTTAATTTATTACAAAATTTTAAAGGAGATTTAACATTAGAAAAAGTTATTAATTCTTGTGCTGGTTTAAGAATTTTTAAACAAAACCCTTATGAAACTTTAATTTCATTTATATTTTCAATTAATAATAATATTCCTAGAATTAAAAAAATAATAGAAACTTTATGTGAAAATTTTGGAGAAAAGATTGAAAATGGTTATTCTTTTCCTAGTTTAGAAATTTTAAAAAATTGTAGTAAAGAAGATTTTAAAATTTTAAAAGCTGGTTTTAGAGTTAATTTTTTGCTAGATGCAATTAAAAAAATTGAATCTGAAGAGGTGAATTTAAATGAATTATATTTTTTAACAGATGAAGAAATTAAAAAAATACTTAAAAAAATCCACGGTGTTGGAGAAAAAGTTTCTAGTTGTGTTTTGCTTTTTGCTTACAACAGAATGAACATTTTCCCAAAAGATGTTTGGATTAAAAGAACCATAAAACAATATTACGAAAATGGCTTAAGTGAACAATTTTTAACTTGTCCTGGTTTAGCTCAACAATATTTATTTTATGGAAAAAGAAATGGTTTTATTTAATAAATTTAACTGAATTTAAAAATTATGATTTATATATAAAATTTTGGAGGTTTAAAATGCCGGTTGTTAATTATGAAAAATATTGCAAAATGTTGAATTTAGCACATGAAAAAAAATATGCTTTCCCTGCTTTTAATGTTTCTAACATGGAGACTGCTTCAGCGGTTTTAACCGGGCTTAAAAAAGCAAATTCAGATGGAATAATTCAAGTTTCCATTGGAGGAGCTGCACATGCCAGTGGTGCAGAAATTAAAGATAGTGTTTTGGGTGCAATTGCTATTTCGGAATATGTTCATTTAGTTGCAGAAAAGTATGATGTTAATGTTGCACTGCACACAGACCATTGCAGAAGTTGTGATTTAGAAAAATTTTTAATTCCATTAATAGATGAAACAGAGAAGAGAAGAAAAAAAGGTTTGAAAAATCTTTTTAATAGTCATATGTTTGATGGGTCTGACGTTAAACTAGAAGAAAATTTAGAGATTGCAAAAAAATTGTTAAAACGCTGCGTTGAAAATGAAATATTTTTAGAAATTGAAATTGGAGTTGTTGGCGGAGAAGAAGACGGTGTTAACAATTCTGGAGTTAGCAATAGTAAACTATATTCAACACCACAAGACATGATTAAAGCATATGAGGCGTTAAGCAGAATTTCTAAAAACTATATGGTTGCTGCAACGTTTGGAAATGTTCATGGGGTTTATAAACCTGGAAATGTTAAACTAAAACCAAAAGTTTTGTTAGAAGGAAAAAATGCATTAGAAGAAAAATTTGGGCATGGAGAAAGTTTCAAGTTTGTTTTTCATGGTGGCTCTGGTTCTTCTCAGGAAGAAATACAGGAAACTTTAAATTACGGTGTTGTTAAAATGAACATAGACACAGACACACAATATGCATTTACAAGGCCAATAGCAGACCATATGTTTAAAAATTATGATGGCGTTTTAAAAATTGAAGATGAGGTTGGAGTAAAATCTTTATATGACCCGAGATCATATTTAAAAAAAGGAATAAATGGCATGGCTGAAAGGGTTGTAATGGCCTGTAAAGATTTAAAATCTATTAATTCTCATGTTGAATTATAAATTAAAAAATTAATTAAAATTTAAAAAAGGGTGGATTGATATTAAATCTACCTTTTTTAGTATTAATTTAAATTTTTAAAAAATTAATAAATAATATTTATTCTAAACCAGTTAATTTGTCATAACTATCTATATTTGAAGAAATATTTATTTTAACATTAATATTAGCCATTTTAATAATAATACTAGCAGTTTTGTTTTTTAATTTTTTATCTGTTACCAAGTCTGGGGACTTTTGTGGATCTTTAAAAAAATCTTGAGTTGGGTGTTATTTTTCAGCTTCAATTCTTTGTTTTTAGTGCAATATATATTCCTAAATCACACCCTTTCTATTTTGCTCAAACGTAACCATAATTTTATTATAATATGTTTATTTTATTCGTAATTCTGCACAATTATTTTTTATCTAAAGAAACAAAAATATTTTTATTTTTTTCAGTTTTATTTTTTTATGTTAATTTTTAACAATTCATAATAATTTTAGTAACATAAAATATTAACCAATACAATTTAAAGATAATTAAGCATTTAATTAAATAATTAAAAAAAGTTGAAAAAAGTAGAAAATTGTTGTATAATTAAAAGTTAAAAGAAATATGTAAACAGATTAAAAGGTTTTAAAGGAAGTGTAAATTTTAATGAAAAATTATTTAAAATATGGTAAAATGTTAAAATTTTTAACAATTTTAATTTCTACCGGTGTTTTAGCTAACGGTGGCATTTTAGTTTTTGCAACACAAAATAAAGAAAGTGGGAAAGTTGTTTCAAACGTACAAAAAAAAGAAGAGCCAGATGTTTTTAAAATTGAAGAAAATTTTATAAAAAACAATGCAGAAAAATCTAAAAATTTCAATATAAAAAATTTTGAGATTCCGGGATTTAAATTAAATGTTTACTCAAAATTAGGTGTTCTAATTCTTTTATATGAACACGAAATAACAAAAGCTAAGTTTATTTTTATTCCTATTGATGGTTTGGAAGAAAAACAAATTGCAAATTTTAAAAATTTCATTAATTTTGGTGGAAATTTTAGAGACAACAAAGGAATAACTCACATTTTAGAACATTGTTTAACAAAAGAGGTATTTTTAAAAATTAAAGATGAAGAAGAATTGATAGGTCACGAATTAGCTTCAACAAATGAACATGGTATGAATTTTTACTATAAGTGCAATCCCAAACTTAAATTAGCATTAAAAAGCATATTAACTACAATTAAAGAAAATAATGTTTTAAAAAACAAACCAGAGGTTTTTGAAGCTGAAAAGAAAAGAATTTTACAAGAACAAATGCTAAAATATAACGTTAACTATGCAATGGAAACTTTGGAGGGTTTAACAAAAGATCGGTATTGGGAAGCAGGGTTGCCAGATGAAATTAGAAATTTAACGAGTGAGGAAGTTAAAAAAAGATATGATGAGATGATGCATCCTTCTAACATGCTTTCTGTTAACTATGTTAAATTAAATAGTGCTGAAATAAAAGAAATTTTGAAGGAATTTCAAGATAACTATTTGAAATTTTATGAATACAAAAATTTAAAAACACCTATTATGGAAAGAAATAGCAATCTTAAATATAAAAAAATAAATAAATATTTTATTTGTAATAGTGGGGAATTTAACCTTGATAAACCAGACAGTAAAGAAAAGAATTTAAGCAAATTTAATGCTTATGTGACTTTAGATTTTAAAGAAAATAAAAGTTCAGATTTTGTTAGAAATGTGTTTAAAATTTTAATAACAGATAAAATGGTTAAAAAATTAGGAATTAATTCTTTTGTTGAAAGTTTAGGTTACTTAAAAATAAACTTTACGGGGTTGGACAATTTTAACCTATCTGGAAACGACCCTAAACTTTTTGAAGAAACAAAATTAAAAGAAAATTACGTTAAAATTTTAAATTATATTAAAGAAAAAATAGACGAAATAATTAAAGAAAATATTATTATTTTAAAAAAATCATACCCAAATGCTATTAAAAATTTTAGTGTAACCACAGTTGCAGATGAAATTTTAGATACATTGCGTTTATTCCCTGATGGAGATGTTGTTTTAAAAAAATATTTGGAACAAAATAAAAATTTAAAAACAAGACTAGAAGAAATGAAAAATATTTCAAATGAAAAAGAAAAATTATTTAATCTCTTAATTAATAAAGCAACTCCATATTTTAGAGTTAGTGTTAATTGTTATGATGAAAACAAAAAAATGGATTTTAAATATAAAGGACAAGAACTTATTTTGCCAATGGAAATTAAAAATGTTAATTTTAATAGAATTTTAAATTATCTTGCTAAAAGACTTATTTTGAAAAAATTTAATCTGAAATTTAGAAATGAAGATGCAATAAATTATTTTTATTTAAATGATTTAAATTTAGAAAATGGTTATTTATTTAAAACTATGATTTTTGATGAATATAAAGATTATTTTATAAAATACATTAAAGAAAATTATGAAAATTTTATTAAAAATTTTAAAATAACACAAAAAGAATTTGAAAAATTTAAAGATGAAATTAAGAAAAATATTAATTTAGATATTGAAGACATAGAAAAACTAGAAGAGCAAATTTCTAACATATTAAATGCTGTTGATTTTTACTTAAACAATAATGAAAATGAAAAGCAAAATGAAGAGTTTAAAATAGTTAAAGGAATGAAAAGACAAGAACTATTTGAAAAGGTAAGAATTTTAGATATGAATAATTATGTTGGAACATTAAAATTTAAAGATTTTGAGGAATATTTAAAATATTTAAAACAAACACGAGAATTTGAAGAAAAATATCCTAGAGATGGTTTAGAATTTTTAAAAGAAATAGATAAAAATTATGTTAAAGACCTTAAAGAAAAGTTTTTAAAACCAAACATTGAATGTAAGAACAACATTTTAAAATTCTCAAAAGAATTAATAGCAAAAATAGACGATATTAAAATTAAAGATATTGAAGAAATTATAAGATCTTCCAAATTGGCAAATGAAGAAAAATATGAAGAAGATTTAAAAAAAGAATCTAAAATCCCAGTAGATTTGAAAATGCAGTATCTTGGATATCTATAATAACTTAATTTTAGCTAATTAGATTTTACTTAATTTTAAATTTAATTTCGGTTATGTTTAAAATTTAACATAGCCGAAATTTTTGTTTTTAAACATTCTTGTTAGTTTAATATAATTATGATATTATTTTATATGCTAATTTTTCACAAATAGTTTAAATAAACAATAAAATGTTATGATAAGCGTTTTAATTGGAGGAATATTCATGAGCTTAATTGTTCAAAAATTTGGAGGAAGTTCTGTTGCTAATGTTGAAAAATTAAAAAATGTTGCTAAAATAATAACAAATGCAAAAAAAGAAGGGAACGATGTTGTTGTTGTTGTTTCAGCACAAGGAGATACAACAGATGAATTAATTGAAAAAGCAAAGCAAATTAATGAAAACCCTTCTAAAAGAGAGATGGACGTTTTGCTTTCTGTTGGAGAACAAATTACAATTTCTCTTCTTTCAATGTTAATTGAAAAGATGGGGTTTTTGGTTGTTTCTTTAACCGGTTGGCAGGCTGGTTTTAAAACTAATTCAGAACACACAAATGCAAAAATTATTAAAATAGACACAACAAGACTAAAAAGTGAACTTGAAATGAACAAAATAGTTATTGTGGCTGGCTTTCAAGGGGTGGACAGGCAATTAAACATAACAACCTTAGGAAGAGGAGGCTCAGACACTAGCGCTGTTGCTCTTGCTGCTTCTTTACATGCAGATTTATGCAAAATTTACACAGATGTTGATGGTGTTTACACGGCAGACCCAAATTTGGTTAAAAATGCTGTAAAATTAAAAGAAATTAGCTACGATGAAATGCTAGAACTTGCAACATTAGGGGCACAAGTTTTGCATAACAGGTCTGTTGAAATGGCTAAAAGATATAATGTTAATTTGGAGGTTTTGTCTAGTTTTAAAAATGAAAAAGGAACAATAGTTAGGGAGGATGTTAAAATGGAAAAACTTTTAATTAGAGGAGTAACAAAAGACGACTACACAGCAAGAATTTCTTTAATTAATGTGCCCAATGAAACGAGCTATGTTTACCATGTTTTTTCTTTACTTGGTAAATATGGCATTAATGTGGACCTTATTGTTCAGTCTTATGAAAACCAGAATAAAAAAGATATTAGCTTTACTGTGCCTTTAAACAATATGGAGTTAGCTGTTAAAATCATTAATGAAAACAAAGAAAGATTAAAAATTCAAGACTTAGAAGTTTCTAGTGAAGTTTCTAAGGTTTCAATTGTTGGAGCAGGCATGCAGGTTAACCCTGGAGTTGCAGCAAAATTTTTTGAAGCATTATATAACGCAAACATAAAAATTCACATGATTTCTACAAGCGAAATTAAAATTTCTGTTATAATAGATAAAAAAGACAGCACCTTAGCTATTAATTCCATTCATGATGCTTTTTTTTAATTTTAAATTTAAAGTTTAAAAAATTTTTGGAGGTTAAATATGGAAGAAATTTATAAAAAATATTTAACGGAAAATTTAAATGTTAAAGGAAAGCTTAAAAGTGTTAATTTTAACTACCCTAATAATTTTAATTTTGGTTACGACATTTTAGACGAAATAGCAAAGAAAAATCCTTCTGGTTTAGCAGTTGTTTGGTGTGACGATTTTGGAAATGAAAAAAAAATAACATTTAAAGAAATGAGTGAAATTTCAAACAAAGTTGCCAATTTTTTTATTTCTAACGGAATAAAATATGGTGACTTTGTTTTGTTAATTTTAAAAAGAAATTTTGAGTTTTGGTTTATTTTAAATGCCCTTTGCAAAATTGGAGCAATTGCCATTCCTGCAACACACATGCTTTCTAGTTTAGACTTAAAATATAGGCTCAGTTTTACTAAAATTAAAGCTGTTGTGTTCACAAATGATGAAAAAATTAATGAGAAAGTTTTGAGTTCCACAAAAGAAATTGGAGAAGAAATTAAACTTTTTTCTGTTAGGGGAGCTTGTAAAGGCAGTGTGGATATTTTTGAAAACATTGAAAATTTTTCTAGTAAACTAGAACGAATTAAAACAAATGTTAAAGACCCAATGCTTTGTTATTTCACATCTGGCACAACAGGGCAGCCTAAACTAGTTATGCATTCTTTTTCATACCCTTTAGCGCACATAATAACAGCAAAATATTGGCAAAAGGCAGTTGAAAATAAAATACATTTAACAATGTCAGACACAGGCTGGGCTAAAGCTTCCTGGGGGAAGATTTATGGGCAATGGGCTGTAGGCGCTGCTATTATGGCTTATGACTATGAAAAATTTAGGCCCAATTCTGTTTTAAAGGTTATTGAAAAATATGAGATAACAACATTTTGCGCACCTCCTACTGTTTATAGGTTTTTAATTAAAGAAGGAAATTTTAATTTTAACATTTCTTCGCTAAAGCATGTTTCAACAGCAGGAGAACCCCTAAACCCTGAAATAATTAAGCAATTTAAAAAAATAACTGGGCTTGAAATTATGGCTGCTTTTGGGCAAACCGAAACAGCAGCAGTAACTTTTAATGAGGATGAAACAGGAAAAAAAATTGGATCCATCGGAAAAGCATCCCCAATTTACAATGTTGTTTTGTTAGATGAAGAAGGAAAAGAAGTTGGAAAAAACAAAGAAGGGGAAATTTGCATATGTTTGGGAGAAAAAAAACCACAAGCAGGGCTTTTTATTAAATATTTTAACGATGAACAAGCTAATGAGTTTTCAAGAAGATTTGATGTATACCACACTGGAGATATTGCCATTATGGATGATGACGAATATTTTTGGTATGTTGGAAGAAAAGATGACATAATAAAATCTAGCGGCTATAGAATAGGTCCTTTTGAAGTGGAAAGTGTTTTAATTGAGCACCCTGCAGTTTTAGAATGCGGTGTTGTTGGGGTTTTTGATGAATTTAGAGGGCAGGTTTTAAAGGCCAATGTTGTTTTAACTAGCGGGTTTAAGCCTTCACAAGAACTTTCAAAAGAACTACAAGAATATGTTAAAAAAAGAACAGCGCCATATAAATATCCTAGAATTATTGAATTTATGCCGACTCTGCCAAAAACAATTTCAGGCAAAATTAAAAGAAAAGTTTTGAGAAATTATAAATAAATAATCTTATTTTACATATTTAAAAAATTTTAAAAAATTAATTGATATGTAGAGAAGATTAAAAAAATAAATAAACCTCAAAAAATAATTAGCATTTTAAGTTGTTATAGAAAAAACCGTATTATCATATATTAAAAAATTAAAATAAACAAATTTAAATTATTTTTTTAGTATGAATTATAAAACCAAAATCCCCAAAAAACCTAAAAAGGCATAGTTATTTTATTGTAGTTTAATTCATCTTTAAATATTTTTAGAACAGTATTATTGTTTTTTTTGCCATAATAACCTTGTAAAGCACATTTTTAATAATTTAAATTGAATTTTTGCAGAAGTGTTTAGAAATAAATGTTTATATAATTACCTAATAAAAGTGTGTGTTTAAATTATTTAATTTAAAATTTTAAAGAATTTATATATTTTTTTTGATGCTTACTTAAAATTTTTTCTTATTATATCTTTTTATTTAAACAAACTAAAACTTTTATTTTTTAAATTAGAATTTATGTTTATGCAAGAATTTTTTCATGTTTTGTTTAAATTTTCTCTAGCAGAAGCAAGAATTAGTTTAATTCTATTTTCCTGGTTAACTTTAGTTGCTCCGGGGTCGTAGTCTATTGCGGCAAAATTAACATCTGAGTGCTTACTTAAAATTTTTCTTATCATGCCTTTTCCAACAATGTGGTTAGGCAAACAACCAAAAGGCTGGACACATATTATGTTTTTAACACCACTTTTAACTAATTCTAAAATTTCTGCCGTTAAAAGCCAGCCTTCTCCCATTTTAACGCCATAGCTAATGTAAGGTTTAACTTCTTTTTTAATTTCCTCAAAACTTTCAAATACACTAAATTGTTTATGTTTTTTCATAGTGTTTATTAAAATTTGCTGTAAACTTTCCAAATATCTTTTAAATTTAATATATATATATTTTTTAAATTGGTTTCCACCATACAGTTCAATGTCTACAATTCTGTTGTCTACTTTAAATATTATGAAATTTAAAATGCCTGGAACTATAACTTCAGTGTTTTCGTTATAGAGAAAATCTTCTATGTTGTTGTTTGCATTAGAAGCATATTTAACATAAATTTCTCCAACAATTCCAACTTTCACTTTCTTTAACTTAATTATTTCAATTTTAGAAAAATCTGAAATTATGCTGTTAAAATTTTTAGTCATAATTTTTTTGCCAAAATTTGTTGAAGTTTTATATTGCATTATTAATTTTTCAGTCCATTTTTTTTTTAATTCTTCTGAAGAACCTTTAATTTTTTCATATGGCTTGGTTTGGTTATATAAATCCATTAATAAGTCTCCATAAATTAGAGCAGATATGAATTTTTTAATTAGTTTTAGGTTTAATTTAAAACCAGGGTTTTTTTCCAAGTTAGAAAGGTTAAGAGAAATAACAGGGACTTTAAAAAAACCTGCTTTTTTTAAGGCTTTTCTTAAAATATATATGTAATTTGAAGCTCTACATCCTCCACCTGTTTGAGTTATTAAAAGTGCAGTTTTGTTAACATCATAATTCCCACTTTTTAGTGCATAAATGAATTGGCCAACAACCAAAAGGCAAGGGTAGCACATGTCGTTGTTGGTGTATTTTAACCCTTCTTCCACTATTTTTGAGTTTTCATAATTTAAAAGGTCACAATTAAAACCTTCTAAATTTAAAATATTTTTTAAAAGTTCAAAATGTGTTGGTAACATGTTAGGGATTAAAATTTTATATGTTTTTTTCATTTCTTTTGTAAATATTATTCTTTCATCTTCTGAATATGTTAAATTATGCATAAACATGCTCCTTTTTAGTTTTTAATTTTTTTGTTTCCTCAATTGCGGCAAGCATACTTTTAATCCTAAGTTTTACAGTTGCAAGATTATTAATTTCATCAATTTTTATGTAGGTGTATAGTTTACCGTTCTCTTCTAAAATACTTCTTAGTTCATCTGTTGTTATTGCATCTATTCCACATCCAAAAGAAACTAAATGTAGCATGTTCATGTTATTAAACTTTGCCACAAATTTTGCAGCAGTGTAAATTCTTGCATGGTAAGACCATTGGTTTAAAATTTTTGTTTTAACTTTTTCTTTTGTAAGAAAAGAAATAGCGTCGGCAGTTAAAAGAACACAATCGTTAGCAATAATTAATTTATCCACCCCGTGGTTTATCTCTGGGTCTATGTGGTAGGGCTTATCTGCAATAACTATTATGTTTTTATTGTTTTCGTTTGCAAATTTTATTGCATTTTTAGCGTAATTAATAATTTTTTCTTTATATTTATTATGGGCATAATAAGCATTTTTTGCTGCTTTTTTAATTTCAGCTTTAGTTACTTTAAAATATTTATTAAAAATTTTAAATGCAGTTTTTTCAAAATAATTAACATTATTTAAACCAATATTTTCTATTATAATTTTTTTGTTTGTTTTAATGTTAGACTTAATAACTTCGGGGTAGTAAGCCACAAGAGGGCAATTGTAGAAGTTGTCTGAAATATTTTCATTAAAATTATATGTCATTGAAGGATAAAATATAAATTCCACATCTTTTTTTAAAAGAGACTCTATGTGCCCATGCACAAGTTTTGCGGGGTAGCAGGCTGTGTCTGAAGGAATGCTTGCCTGACCTAATTCATAAAGCTTTCTGTTAGATTCATCAGACAAAACAACTTCAAAATTTAAACTTTCAAAAAAAGAAGCCCAAAATGGCAGGTTTTCATACATGTTTAAAACTAAGGGAATTCCAACTTTTCTTGTTCTTTTAATTTTTTTTGGTGTGTTTAAAATTAAATTATATTTAAATTCAACAATGTTAAAATTAGAATTTTTAACAAGCCCTTTATTATAATAATCACACCTATTTCCAGAAACATAAATTTTGCCATTTAAAAATTTATGCACGGTTAAGTTGCATTTATTTTGGCAATGGTTGCATTTAGTGAAATTTGTTTCATATTTAAAATTTGTTAAATCTTCTAAGTTTAAAATTGTGGAATTTTCTAAACTGTTTTCTTTAGCGTAAATTGCACAACCAAAAGCCCCCATAAGCCCTGCAATTGAAGGCCTGGTTACTTTTAAGTTTAGTTCATCTTCAAATGCTTTTAAAACAGCATCATTTAAAAAAGTTCCTCCTTGCACTACAATGTTTTTTCCGAGTTTTGTTTTGTCTTTTGCTCTAATTACCTTGTAAAGTGCATTTTTAACAATTGAAATTGAAAGCCCTGCAGAAATGTCTTCTAAAGATGCACCATCTTTTTGCGCTTGTTTAACACTAGAATTCATAAAAACAGTGCAACGGGAGCCGAGGTCTACAGGGTTTTTTGCAAATAAACCTTTTTCAACGAAACTAGAAATTGAAAAACCTAATGTTTTTGCAAATGTTTCTAAAAAAGAACCGCACCCTGAAGAACAAGCTTCATTTAAAAATATTGAATCTATTGCTTTGTTTTTAAGTTTAAAACATTTAATGTCTTGCCCTCCAATGTCTATTACAAAATCCACTTCTGGAACAAAAAACCTTGCTGCTGTTAGGTGTGCTAAGGTTTCCACTAAACCAAAATCAACAGAAAAAGCATTTCTTATTAAGTCTTCTCCGTAACCTGTTACTGCTGCTGCTTTAATTTTAATTTTATTACCACTATCTTTAATTTTTGTTAAAACTTCTTTTAAAGAATTTAAAACAATTAAAAGAACTTCGCCATTATTGGAAAGATATTTATAATATAAAATTTCATAATTTTCTGTAATTAAAACAATTTTTGTTGTTGTGGAACCCGCATCAATCCCTAAAAAAGCATCTCCAGAATAGTTTTCAATTTCTTCAAATTTTACATCTAACTTTTTGTGTTCTTTTAAAAAAATTTTATATTCATCTTCGTTTTTAAAAAGGGGAGGTAGGGAATTTTTAAAATTATCTTCATTTTTTTCTTTTAGTTTTTTTATTATGCTTTTAAAATCTGTTTTAAAAGTTGTGCCATGAGAAGAAAAAATGCTAGCTCCTAAAGCAACAAAAAATTCACTGTTTTTTGGAAAAATGAAATTTTCTTCACTTAATTTTAAAGTTTCTTTAAACCTGTTTCTTAGCTCTTCAAAAAAAGTTAAAGGGCCGCCTAAAAACATAACTTTGCCTTTAATTTCTCTTCCTTGAGCAAGCCCCACAATTGTTTGGTTTACAACGGCTTGAAAAATGCTTGCTGCTAAATCTTTTTTTGCAGCACCCTGGTTAATTAAAGATTGTATGTCTGACTTTGCAAAAACTCCACATCTTGAAGCTATTGTGTAAATTTTTTCATGTTTTAAGGCGTATTCATTAAATTCTTTTAAACTTAGTTTTAAAAGGGCAGCCATTTGGTCTATGAATGCTCCTGTTCCGCCTGCACAGCTTCCATTCATTCTAATTTCTGTTCCGTTTGTTAAAAATAAAATTTTTGCGTCTTCTCCGCCAAGTTCAATTATTACGTCAACATCTTTAAAATATTTCAAACTTGCAATTTTTGTGGCGTAAACTTCTTGAATGAACTCTAGGTTAGCTTTTTTAGAAATTCCAAGGCCAGCAGAACCTGTTATTGCTATTTTAAAAGGTTTGTTTTCTAAAATTTTTTCAATTTTTAATAAAAGTTCAATTGTTTTTTCCACAACTAAAGATTTGTGTCTTTCGTAACATTTAAAAACAATCTCTTCATCTTTTAAAACAACACATTTAATTGTTGTGGAACCCACATCTAAACCTATTTTAAAATTAACATCTTTCATACTAAAATTCCTTTTAAAAATTTTAATAAAACTATAATTGTTACTATAATTATTATATTAATATTTAAAATTTAAGTCAACAAACTAATCTATTTAATAATATTAAAAATTCATTTAAAATATTAATTAAAATTTATAATTTAAATATTTTAAAATAATCAACTAATTAAATAAAAATTTATCTTAAAAATTTTGTTTAATTTTTTAGAATTTTGTGATATATTAAATTTAAATCTTTGGAGGTGAAAATTATGGAAAAAAGTTTAACATCTAAAAAATTAACAATAAAAAATATGGTTATATGTTCTTTTTGTTGTTCTTTAACCTGTGTTTTAGCAATGTTTACAGTTCCCATTGGAGTAATCCCCATAACTTTAGCAAATCTTGCTATTTACATATCTTCTGGAATTTTTGGAGGCTTTCGCAGTAGCATTAGTCAATTTTTATATTTACTTTTAGTTTTTATGGGCTGCCCTTTTACTTCAAAACTTGTTGGAGGGCCAGCATATTTTTCAGGGCCAACTGCGGGTTACATGTTAGGCTATGTTCCCATGGCATTTTTAGCTGGAGTTATTTATAAAGCTTACGCTAAAAGAAGCAACAATTTAATATTAAAATCTGTTTGTTTATTTTTGGCATTAGTTATTGGAACAATGGTGTGCTATTTTTTCGGAACAGTTTGGTTTTCTCTTCAAACTAAAAAAGAATTTTTAGAAGTTTTAAAAATTTGTGTATTTCCTTTTTTAGTTGGAGATTTTATTAAAATCATTCTCTCTATGGGAATTATTTTAAAAATGGAGAAATTTTTTAATAAATATAATTAATATTTAAAATATATTTGGTAATTATAATTAAAACAACATTTTATTAACATATTAGGAAGGTTTATGCTTAAAAAAAAATCAATAAAATTTTTAAATTTACCAACACTAGAATATTTAAGGTTTGGTAATATTTTTTCTGGAAGTTTTGAGGGGGTTAATTATAAATTATTCCCAAAAATTGAAGAAAATTGTGTTAGAGTAGTTATTTTTAAAGGAGAATTTTCATTTGAAGAATGTGAAGATTTTAAAGAAAAAACTTTTGAAATTAAAGAAAATTTAATTGAGGAAGTTAGATTATGGTTTGAATTGGCATATGAAAATTTAAAATAAAAAAAATATTTCAAAATTGAATTTTAATAATTTTTTAAAAATAGATTTAAATTAAATATTTTATGGCAAAATATTAAAAAATAAAAACAAAAATTCTAGTTTTTAAATATACTGTAATTAAAAGTTAAATTTTTGAATATTTTTAATTTGAATATTTTAACATAAAATGTTTTTATAAGAGGTGTAAATATTTGAAGAAATTATTAAAATTAGCGGTTTTTTCTATTTTAATTTTTTCTTGTTTTTTAATTTTTTTAATAGTTTATTATTCATATAATATTCCAACAACTTATAGAATTTTTAAAGGACAGGAACCAATATTTAATTACTTTGGCGTTGAATTTTCTAAAATTGATGAAAAAAATTTTAGAAAAAATCCATCACAAAAATTTATAGAAAATGATTTTTATAGAGCTAAATTATTTAACATAATTCCTTTAAAAGAGGTTAATGTTAAAAAATATAGCAAAACATATGTGTTCCCTTGTGGTACCCCATTTGGTGTTAAAGTTTTAACTGATGGGGTAATGGTTACTAATACTGAAATTATAAAAACAAAAAATGGTGAAAAAAACCCCAGTAAAGAAGCCGGTTTAAAAAAAGGGGATATTATAGAAGAAATAAATGAAAAAAAAATTACTTCTAATGACGATTTAAAAAATGTTATTTATATAAGTAATGGAAATGAGATAAAAGTAAAATATAATAGAAATTTTAGAGACTACGAAACAACATTAAAACCTGTTCTTTCTGAAAAAGAAAACAGATGGTTAACAGGACTTTGGGTTAGAGATAGTTCTGCAGGACTTGGAACAACAACGTTTTGCACAAAAGATGGAATTTTTGCAGGATTAGGGCACGCAATTTGCGACATAGACACAGGAGAAAAACTCCCACTAGGCAGTGGAGAAATTGTTAAGGCTTCAATTGATAGTGTTAAAAAAGGCACTTGTGGCAATGCTGGTGAACTTTGTGGTACTTTTAATAAAGAAAGTTCTATTGGAAATGCAAAAATTAATAGTGATTTTGGTTTATATGGAAGATTATACACCCCAATTTCACCACACGAACCAGTAGTTGTTGGGTTTAAACAAGAAGCAAAAGTTGGTAAAGCTTATATATATTGCACTGTAGAAGGAGACGTTTCTAAAAAATATAAAATTTTAATAGAATCCATAGATTATAAATCTGCTTCTAGAAATTTTGTTATTAAAATAACCGATGAAAAATTATTAGAGAAAACAGGGGGAATAGTGCAAGGAATGAGTGGTAGCCCTATAATTCAAAACGGAAAATTCATAGGTGCGGTAACGCATGTTTTTTTAAAGGATTCAACAAGAGGCTATGGAATTTTTGCAGAAACAATGCTAGAATTAACAGATAGAGTTAAAAAGAAAAATTAATTTTTTCATTTATTTGCCGGTTTGTGAATAAAATTCTAATAAAATTTAATTTTAAAATTTAATTCCTATTTTTTTATATATTTCATTTAAATTTTTTTCTGCAATTGAAAAAGCTTTTTTTGAACCTTCTTCTAAAATTTTAATTAAAAAGTCTTTATTTTCAATTATTTCATAATACTTGTTTTGTATTGGTTGTAATTTATTTATTACTGCTTCTGCAACAGAAATTTTAAAATCTTTATAACTAATATTTTTAAATTTTTCCTCAGTTTCTTTTATTGTAATATTTGAAATTGAGGAATATATTTTAATTAAATTAGAAATTCCAGGTTTTTCTTTTGAAAATTTAATTTCAGAACCAGAATCTGTTACTGTTTTTTTAAATTTTTTTAATATATCTTCGGGAGAATCTAAAACTGAAATATATGAGTTTTTATTTTCAGAGGATTTGGACATTTTTTTTTCAGGATTTGTTAAACTCATAATTTTAGCCCCTGTTTGAGGAATAAATTCTTTAGGTATTTTAAAAATTTCGCCATATAAATTGTTAAACCTTTTTGCTATGGTTTTTGTGAGTTCCAAATGTTGTTTTTGGTCTTCTCCAATTGGAATCACATCAGGCTTATAGAGTAAAATATCTGCTGCCATTAAAACTGGGTAGCAAAAAAGACCAACATTAACGTTATTACTCTTGCTTTTGTCTTTAAATTGAGTCATTCTTCCTAGTTCACCAAATTGAGTGTGGCACTGCAAAACCCAAGAAAGTTCAGCATGTTGTGGTATCATGCTTTGAACATATAAAATATTTTCTTTTGTGTTAATTCCACAAGCAATTAAAAGAGCAGCTATTTTTAAAATTGTTTTATTTAAATATTCAGGATCTTTAATTGTTGTTAGAGAATGCATGTTTGCAATAAAAAAAATGCAATCATAATCTTCTTGCATTTTAACCCAAGAATTTATTGCACCAAGATAGTTTCCTATTGTGAAAATTCCTGTAGGTTGAATTCCACTAAGAGCAATTTTTTTTTTCATAAAAATTCTCCTTAATATTTAAATATATAAAATTTCTATCTACTTAAATTATAAATTACTTAGTTTAAATACATAAATTTTAATAAACAAAAAACTAAACCAATATAAATATTATTTATTTAAATTAATTTAAAATTTTTTAATTTTTATATTTAACTTAATAATAACTCAAGAATAATTTAATTTTTCATTAATTTCTCTAAGGAAGCAATTTTAACAGCTAAACAAAAAACATCTAAAGCTTTACTTAATTCTTCTAAACTGGGGTATGTTGGAGCAATTCTAATGTTTTGGTCTTTTTGGTCTTTACCATATGGAAATGTTGCGCCTGCAAAAGTTAAGGTTACACCTAGCTCTTTACACAGATTAAAAATTCTTTTTGCACACCCTTCTAAAGAATTAAAAGAAATAAAATAACCTCCTTTTGGGTTTGTCCAATTTCCCACTTTTAATGATTTTAAATTGT
>CAMZAK010000007.1 GCA_947304245.1 uncultured Clostridia bacterium
GTTGTTTGTATATTCATAGTTATTATTCAAATTATTAGAACTATATATTGATTCTCCTTCATTCGAATTTAAAATGTTTGTGTAATTGATATCTGGATTAGTTGTAATTTGTGATGTTGCTGTAATGAATGTGTTTGCAGACAGAATTGATAATATTGCCCCTATAGTAAAAATTAATTTTTTTCTTTTCATTATATTTTTTCTCCTTATTACTTAAAAATTTATTTTTATATAGATTTTATTAAATTAGTTTATTATTTAATAAATCTTCTATATATGTCTTTATTTTCCCAAATTTTTTCATAATTATGTTAAAAATAATAAATTTTCATATGTAATATTTTGGTATAAAAAGTGAATTTTTTCTTGAAATAATATAATTAATTTAATAAATAAAATTTGCAAAAAAGTTGTATGTTTAATATAATTATAATGATTAATTATATTTTTAATATGATTAAAAAGGAGTTTTTAAATGAAAGAAAACAAAAATGAAAAAATGCTTCCATTGTTGCCGTTAAGAGGCGTTGTGGTTTTTCCTAAAGGAATTGTTAATATAGAAATTTCGAGAAAAAAATCTATTGCTGCAATAGAAAAAGCAATTAAGAAAGATAAAAATATTTTTTTAGTTACTCAAAATATTTTAAATGTAGATTTACCTAAAAAAACAGATCTTTATAATGTGGGAACTGTTTGTGAGATAAAACAATTTTATAAAATGCCTGCTAATGAATATAGATTATTAGTATTGGGGAAATATAAAGCTGAAATTAAAGAGTTTTTTTCAGAAGAAAAGATGTTTTCTGCAGTGGTTTTGCGTGTTAATGAAAAGTTAAATTTAAAAAAAGATGAAAAATATCAAGCAATGTTAAGGACAATTAAGAAAAAATTTATTTCTTATTATTCTTTAGCTAATGTTGCAGGAAAAGAATTTTTAGAAATAGTTAAATCTGAGCAAAATATTTTAAAGTTATTTACAATTTTAATTGGAATTTTACCTTTCAAATTTTCTGTAAAACAAGATATGTTAGAAGAAAACAAAATTGAAAAAAAATTACAAATGCTACTAAAAGCGTTGGTTAATGAGATTGAAATAGTAAAAATTGAAAAAAATATGATTAAAAAAATTGAGGAAAGAATTGATAAAAATAAGAAAATATATTTTTTAAAAGAACAAGTAAAAGCAATACAAGAGGAATTAGGGGAAAATGAAATTGTTCAAGTTAATGAAAATTTTTACTATATGGACAAAATATCTGAAATAAAAAATATGTCTAGTTCAGTTAAAGAAAAACTTTATGAGGAAGCAAAACAACTAGAAAAAATGCCTGAATTTTCTCATGAAGCTTATGTTATAACTAATTATTTAGACACGGTTTTAAGGTTGCCGTGGGATTTTAAAACAAAAGAAACAATTAACATTGAAAAAGCAAGCAAAATTTTAGATGAAAATCATTATGGTTTAAAAAAGGTTAAAGAAAGAATTTTAGAAAATTTAGCAGTTAGAAAGTTTAATTCCAACATAAAAGGGCAAATAATTTGTTTAATTGGTCCTCCTGGAGTTGGAAAAACCTCAATTGCAAAATCTATTGCACAAGCAATTGGAAGAAAATTTGTTAGGATTTCTCTAGGAGGAGTAGTAGATGAATCTGACGTTAGAGGGCACAAAAGAACATATATTGGAGCAATGCCAGGCAGAATAGTTAATGCCATTATAAAAACCAAATCTAAAAATCCTTTAATTTTATTAGATGAAATAGACAAAATGGGGACAAGTTACAAAGGAGACCCATCTGCAGCAATGCTAGAAGTTTTAGATGCTGAGCAAAATTGTGAATTTGTAGACCATTTCATTGAAGTTCCGTTCGATTTATCTGAATGTTTTTTCATTACAACTGCAAATTCTATGTCTTTAATTCCAGAACCATTGTTAAACAGAATGGAAGTTATAGATTTAGTTAGTTACACAACAGAAGAAAAATTTCATATTGCAAAAAACCATTTATGGCCAAAACAAAAAGAAAGAAGTGGTTTATTAAAACAAGAAATAAAAATAACAGATTCTGCAATATATGAAATAATTGAAGGCTACACAAAAGAGGCTGGAGTTAGAGAACTTGAAAGAACAATTTCTAGTTTGTTTAGAAAAGCAGCAAAAGAACTTTTAGATGAAAAGAAAAAAATAATAAAATTCACAGAAAAAAATATTTCGAGTTATTTAGGCCCAAAAAAATATTTAGGAGAAACAATTTCTGAAAAAGATGAGGTAGGGCTTGTTAATGGGCTTGCATGGACTAGTGTTGGAGGAGAATTAATGCAAATTGAAGCTGGAATTTTAGACGGAAAGGGAGTTGTTAAGTTAACAGGTAATTTGGGAAATGTAATGAAAGAATCTGCTAACACTGCAATTAGTTTTGTAAGGTCTATTGCAAAAAAATATAATATTTCAACCAATTTTCATAAAAACAAAGATATTCATATACATATTCCACAAGGCGCTGTTCCAAAAGACGGGCCTTCAGCTGGAGTTGCATTAGCAACAGTTTTAGTTTCTGCTCTTTCTAATAGGCCAATTAAAAAAGATGTTGCTATGACAGGGGAAATTAGCCTAAGAGGAAGAGACCTTCCAATTGGAGGCTTAAAAGAAAAAGCAATGGCGGCATACAAATCTGGAATTAGAACCGTTTTAATTCCGCAAGATAATTTACAAGATTTAGAAGATGTTGATGATGTTGTTAAAAATTCTGTTAAGTTCATTCCTTGTGAAACTGCGAATCAGGTTTTAGAATATGCTTTAGCAGAAGAAACCAAAAAAGGATTTGAAAATGAAAAATTTTTGAATTCTAACAATAAAAATTCTAAAAAAAGTGCTAGGTCTGTTTAATTATGAACTATTTTAAAGCAAAATTTTTTAAATCTTGCTATTTAAGAGAACAACTTTTTGAATCTAAAAAAAAAGAGGTTGTTTTTGTTGGACGTTCCAATGTTGGAAAATCTTCCATTATTAATAAAATTTTTAATAGGAAACATTTAGCAAGAACTAGCAATGTTCCAGGTAAAACAGCTTCAATTAATTTTTATGATGTTGAAGATTTATATTTTGTGGATTTTCCTGGTTATGGTTTTTCAAAAATTGCAAAATTTAAAAAAAAACTTTGGGAAAACCTAGCAGAGAACTATTTTTCTTCCAACAGAAGAATTGTTCTAGCAATTTTAGTTATAGATATTCGTAGAGGTATGCAGGATTTAGATTTTGAAATGATTAAATATTTGGTTTATAGAAAACTATATTTCATAGTAATTTTAAATAAAATAGACAAGCTTAAAAAAAAAGAAATTGAAGAAAACACAAATAAGGTTAAAACAGATCTTTCTTTTTTAAAAAATATTAAAATAATCTTGTTTTCAACTAAAACAGGAACTGGAGTTGAGGAATTAAAAAATTTATTAGAAACATTTGTTTAAAGTTAAGTTTATTAGAAAGGTTGTTTAAATTATGTATATTAGTGAAAATTTTAGTAATGATGAAGAAGGGAATTTAACAATATCTGGAGTTAACACTTTAGATATTGCAAAAAAATTTAAAACTCCATTATATGTTATGGATGTTAATTTAATTAGAAAAAATTGCAGAAAGTTTAAAGGTGCACTAGAAAAATATTGTGAAACAAATTCTTTTGTTTGCTATGCTAGCAAGGCTTTTTCTTGTAAAAAAATTTATGAAATAATGAAAGAAGAAAAAATGTGCGTTGATGTTGTTTCTTTAGGGGAGCTTTTCACTGCAATTTCTGCAGGTTTTCCAAAGGAGAAAATATATTTTCATGGGAACAACAAAACAGAAGAAGAACTAGAATTTGCGGTGAAAAATGAAATTGGGAAAATTGTTGTAGACAACTTAAGTGAACTGAAAAAATTAAACGAAATAGCAGAAAAAAACAATGTGGTTATGAAAATTCTTCTTAGAATTAAACCCGGAGTGGATGCACATGTTCATGAATATGTTACAACTGGAAAAATAGATTCTAAATTTGGTTTCACCATAGAAGAAAACGAAGCTCTTGGTGCTGTTAAACTTGCAAAAGAACTTAAAAATGTTAAGTTAGAAGGGCTTCATTGTCATATTGGTTCTCAAATTTTAGAGATTAAGCCGTTTTTATTGGCAGCAGAAGTTATGATGAAATTTATTAAAAAAATTAAAGATGAATGTGAAATTGAAATTAATGAATTAAACTTAGGGGGAGGTTTTGGTGTTAAATATTTAAAAACAGATTCTTTTTTGGATGTGGATGAATGTTTAAAAAACGTTATTTCTTTAATTAAGCAAAAATCTAATGAGTTTAATTTAAAAATGCCTTCCATTGCAATAGAACCCGGCCGTGCAATTGTGGCTCAAGCTGGAATAACGCTTTACACAATAGGCTCTATTAAACAAATTTTAAAAGAAAAAACATATATTTCTGTTGACGGAGGCATGACAGATAATCCGCGGTATATTTTATATAAATCTTTATATGAAGCAACAATTGCAAACAAAGCTGCAGAAAAAAAGGTTAAAAAATATTCCATAGCAGGGAAGTGTTGTGAAAGCGGAGACTTAATTGGTGAAAATGTTTTGTTGCAAGAAGCAGAAGAAAAAGACATTTTGGCAGTTTTTGCAACAGGAGCATATAACTATTCCATGTTTTCTAATTATAATAGAAATTTATGCCCTGCTGTTGTTTTTGTTGAAGATGGGAAATGTTCAATCGCTGTTAAAAGGCAAACCTTAGAAGATTTAATAAGAAATGACGTTTAATTTAATTTAAATTAAGAGGAAAATTTAAATATGAGTAAAATTTTTGTTAAAGATTATTTATTAACACAAAACAATTTTATTGAGAGATGCAAAAATTTAATAAATGAAAAATTTAAAAACACTCCAACTTTTTTTGTTCATTCTTATGGTTGCCAAGGAAATGTTTCCGAAGGGGAAAAAATAGAAGGAATTTTAAAAGAGATTGGTTTTTTAAAGGTTAACAGTTTAAATGATGCTAATTTAATTATTTTAAACAGTTGCGCCATAAGAGAAAAGGCTGAAAACAAATTTTTTTCTCATTTGGGTAATGTTTTAAATTTGAAAAATTCTAGTGGTGATAAAATAGTTGGAGTTTGCGGTTGCATGGTGCAGCAAAACCACATATTAAAAAAAATTAAGGAAAGTTTTCCTTCTGTTAATTTGGTTTTTGGCACGCATGTTATAGATAAACTCCCGGAATTTTTATTTAACATTTTAACTAATTCTAAAATGCAATGTTTTAACATTAGTTCTGAAGAAAACATTGTGGAAAACATACCAATTTTAAGGACTAGTAGAATTAAAGCTTTGGTTCCCATTAGTTATGGTTGCAACAATTTTTGTAGTTATTGCATTGTCCCTTACGTTAAAGGAAGAGAAAGAAGCAGAGATTTTAAAATAATTGTTAATGAAGTTAAAGGTTTGGTTGAAAAAGGTTATAAAGAAATTACTCTTTTAGGGCAAAATGTTAACTCTTACGGAAAAGATTTAAATTTAAACAATGCTTTTTTAAAACTACTACAAGAGATTAATTTAATAAAAGGAGAATTTAAGGTGAGATTTATGACATCTCACCCCAAAGATTTTTCAAAAGAATTAATTGAAGGAATTTCTAAATGCAATAAAGTTTGCAAACATTTTCATCTTCCTGTTCAAAGCGGGTGCGATGAAATTTTAAAAAATATGAATAGAAAATATACTAAAAAACAATATTTAGAAATTATAGATTACATTAAATTTTTAATGCCAAAGGCAACATTTTCAACAGACATAATAGTTGGTTTTCCAGGAGAAACCTATGAAAACTTTAAAGAAACATTAGAGCTTGTTAAAAAGGTTAAATTTAATGCAATTTATAATTTCATTTATTCTAAAAGGATTGGAACAAAAGCGGCAGAAATGGAAGATTTAATTAAAAAAGAAGAAAAAACTAAATGGCTAGAAGAATTAATTAAAACACAAAATGAAATAAGTTATGAAAACAACAAAAAATATGTTGGGAAAATTGAAAATGTTTTTTTTGAAGATGTTTTAAATGGTGATGAAAATTTTATGGTTGGTAAAACAGAGGGCAATATTATGGTTACCTGCAAAAAAGATGAAAAAAAAATTGGGAATTTTTGTGATGTTGAAATAACTAAAGCACACAGAACAAAATTAGAAGGAAAATTAATTTAAGTTAGATGAATAAAGTCAAAAAGAAAGTTTTTTCTTATAAAAAAATTTTATAAAATGATGTTGATTTATTATTAAAATATTATTAAAATGTTATTGTTAATTTAAGTAAATTGTTTTTAAAAATCTTTCTAATTTTAAGGAGTTGATTGTTAGTGAAAGACATCCTAAATTTAACCATAGAATTTGCAAAAGAAATTCAAAAAACAAAAGAATATTTAAATTTAAAGAAAGCAAAAGAAATTAATGACAAAGACCATGAACTTAAAAATAATATAAATAAATTTAATGAGTTAAGCGAAAATGTTAAAAATTTAATTAAGAATTCTTCTAAAAAAGAAGAAATTGATGAAGAAAATTCTAAAATTAGTTTAATTTATAGTAAAATTGTTAACAATGAAAATATGATTAATTTTAACAAAGCTAGCAATGAAATGAACATTTTAATGAACAAAATTAATAACATTCTAATTAAAGCTGTTAATGGTGAAGATTTTGAAAGTTCTTGTGTTGAATTTAATTGTGGAAGTTGTAAAAAATGTTCTGGGAAGAATTAGATTTAAAAAATCTTTCTCCTATGATGAAACAATATGTTAAGATTAAAAAAAAATATAGTAAACATCTTTTATTTTTCAGATTAGGGGATTTTTATGAACTTTTTTTCGATGACGCTTTGGTTGCGTCTAAGGAATTAGAAATTGCTTTAACAGCAAGAGAGTGTGGTTTAAAAAACAGAGCTCCTATGTGTGGTGTTCCGCATAAAAGTTCTGGAATATATATTAAAAAATTAATAGACAAAGGCTTTAAGGTTGCAATTTGTGAACAGGTTCAACAATTAAACAATTCTTCTAAAATTATGAAGAGAGATGTTGTTAGAATAATAACACCAGGAACAGTTGTTGAATCTGACATGCTTTTTAGTGGGCTTAATAACTATATTTGTTCAATATATTTAAAAGAAAATTGTTTTGGAATTTGTTTTGCAGATGTTTCAACAGGAACAATTCAAGCAGCTCACATTAATTCTTCAAATGTTTCTTTAGATGTAATAAACGAACTAGAAAGGTTTTCTCCGGTTGAAATATTGTATAACGAAAGATTGGTTAACCTAAAAGAGGTTATTTCTTATGTTAACAAACACTTAAAATGTTTAGGTGAACTAGTTGACATGGAAAAAAAAGAAAACAATGAATATAGAAAAATAATTGAAGAACAATTTAAAAAAATTCCAACAGAAGTGTTAGAATCTGAATTTTGCATTAAGGCTTTGGGAGAATTAATTTTATATTTAAAGGAAACTCAAAAAGATGGAATAAAAAGATTAGTGGATTTGGTTTATTATGAAGGCAAGGAATATATGAAATTTGACGCTTTTTCTAGAAGAAATTTAGAACTTACAAAAACCTTAGCCACAAACCAAAAACAAAGAAGCTTATTTTGGGTTTTAAACAAAACTAAAACTTCTATGGGAGAAAGGCTTTTAAGAAAAATTATAGAACAACCATTAATAGATTGTGAACTAATTGTTAAAAGGCATGAAGCAGTTGAAGATTTAACTAAAAATGCAATTTTAAGAGACGGTATTTTAAATGTTTTAGCAAAAATTTACGATTTAGAAAGACTAATGACAAAGGTTATTTATAAAACAATTAACCCAAGAGAACTAAGAGCACTATCTTACACATTTTCAAAACTCCCACTAATTAAAGATTATTTAAAACTTTTTAAAAACTCAAAACTTTTAAAAGAAATAAACAGTAAGATTTCAGATATGAAAACTCTTAATTCTGTTTTAAAAAGTGCATTAGTTGAAGACCCTCCAACTAGTTTAAAAGAGGGCGGAATAATTAAAACAGGCTTCCATGAAGAATTAGACAGATTAAAAGAGATTAAAATTAATGGAAAGGAAAAACTATTAAAAATTGAAGAACAAGAAAAGAAAAAAACAGGAATTTCTAAATTAAAAGTTAGTTATAATAAAATTTTTGGTTACTTCATTGAAATAACAAAATCTAATTTAGAAAAAGTTCCACAAAACTACATTAGAAAACAAACTTTAAGTAATTGTGAAAGATTCATAACAGAAGAATTAAAAGACTATGAAGAAAAAATTTTAAATGCAAACGAAAGAATAATTGAAATAGAACAAAAAATTTTTGAAGAACTAAAAAATTTTGTAGCACAAAAATTAATAGAAATTCAACAAACTGCAAAGTCTATTGCTATGTTAGATGTTTTGTGTTCTTTTTCTTTGGTTTCTCAAAAAAATAGATATTGTAAACCAGAAATGAACGATGGTTTTAAAATTATAATTAAAAATGGAAGGCACCCCGTTGTGGAATCTTTACTAGAAAAACCTTTCATAACAAATGACACTGTTTTAGATGATTATGAAAACAATATGCTCATAATAACAGGGCCCAACATGGCTGGCAAATCCACCTATATGCGTCAGGTTGCAATAATTGTTTTAATGGCTCAAATAGGATGTTTTGTTCCTGCAGATTACGCTGAAATTGGAGTTGTGGACAGAATTTTTACAAGAGTTGGCGCGTGTGATGATCTTTCCATGGGAAAATCCACATTTATGATGGAGATTATGGAAGTTGTTGAAATTTTAAAAAATGCTACAAATAAAAGTTTAATAATTTTAGATGAAATTGGAAGGGGAACTTCCACATTTGACGGCATAAGCATTGCAAAATCTGTTGCAGAATATATAATAAACACCAAAAACATTAAAAGTAAAACATTGTTTGCAACGCACTATTTTGAACTTACTTCACTAGAAGACGAGATGAAAGGAATTGTTAACTATAATATTGCAATTAAAAAAGAAGGAGACAATATTGTTTTTTTAAGAAAGGTAATTAAGGGCAAAGCTAACAATAGCTACGGAATAGCTGTTGCAAAACTTGCTGGCATTCCAAACACAATCATTGAAAGAGCAAACTTAATTTTAAAGGAGTTAAAACAAAAGACACAGACTTATAATTAAGTTTGTTTAAAATTAAAAGTAAAAAGAAAGGTTAAAAATATGATTAAACTAATTGCAGCAATAATTATGGTTATAGATCATGCTGGTGTTATTTTGTTTTCTAATAATGAAATTATGAGAACAATTGGAAGAATTGCAATGCCTCTTTATGGTTATTGCATAGCTAGAGGGTTTTATTATTCTGAACTTAAAAACACCACTATTAAAAAATATGTTAGGAATATTTTAATTTTTGCAGTAATAAGCCAAATTCCATATTCTTATGTTGCACTAAAATATTTTAAAGTATTTTGGTTAAATATTGGTTTTGTTTGGCTTTTTTCAATAATTATTTTAAAAGCATCTCAATATGTTAAGCTTCCTTTAAATAAAAAAAGTTTAATTTCAGTTGTTGTAATTATTGCAGTAATTATTGCTTCATTTAAAATTCCAATAGAATATGGGTTATATGGTGTTTTAACTCCAATAATATTTTATTTTTGTTTATATAAATATAAGTCTTATCTATCATGTTTTTTGTTATTTGTTGCATTAAATTTAGAATATTTAATTAGTGCTTGCTTAGAAAAAAAAATACACTTAAGATTTATGTTTAAAGTTTCAAATCAGTATTATGCTTTAATAGCAATTTTAATAGTGTTGGTTTTGAAAAATGTGGACAAAAAATTATTGCCCAAAAAATTTTTTTATTGGTTTTACCCTGTGCAATTTATAGTTTTAATTTTAGTGGCATTAGTTTGCGAAACATTTAATATTAGTTTGAGTTTATAAATTAAAGTAAAGGTTATTTTTATGAACAATATTCGTCTTTTAAAACGTAATATTTATGAATTAATTGCAGCGGGAGAAGTTGTTTTAAACCCATGTGCTGTTGTTAAAGAGTTGGTTGAAAATTCCATAGATGCAATTGCATCTTTTATTTCTGTTGAAATTAAAAATGGTGGGAAAAGTTTAATTAGAGTTATAGATAATGGCATTGGCATTAAAAACAAACAATTAAAACTTGCCTTTTTAAAACATTCTACAAGTAAAATAAAAACCGAGGAAGATTTAACAAAAATTAAAACTTTGGGTTTTAGAGGAGAGGCACTTTCTTCAATTGCTGCTGTTTCTAAGGTTTTAATAACAACTAAAACAAAGAACGAACAATTAGGCAGTATGCTAAAAATTGAAGGCTCACAGGAAAAAGATTTTAGTTTAATTTCTTGTTCTAATGGAACAACAATTGAAGTTAAAGACATTTTTTATAATATTCCAGCAAGATTAAAATTTTTAAAAAATGACGCTAAAGAAGCGGGTTTAATTGAAAAGATTATGCAAAATTTAGCGCTTTCACACACTAACATATCTTTTGAATTAAAAAAAGACTCAAAAAGAGTTATGCAAACTTTTAAAAGCCCAAATGAAAAAGATGTTATTTATAACATTTTTGGAAGAGAATTTTGCGAAAATTTAATTGATTTAAATTTTAAAGATGAAAATGTTAAAATTAGAGGTTTTGTAACAAAACCAAGTTATTCAAAATCTTATAAAAGCATACAAAAAATTTTTGTTAATTTTAGATCTGTTAAAAATAAAAGTTGTGTTGAAGCGGTGGAAGACGCTTTTAAAGGGTCTATAATGCCTGGAAGGCATCCTTGTTTTATTTTATATTTAACAGTTCCTTTAAAGGATGTTGATGTTAACGTGCACCCTAATAAAACTGAAATTCGTTTTGCAAAAGAAAAAGAAATTTTAAATGGAATTAATTTTGCAACAAGGCAAGCAATTTTTAAAAATAATAATAGTTTTCTTTTTGAAAAAATTGAAAAAACCATTGAAGAAGAAAAGGAAATTTTAAACCCTTCTTTTGAATTTAAGAGTGATGTTGAAAAATATGAAACAAATGTGAAAGATGAACTAAAAAAATTTAAATATCTTTCCACAGCGAAAATTAAAGAACCGAAAAAAATTATTCCAAAAAAAATAATTAAAAATGAAATTTTAAAAAAAGAAGATAAGGCGAATTTTTCTAATATACATAAAATTAAAAATTTAAATTTAGAGCAAAAAGAAATGTTAAACTCCATAGTTTATGAAAATTTAAAAGAAGATGTGAAAAAAGATGAGCCCATAAAGTTTAATGTTTCTAAATTTAGAGTTATTGGTGAAATTTTCAAATTATATGTTTTGGCAGAATTTGAAAATTATTTTATAATTATAGATAAACACGCTGCACATGAAAAAATATTATATGAAAAATTAAAAAAAAATAATTCCGAGAATTTACAAAGACAAATTCTAATTTCTCCAATTAAAGTTTTATTAAACACCTTGGAAGATTGTGAATTAGCGCTAAAAAACTATGATGTTTTTTTTCGTTTTGGGTTTTTAATAGAACATTTTGAGGGAAACTTTATTTTAATTAGAGAGATTCCTTTAATTTTATCTAATGAAAATTGTAAAGAAATTTTTGAAGAAATTTTATATAATATAAAAAAAAATAAAAGAACTTTAGATTTAGAAAAATTAAACGAAATTTATGCTTTAATGGCATGTAAAGGTGCCATTAAATCTAACGAAATTAATAGCTATGAAGAATTAAAAAAATTAGCAGAGCAAACATATTTTAATTCAAACATTAGGAACTGCCCACATGGAAGACCTGCAATTTTTGTTTATGAAAAAGAAAGGCTAGACAAAAAATTTGAAAGAAAATAAAAAAAAAATTTGCGTTATTTTAGGGCCAACAGCAACAGGAAAGAGTAGGTTGGCTGTTTACATTGCAAAAAAAATTAATGGGGAAATTGTTTCTGCAGACTCTATGCAAATTTACAAAGACATGAACATTGCAACCGCTAAAGTAACCGAAAAAGAAAAAGAAAATGTTGCGCATCATATGATGGATTTTTTAGATGTTGAAGAAGAATTTTCTGTTGCTGAATATGTTAAAAAAGCTAGAAAAGTTATTGATGAAATTATTAAAAAAAACAAAAACCCAATTTTAGTTGGAGGAACAGGACTTTACATAGACAGTTTACTTAATGGTTTTTCTTTTAATGAAAATACTGTTGATGAAAATTTAAGAGAAAATTTAAATAAAGAATATGAATTAAAAGGGAAAGAATTCATATTCCAAAAGTTAAGAGAAATTAACCCAAGTTTAGCAGAAAAATTACACAAAAACAATGTTAAAAGAGTTATTAGAGCAATTGAACTTTCTCTTCTTTCAAATGCTAAAGAAAGTAATAATGAAATCAAACAAGAAAAATTTAATGTATTAAAGATTGGGCTTAATTTTAAAGATAGAGAAAATTTGTATGCTGCCATTAATTTAAGAGTTGAAAAAATGTTTAAAGATGGTTTAATTGATGAGGCTGAAAAATTATTAAAAAATAAAAATATTTCAAAAACAGCAATGCAAGCAATAGGCTACAAAGAATTAGAGCAATTTTTAAATAAAAAGATAACCTTAAAAGAGGCAGTTGAAAAATTAAAACAAAGCACTAGAAAATTTGCAAAAAGGCAAATAACCTGGTTTAAAAGAGACAGTGAAATTAAATGGTTTTATTGGGACTGTGAAGATGAGATTAAAATTAAAGAAGAAACTTTAAAACTAGTAACAGATTTTTTTTAAACAAATATTAAATAGAAAGGTTTTTTAAATTTGAGGCGTTTTTTTAAAATTTTTATTTTAATTATTGGTTTATATTTTTTATTTTTAATAGCATCACGAATATACTTTAAATTTACAAATTCTTATGAAACTTTAGTTGTTGAAGTTTCTAAAATAAAAGATAGCGCTAATGGGGATGGAATGATTTTTAAAGATGAGGTTGTTTTTAATTTAAGTGATGAAAAAATAGTTAAAAAAACGCAAACCGATGGATCTAAAATTAGAGTTAATTCTGAGATAGCAAGAGTTTTTGAAAATGAGCAAGATGCTTTAAAATATGAAAATTTAATTGTTTTGGAAGAAGAGCTAAAAGAATTAAAAAGAGTTGAAAATGATGATGTTTTAAAAAATTTAAATTTATATAAATTAAACAATGAAATTTATGTAAACTATTATTTAATTTTAAATAATATAGAAAAAAGAAAAATAAAAGATGTTATGGAAAACAAAAGAAATTTAAAATATTTATTAAATATAAAAAAAAATTTAATTAGAAAAGATGCTGATTTTTCTAATTCTATTTCTAAGACTAAAGAAGAGATTAAAAAATTAAAAAGTAACATAAAAATGCCTAAAATAATTAATTCTAAAGAAACGGGATATTTTGTTGGTAAAACCGATGGGTTTGAAGAAAAATGTAATCTAAAAAATATGGACAAATTAGGAATTGATGAATTTAAAAACTATTTAGAAAATTTTGATAAAAATAAAAAAGAAAATAAGAAAAATGTGAAGGTTATTGTTAATCCTAAAATTTTTTTTAAAATGTTAATTCCAACAAAAAACATAATAAACAAAAAAGTTGGTAGTGAATTTAAAATTAAATTTAAAGACTTTGATGAAGAAATTTCAGCCAGGTTAAGTGATCTTAAGGTTAATTATTATGAAAAAATTAGTTTAGCCACATTTGAAATAAATAAAATGGATGAAAACTTTGCAACATTAAGAAAAAGTAATGCTGAAGTTATTTTTAATGAATATGAAGGTTTTAAAATTCCTAAAAGTGCTTTACAAACAAATGAAAAAAATGAAAATGGGGTTTATGTTATTGAAAAATTTATGCTAAACTTTAAAAGAATTGAAATTTTAAGTGAAGATGAAGATTTCATAATATGCAAAGCTTACCCTAGTGAAAATGTTTCTAGTTCAAATTATTTAACAAATTTAGATAAGATAGTTGTAAAAGGGAGAGATTTATATGACAAAAAACCAGTTTGAATTGGAATATGAAGAAAAAATTAGAAATAACATTAAAAAAGTTAAAGATGTAATTAATAGCACCACTAATGAAAATGTTAATGTTATGGCAGTAACAAAAAATATAAAAGCAGAATTTGTTAATGTTGCAATTAAAGAAGGAATTAAATTAATTGGTGAAAACAGGGTTCAAGAACTAGTAGAAAAATATGATAAATATGAAAAAGATGAAGTAAAAATTCATTTTATAGGGCATCTGCAAACGAACAAGGTTAAAAAAATAATAAATTTAGTGGATTGCATTGAATCTGTTGACAGTTTAAAATTAGCTTTAACAATTTCAAAATATGCTGAAAAATTAAAAAAAACAATACCAATATTTTTAGAAATAAACATTGGGAAAGAGGAACAAAAATTTGGGTTTAATCCAGAAGAAATTTTAGAGAATTTAAATATTATTTCTAAAATGCCTAACATTAAAGTTAACGGTTTAATGACTGTTCCTCCTAAAAAAAATGTAGTACAATCTTTTAAAGAAATGAACAGAATTTATGTTGACATTTCAAATAAAAAAATGGATAATGTAACTATGAAATTTTTATCTATGGGTATGAGTGAAGATTTTAAAGAAGCCATAATTTATGGAGCTAATATTGTTAGAATTGGTAGATTATTTTTTAATTAGTTTAAAATTTCAAAATAAACTGGGGGGATTCAAATGGGTTTTTTAGATAAGATTAAAAATATGATTAATTCAGAGGCTGATGAAGATGAATTAGAAGAAAACGAAGAAATTATTACAAAAAATAAAGAGAGTGAAAATAAAAATGGACGTGTGGTTAACATAAAAGCGCAAGCAAGAGTTAGAGTAGTAATAGTAAGACCAGATTGTTTTCAAGATTCTAGCGCTATTGTAGATAATTTAAAAGACAATAAAACCGTTGTTTTAAATTTAGAATTAACAGACAAAGAAACTTCTAGAAGGATTTTAGATTTTATTAGTGGAGCTGCTTATGCTAACAGTGGACAAATTAAATGCATTGCAATTAAAACATTTATAATAACGCCTTACAATGTGGATGTTGTTGGAGAAGATGTTATGGATGAATTAGAAAACAATGGAGTTTTGTTTAAATAGTTAAAAACATGGAGGATTTTAAATGAAAGGATCGGAAATAAAAAATTTAGATTTTAGAGTTGGCTTTTTAGGATTTAAAAAATCTGATGTTAAAGCTTGTTTGGCTGAAATTTCAGAATATGTTATAAAACTTGAAAATGAAATTCGTAACCTACAAATTGAAAAAGACAAGTTAAAAGATCAACTTCACAAGATTGAAATCACTCAGGCGAATTTTAAAGATATTATAACTAGTGCTCAGGAATTTAAAAAAAGAATTGAAAAAGAAGCACAAGAAAAAGCAGGGGAGATAATAGAAAAAGCAAAAAATCAGTATAAAGAAATTTTAGAAGGAATTAAAAATGAAAAATCTAGGCTTATTTCAATGAAAAGAGATGTTGAAAATTTAAGAGATAAATTTATAAATAATTTAGATAATTTTAAAAATATGATTGAATTTAAAGAAAAAAATGCTTCTTTAAATGAAAATGTTTCTTTTAATTTTGAAAATAAAGATGTTAAAGATGAAATGTTTAAGGTTGAAAAAGTTGCGAACATAACTATAAATAAAAGTTCAAATGTTGAAGATCACAATAAAACTTTAGAGTTTACTAAACCAATTAAAAATAAACCAGTTAAAAGTAGTGATAGTAACGATAGTCTTATAAAATCTAAGTTTCAGGAAATAGAAATAAAAAGATAATTTTAGGAGTGAAAAAATTTGTGTAAGAATTATGATGAAAGTTTAAATCTTCCAAAAACTAGTTTTCCAATGAGAGGAAACCTGCCAAAAAGAGAACCCGAGTTATTTAAAAAATTTGAAGAAGAAAAACTATATGAAAAAATAATTAATAAAAATAAAGATAAAAAGCTTTATGTTTTGCATGATGGGCCGCCATATGCAAATGGAGATATTCATCTTGGAACTGCTCTTAACAAAATTTTAAAGGATTTTATTGTTAAACAAAAAAACATGAGTGGATTTAAAGCGCCTTACGTTCCAGGGTGGGATACTCATGGTTTGCCAATTGAATTAAAAGTTTTAAAGCTTGCTAAAAAAGAAAAAGAGAGCTTAACAAAAGTTGAACTAAGAAAAATGTGCACAGATTACGCTTTAAAATATGTGGACATACAAAAACAACAGTTTAAAAATTTAGGGGTTCTTGGAGATTTTGAAAACCCCTATTTAACATTAAACAAAGAATTTGAAGCAGAGCAAATTAAAGTTTTTGGTGAAATGCTAAAAAAAGGTTACATTTATAAAGGCTTAAAACCTGTTTATTGGTGTTCTAAATGTAAAACTGCCCTAGCAGAATCTGAGATTGAATATGAAAACGATGAATGCAATTCTTTATATGTTAAACTAAAAATTGAAAAAGATAATGGTTTTTTCAGTAAAATTAATGTTAACAAAGAAAATGTTTATTTTGTAATATGGACAACAACAGCATGGACATTGCCAGCAAACACTGCAATTTGTCTTTCAAAAAAATTTGAATATGCTTTGGTTAAAACAGAAAAAGATTATTTAATTTTAGCAAGAGATTTAGTTGAAAAATGCATGGAAGAATTTCAAATTAAAGATTATGAAATTATTAAATCTTATTCTGGAAAAGAATTTGAGCATATGACAGCAAAGCATCCATTTTTTAATAGAGAATCTTTAGTTATTTTAGGAGACCATGTAACCTTGGAAGCAGGAACTGGTTGTGTTCACACAGCACCAGGGCACGGAATTGAAGACTTTGAGGTTTGCAGAAAATATGAAAATATTCCAATTAAAGTTGTTGTGGACGCTGAAGGGAAAATGACAAAAGAAGCAGGAGAATTTGAAGGAATAGACTCTGAAGAAGCAAGTAGAAAAATAATTGAAAAATTAAAAGAAAATAATTCTTTAGTTGTAGTTAAAAATTTAACTCATAAATATCCTCACTGTTGGCGTTGTAAAGAACCAGTTTTATTTAGAGCAACAGAGCAATGGTTCTGTTCTGTTGAAAAGTTTAAAAATGAAACTTTAAATGAAATTAATAAAATTAGATGGGTTCCTTCTTGGGGGGAAACCAGAATGACTAATATGATTAAAAACAGGAGTGATTGGTGCATTTCACGTCAACGTTCTTGGGGAGTTCCAATACCTGTTTTATATTGCAAAAGCTGTAAAAAATATGTTACAGATGAAAAAATAATTGAAAACATTTCAGAAATGTTTAAAAAATTTGGTTCTAATTGTTGGTTTGAAAAAGAAGCTAAAGAATTTATTCCTAAAGATTTTTGTTGTAAGCACTGTAACGAGAAAGATTTCATAAAAGAAACAGACACTATGGATGTTTGGTTTGACAGTGGTTGCAGTCATGTTGCAATTTTAAAGAATAATGAAAATTTAAAGTGGCCGGCAGATCTTTACTTAGAAGGGGCAGACCAATATAGAGGCTGGTTTCAGTCTTCATTGTTAACAGCAGTTGCTTACGAAGGAAAAGCCTGCTATGAGGCAGTTTGCACCCATGGCTGGGTTGTGGACGGCCAGGGCAGGAAAATGTCTAAATCTTTGGCTAATGGGGTTAAACCAGAAAAGATAATTAATAAATATGGTGCAGACATTTTAAGGCTTTGGGTTGCGTCTTCGGAATACCATAATGACATTAGAATTTCTGAAGAAATTTTAAAACAGCTAACAGAAAGTTATAGGAAAATTAGAAACACAGCAAAATTCATTTTAGGTAACATTTTTGATTTTAACCCTGAAACAGAGCTAGTTAACCTAGAAGAAGTTGAAGAAATAGACAAATGGGCTTTAATGAAATTAGATGTTTTAATTAAAGATGTTAAAAAAGCTTATGAAGACTTTAAGTTTTTTAATATATATCATAATGTGCACAACTTTTGTGTTGTTTACATGTCTAATTTTTATTTAGATGTTTTAAAAGATAGGTTATATTGTGATGAAAAAAATAGTAAAACAAGAAAAGCAGCACAAACCACAATATATTACGTTTTAGATGTTTTAGTTAGAATTTTGGCTCCCATTTTAGCTTTCACTAGTGAGGAGATTTGGTCTTTTTTGCCACATAAAAAGGGTGACAATGAAGAATCTGTTTTATTAAATGAAATGTATGAGAAAATTGATGTTAAATATGATGAGAACTTTTCAGAAAAATGGGATAAAATTTTTAAAATAAGAGATTTTGTAAGAAAAGCACTAGAAGAAAAAAGAAGCGAAAAATTAATTGGTTCTTCTTTGGAGGCAAAAATTTTAATATACTGCAAAGATGAAATTTTTAAATTCGTTAATGAAATAAGAGATTTATTAAAAAATGTTTTTATTGTTTCTAATGTTGAAGTTTTAAAAGATGAAAAAAAAGGAGAGTTTTACTCTGAAACATTAAAAATTGGAATAGACGTTACAAAACCAGAAGGCGAAAAATGTGAGAGATGTTGGAATTACGATAGTTTTGTGGGAACCAATAAAAACCATCCAACTTTGTGTGAAAGATGCTGTAATGTTGTTGAAAAATCATATTAAAATAAATTTAAGAAAATGGTGTTAAGGCTTGAATAACAAAATTTTAAAAAAAAACAGAGAAAATAGTTTTAAAGTAAAATTTCATAAATATAAAATTTTATTATATTCTTTAATTTTATCAATTTTTTTAATTGGGGCAGATCAATATATTAAATATATTGTTAGTAGTAAAATTAATTTAGAAGAAAACTTTTCACTAATACCAAATATTATAAATTTAACTTTTGTTAAAAATTATGGGGCTGCCTTTAGCATATTTTTAAAACAAACTAAATTTTTAATTATTTTTACAATTTTAATAATTTCAATTTTTTTATTTTTAATAGTTAAAAATCTTATAGTTAGTAATAAGGGAAACAAAAGCAACATTTTTGCAGCAACGTTAATAATATCTGGAGGGGTTGGAAATTTAATAGATCGTTGTTTTAATGGATATGTTGTAGATTATTTAAAATTTGTTTTCTGGCCATTAAACAATTTTGCAATTTTTAATTTTGCAGATTGTTTAATTGTTTTTGGTTGTGCAATAATTTTAATTAATTATGTTAAAACTGAGATTTTAATTAAAAATAAAAATTAAAGGTTTAAAAATTTGGAAATTAAAGAATTTGTGGTTAAAAGAGAAGATGTTAACAAAAGAATAGATGTTTTAATTTGTGAAAATTTTAAAGAAATTAGCAGGAGCTATGTTCAAAAGCTAATTTTAAAAAGTTGTATTGTGGTTAATAATAAAAATATTGATAAGAATTATAAAGTTAAATTTAATGATATTGTAAAAATTAATTTCCCAAAACCAGAAAAATTTGAAGTTTTAAAACAAAACATACCATTAAATATTGTTTATGAGGATGAAGAATTTTTAATTGTTAACAAAAAAAGAGGCATGGTTGTTCACCCTGCAGCTGGAAATTTTAACAACACATTAGTTAACGCTTTAATGTGGCACTATGAAGGAAAACTTTCTTCAATTGGAGGCATTTTAAGGCCAGGAATAGTGCATAGGCTAGACAAAAATACAACAGGTTTAATGATTATTGCAAAAACAGATGAGAGTTTTAAAAGCATTTCAACTCAAATTAAAAATCGTTCTTTAATTAAAATTTATGAAGCTATTGTTCATGGAAATTTTAAAGAAAAAAAAGGCACTGTAAACCTTCCAATTGGCAGACATTTTAAAAACAGAAAAAAAATGGCTGTTAATTTTAATAATGGAAAAGATTCCATAACACACTTTAAAGTTTTAGAAGAATTTAAAGATTTTAGTTACATTAAACTTAAATTAGAAACAGGCAGAACACATCAAATTCGTGTTCACATGGCGCATATTAATCATCCACTTGCTGGAGATGATGTTTATGGTTACAAAACAGATTTTAAAAAATACGGTTTAAACTTTGGGCAATGTTTGCATGCTAAAGAATTAGAATTTTTTCATTATAAATTAAATAAAATAGTTAAAATAAAAGCTGAAGCTGATGAATATTTTTTAAACTTTTTGAATAAATGTCAGAGAAATAGTAAATTAAAGTTTTAGGAGGAAAGCGAGTTGGAAATTAATAATAAAAAAAATAGTTTTTTAGAAAGTGTTTTATATGGAGTATGCATGGGAATTTTTGAAGTTGTTCCCGGAATTAGTGGAGGAACTTTAGCACTAATTTTAAACATTTATGAAACTTTAATTTTTGCAATAAGCAATTTAAAAAAAGATTTTAAAAATAGTGTTAAAATTTTGCTTCCATATCTTTTAGGAATGGGAATTGGAATTTATTGTTTCAGTTTTGTAATTAGTTTTTTGCATAAAAAATTTCCAATGGAGGTTAATTTTTGGTTAATGGGATTAATAATTGGAATAATTCCTTCAATTGCCTCAAAAGCTAAAAAATATATGAACAGTGATAATTTTAGTGGAAAAATTTCTTGTTTTTTTTCGTTTGTTTTAACAATTTTAATAATGTTTTTAATTAATTATTTTTCTTTTAATTTAAATAATACTAATGAAATAATAGAGAGTTTAGATTTTTTTAATGGTTTAAAATTTATGTTAGTTGGAGCTTTAGCGTCTTTTTGTTTAATGTTGCCTGGTTGTAGTGGTAGTTTAATTATGCTTGTGTTTGGAACATATTACAGTGTAATTAACTCAATACATACATTTAATTTTAATATAATATTTGTTGTTGGAATTGGAATTTTGCTAGGACTTTTAATAGGTTCTAAAATAATAGGTTATTGTTTGAAAAATTTTAGAGCACAAACTTTTTTTGCAATTTTAGGTTTAATTATTGGTTCTGTTTTTTCTCCTTTTTTAAATTTTTTAAAAACCTGTTCAGGACTGATTAATTTAAATTTTTTATTATTGCATGGTTTTTTTTCAATAATAACTCTTGTAGTGGGGGTTATATTTTCTTTAAAATTAGATTCTTATAATAATAAATAAAAAATAAATAAAAATTGAAATATTTTGGTTGTTGACAAACTTTAAATTTATGTGATATACTTAAAAAGTATTATTTTTATTAGATAAAATTCAAGGGGAAGTGTTTTAATTATGGCAGTGCCAAAGAGGAAGACATCTAAAGAAAGAAGAGACAAAAGACGTTCCACCGTTTGGAGGCTTAAAGTTCCAATCTTTTCGAGATGTGGGCAGTGTGGAAATCTTAAATTACCCCACAAGGTTTGTAAGAATTGTGGGTATTACAAAGGTGTTGAGATTTTAAAAATTAAAAAAGCTTAAAAAATTAATTTTTTAAAGGCGAGGCTAATTGCTTCGCCTAAATTTTATTATAAGTAAATTTGGAGGAAATAATGGCTTTACCAATTGTTGTTATTGTTGGAAGGCCCAATGTTGGAAAATCTACATTGTTTAACAGGTTAGCAGGAAGAAAACTTTCAATAATAGATGATGCTCCGGGTGTTACTCGGGATGGTGTTTTTTCAACTAGCAGTTGGAATGGAAAAGATTTTGTTTTAATAGACACAGGTGGATTTGAAACTAAAATTAAAAATAATGAAATTTTAAGTCAGGTTAACATTAAAACAAAAGAATATGTTGAAAAAGCAGATGCTATAATTTTTGTTGTGGATTGTAAAAGCGGTGTTTTGGCTTTAGATTTTGAATTAGCTAATTTTTTAAAAAAAACAGGAAAAAAAATTTTTTTAGCTGTTAACAAATGTGATGTTGTTGGAAACACTCCAGAAGATTTTTTTGAATTTTATTCTCTTTTTCAAGAAAATGTGTTTGCGATTTCTGCAACACATGGGCATAATGTGGGAGATTTATTAGATGCAGTTGTTGAAAATTTTAATGTTTATGATAATGAAGAAAAAGATGAAGATGTAATAAAAATTGCAATAGTTGGAAAACCAAACGTTGGAAAATCTTCTTTAATTAATAAGTTAATTGGAAGAGAAAAAATGGTTGTTTCAAATGTTGCAGGAACAACAAGGGATTCAATAGATACTAAGATTATTCATAAAAATAAAGAGTATATTTTTATTGATACTGCTGGAATTAGAAAGAAATCTAAAATTAAAGAAAATATTGAGCATTACAGTGTTTTAAAATCTTTTATGGCAATTAACAGAGCTGACGTTGTTTTAATTCTTTTAGATGCAACAGAAAAAAGCAGCGAACAAGATTTAAAAATTGCAGGTTATGTTAAAGAAAAAGGAAAATGTTCAATAATTGTGGTTAATAAGTGGGATTTAAAAAGTAAAAGTGAAGACTATTTTAATGAATATGAAAAAGATTTAAACTTTAAATTTAATTTTATGGCATATTCTCCCCATATTTTTATATCTGCTAAAACAGGGCATCGTTTAGAAAAATTGTATGAATTGATTGAAACTGTCAATAGTATGTACAATAAAAGACTCACAACAGGAATGTTGAATGAATTGTTAACATATTCTATTTCTAGAGTTCAACCTCCTTCAAAAAAAGGAAAAAAACTGAAAATATTTTATATAACTCAAATTTTAATTAAACCTCCAACATTTGTTATTTTTGTTAATGATAGTTTCTTAATGCATTTTTCCTATAAAAGATATATTGAAAACCAAATTAGAAAAGAATTTAACTTTTTAGGAACACCGTTAAGGTTTATAATTAAAGAAAATAAAAATAAAAAAACTTATGAGGTGAATTAAATTATGATTTTAAAAATTATTTTAATATTAATTTCTTTATTATTTGCATATTTATTAGGGAGTATTAATTTTGCAATTTTAATAACCAAAAATTTTTTTAATAAAAATATTAAAGAAATCGGAAGTAAAAATGGCGGTTCAACAAATGTTTTTTTAAATGTTGGGAAAATCCCAGCTCTTTTAACTTTAATTGGAGATTCTTTAAAAGGTTTTTTAGCAGTTGCAATTGCTCAATTGCTTTGTTTTAAAGTTTTAGAATTTAAAACCTTGTTGTGGTTTAAATATGTTGTTTTAATATTTGCAGTTATAGGGCATATATTTCCCATATTTCATAAATTTAAAGGAGGAAAAGGGATTGCCGTTACAGCAGGAGGAATGATTTTCATAGATATTAAAATTTTTGTGACCTTGTTAACAATTTTTATTTTAATTTTAAAGTTTTCAAAAATGGTTTCTTTAAGCTCGGTTACAACAGCATTTTTTCTACCTATTGTGGCATTTATATTTAACTATTTTGATAATAATTTTTCAACATCAATAACATCCATAGTTACAATTTTAAGTACAATAATTTCAATTATAATAATATTTGCACATAAAGAAAACATTAAAAGAATAATAGAAAAAAGAGAAACTAAAATTTAAAATGAGGTTTAAAATGATTAAAAATATTGCAATTGTTGGTGCCGGTGGTTTTGGTTTGGCTATTTCTAAACTTCTTTGTTCCTATAAAAAATTTAATTTAGTTCTTTGGTCTGCTTTGGAAGAAGAAATATATAATTTAAAAAAATATAAAGAAAACAAACGACTTCTTCCAAATATTTTAATAAACACTGATGAAATTTTTTTAACTAATGACGTTAAAGATTTAAAAAATGCTGAAATAATAATTTTTGCGGTAGCTTCTAATTTTATTAGGCAGGTTGCAAAAAAAATTGCACCTATTTTAAAAAAAGATGTAATAATAGTTAATGCTTCTAAAGGGATGGAAGAAAAAAGCTTTAAAAGGCTTTCCGAAGTGATTTATGAAGAAACTAAGATAGAAAATATTGTGGTTCTTTCTGGGCCTTCTCATGCAGAAGAAATTGCTAAATTAATGCCTACAACAATTGTTGCTGCGTGCCAAAATATTCATCTTGCGAAAAAGGTTCAAGAAATTTTAAATTCTTCTTATTTTAGAGTTTATGTTAATGAAGATGTTGTTGGAGTGGAAATTGCAGCTGCTCTTAAAAACATAATAGCTTTAGCAGTTGGAATTTGTGAAGGTTTTAAATTGGGGGACAATGCAAAAGCAGCACTTATTACTAGAGGGCTTGCAGAGATTGCAAAATTAGGAATTTTTTTAGGAGCAAAAAAAGAGACTTTTGCAGGGCTTTCAGGATTAGGGGATTTAATAGTAACCTGCACCAGTCTACATAGTAGAAATAAAAGAGCAGGAATTTTAATAGGTGAAGGAATTAGTGTTGAAAAAGCTTTAAAAACTGTAAATAAAACCGTTGAAGGATATTATGCAACAAAAACAGTTTATGAATTAGCAAGAAAAGAAAAAATTAGTATGCCAATAACAGAAGAATTATATGAAATTTTATATGAAAATAAAGATATTGGAAGTTCAATAAAAACTTTAATGAATAGAACGGCAAAAAATGAAAACAAGATTATTTGGGTTTAAATTAAAATATTTGCATAAAAAAAATATATATGATATATTAAAATTGGTGTTAATGTATTTTAAAGTTATATTTTGTAAAAATTAATAAGAAATATAAAAACGCACGCATAATTTATAGGGGCAGATTTGTGGTTGTTTTTTTAAACAATTTTTTGTCTTTGAATATGCGAAGGAATTAACAAAAAAGTGGAGGGTTAAAATGGCAACAGTTACGATGAAACAACTTTTGGAGGCAGGAGTTCATTTTGGGCATCAATCTAGAAGATGGAATCCTAAAATGGCACCATACATTTTTGCTGAGAGAAATAAACTTCATATAATAGATTTGCAAAAAACAGTTGTTAAATTAGAAAAAACATGTGAATTTGTTAGAAATATAATTAATAAAGATGGAAAGATTTTGTTTGTGGGAACAAAAAAACAAGCTAGTGAATCCATAAAAGAGGAAGCAATAAGATGTGACATGTTTTATGTAAATGCAAGATGGTTGGGCGGAATGATGACAAATTTTAAAACAATTAGAACTAGAGTGGACAGGCTTTATAAATTAAACAAGATGAAAGAAGATGGAACATTTTCGCTATTAACAAAAAAAGAAGCTGGTAAATTGGAAATTGAAATAGAAAAACTAGAAAAATTTCTTGGTGGAATTAAAAAAATGGAAAGACTACCTCAAGCTTTATTTGTGGTAGATCCAAAAAAAGAGAGAATTGCGATTTCAGAAGCAAGAAAATTAAAAATTCCAATAATTGCAATGGTGGACACAAATTGTAATCCAGATGAAGTAGATTATGTAATTCCTGCTAATGATGACGCAATTAGAGCAGTAAAATTAATTCTTTCTGTTATTGCAGATACAATAATTGAAGCAAAACAAGGAGAAATTAAAGAAGAAGTAGTAAACGTAGTAAACAAGAAAATTGAAAAAGAAAAAGAAGATGGAATTGTAAGTGAAAAAGATTCAAAAGATGTTGCAAAATAATTTATAAAATAAAATTTTTAATTTAATATAAATTTTAGAATTATTGTTAATGGAGGAAGTGTATGAGTTCAAAATTTACTGCAAAAGATGTTCAAGAATTAAGAAAAAAAACAGGTGTTGGAATAATGGAGTGCAAAACTGCTTTAAAAGAAGCAGACGGGAATTTTGAAGAAGCTTTTTCAATACTTCGTAAAAAAGGAGCTGCAAAAGCAGCAAAAAAGGCAGACAGAATTGCTGCAGAAGGTTTAGTTTTAACTAAAATTGAAAACAACGTTGGGGTTATTGTTGAAATTAATTCTGAAACAGATTTTGTTTCTAAAAATGAAAGATTTAAAAATTTTGCTAATAAAGTTTCAAATGTTATTTTATTAAAAAATCCTAAAAGTTTAGAAGAATTAAATGAATTAAAAATTTCTGAAGATTCTGAAATAACGGTTGAAAAAGCTTTGCAAGAAGAAATTTTAGCTATTGGAGAAAACTTAAAAATAAGAAGATTTGTAAGATTAACAGGAAATTTAATTTCATATATTCATGGGGAAGGGAAAATAGCTGTTTTAGTTAAGTTTAATGATGAAGTAGATTTAAACAACCAAGACTTTGTTGAATATGCTAAAAATATTGCTATGCAAATTGCTGCTACAAATCCACAATATTTAAAACCGGAAGAAATTCCTGAAAGTGTTTTAAATGAAGAAAATGAAATATTAAAGCAGCAGATAATTAATTCTGGTAAACCTTCTAACATTGCAGATAAAATTGTTAAAGGTAAGATTAATAAATTTTATAAAGAAGTGTGTTTGTTAAATCAGGAGTATGTTAAAGACAATAAGCAGGATGTTAAAAGTTACACCGAGGAAGTTTCAAAAAAACTTAATATGAAGATTGAAATTTTAAAGTTTGTTAGAATGGAAAAAGGGGAAGGAATAGAGAAAAAGTCTAATGATTTTGGTGATGAAGTATATTCTATGATAAATTAAAACAATTTAATGTATTTATATTTTAAGGAGCAAAAATTATGAAAATTGTTAAAAGTCATCTATTATTTTTAATAGATAAACCAGAACACCATAGTGAAATGGTTAGTAGTTTATATTGCTTAAAAAATGTAAATGTTATGAGAATTAAAAATATGGAGTTTAAACATATAAGGAATTATTTAAATAAAAGAAGAAATTGTGTTGTTTTATTATTTGTAGAAAATAATAAAGGTAGCGCTATGGGGATGCTACATAATTTATATAATAATTCTTATAATTCACCTTACATAATTGGGGTGTTTAAAACCAACAGAAAAAGATTTTTAGAGCATGTTAAATCTTGTGGAATAGTTAAACTTTTCTGCACAAAATCTAGTAATTATTCAGACTATCAGGTTGTGGATTGGGTTAAAAAAATTTGCACATATGTTAGTATGGATTCTATTTTTCCATTTTCGCAATCTTATGCCAATTCTTATGTTAGAAATAAAATATGCAAGAAGCTACAACAAATGGGAATGGTGAATTTTTTAACTGGATATAAATATATTGTTGATGCTGTTGAACTTTATATTAAAAATTTAAATTTTCGTATAACAACAGACATATATAAATCTTTATCCGTAAGGTATGACACTGCTCCAGCTAACATAGATAGGTGCATGAGGCATGCAATTGAAGTTATGTGGAGAGACACTTCGTTTGAATGTCTTGAAAGATATTATCCTAATAGTTCTAAAATTTATGAAAACAGACCGGCAGTTTTAGAGTTTGTTAAATGTTTGGCAGAAGACATTAAAAAGGGTATTTTATATCATAGATAAAAAGATGAAAATTATTATGAAATATGAATATATTTAGGAATAAAGATTGACAATTTAATTAATAATATGTATAATTTTAAAAATAACTTTTTAACATGATCTTTTGGAGGCGTTTTATTGCTATTTGAAAATTTATCTAAGAAAATGACAAATATATTTAAAAAACTTAGAGGAAAAGGAAAATTAACACAAGCAGATGTTGAAGCTGCTGTTAGAGAAATAAAGCTTGCATTACTCGAAGCGGATGTTAATTTTAAGGTTGTTAAAGAATTCACAGATTCATTATATTCAAAAGCAGTAGGGCAAGAAGTTTTAAAAAGTTTAACTCCAGAACAACAAATTGTTAAAATTGTTAAAGATGAATTAGTAAATTTAATGCAACAAGAAGCAAAACCTAATGAAATCGCTTTCCCTTCTAAAGGTCCTTGTGTTGTTATGATTTGTGGTTTGCAGGGTAGTGGAAAAACAACATTTTCAGCAAAACTTGCAAAGTATTACTTAAAAAAAGGACATAGGCCGTTACTTGTGGCATGCGATGTTTACAGGCCAGCAGCAATAGAACAATTAAAAGTTGTTGGAAAAGCTGCCGAGGTGGAAGTTTTTGAAATGCTTAATGAAAAACCAGTCACCATTGCAAAAAATTCTTTAAATTATGCTAAAGATTATGGTTACGATTTATTAATAATAGACACTGCAGGAAGACTACAAATTGATGACGAATTAATGATTGAATTAGAAGAATTAAAGAATTCTTTAAAAACTAATGAAATTTTATTTGTTGTAGATGCTATGGCAGGGCAAGACATTGTTAATGTTGCAAAAGAGTTTAATGAGAGAATAAATTATGATGGAGTTGTTTTAACAAAATTAGACGGAGACAGTAGAGGTGGAGCAGCTCTTTCGGTTTTGCAAACCACTAAAAAGCCTGTTAAATTTATTAGTGTTGGTGAAAAATTAGAAGAATTAGAAAGATTTGATGCAGAAAGAATGGCTTCTAGAATTTTAGGAATGGGTGATGTTTTAACATTAGTTGAAAAAGCTCAAAATAACATTAAATTAGAAGATGCTGAGGAAATTGCTGAAAAGCTTAAAAAAAACGGATTTGACATGGAAGATTTATTGAAACAAATGAAGCAGATTAAAAAAATGGGATCTATTAAAAGTATAATAAATATGTTGCCTGGTATGGCAGGGAAAATTAATGATGAAGAATTGGAAAAAGGTGAAGACAAAATTAAAAAAGTTGAAGCAATTATTAATTCTATGACTAAAAAAGAAAAAAAAGATCCTTCTATAATAGATTACAGTAGGAAAAAAAGAATTTCCAAAGGAAGTTGTACAACAATTACTGAAATAAATCAGCTTTTAAAACAATTTGCTCAGATGAAAAAAATATTTAAGAATTTTAAAGGCAAGAAAAAATTTTTTAATATGCCATTTTTGAAAATTTAGATTAGAAAATAAATTTAATTAAAAAAATTGTTTAATATGAATTTTGGGAGGAATAATAACAATGTCGGTTAAAATAAGACTGAAAAGAATTGGATCTAAAAAAACTCCTTATTACAGGATAGTTGTTGCAGATTCTAGATATCCTAGAGATGGGAGATTTATTGAGGAAATTGGAATATATGACCCTTTAAAAGAACCATCAGAAATAATAGTAAAAAAAGAAAGGGTGGAATATTGGAAGTTAAAAGGTGCAAAACCAACACAGGTTTTAGAGAAATTGTTTAAGAAAAATGAAATAATATAAGTTTGATGTTTTTGGAGGTTTAAAAATATAATGGATCGTTTAGAAGAATTGTTAGTATCTTTATCAAAAGGATTAGTGGAAAAAACAGAATCTGTTAAGGTTACTGTTAATGAGCCAAATGAAGATAATATTGTGGTATATCGCCTTGAGGTTGATGATGCAGACAAAGGCCGCATAATAGGAAAGCAAGGAAGAATTGCAAAAGCAATTAGAGTTGTTATGAAAGCTGCAGCTAACAGAATAGGAAAGAAGATTATGATTGAAATAGTTTAGGAGAAAATTTTGAGTAAAAAGGCTTTTTTAGAGATAGGCAAAATCACATCTTTACACGGAATCAAAGGTTTTTTGAAAGTGAGAGGGTGGTGTGATGATGTTTATGTCTTTAAAAGCCTATCTTACATTTACTTAGATGAAAATGGTTTAAAAGGGCTTAAAATTAAAAATGTTAAATTTATTAAACAAGATGTTTTGTTGTTGTTAGAGGGAATTGAAAACGCTGAAATAGCAAAAGAATTGATTGGTGTAATTATTTATGCTAAAAGAGAAGACTTAAAAGTTAAAGAAGACGAAAATTTTATACAAGATTTAATAGGAATTAAAATTAATGATTATTATGAAAAAACTAAATGTTATGGTGAAATTAAAGATGTTCTTAAAATTAGGGGTAGAAGCTTATATTTAATAAAAACTAAAGAAAAAAAAGAGGTTATGATTCCTGCTAATGAAGAATTCATTAAAGAGAAAAGACTAGATGAAGGCAAGATTTATGTTAAATTAATAGATGGATTGTTGGAATGATTTAAATAATTATTAATATTTTAAAGAAAAGAGAAGAAAATGTTTAATGTGGATGTTGCTACTTTGTTTCCTGAAATGTTTAGTGCAATTTTAAATTGTAGTATTTTGAAAAAAGCAAGAGAAAAAAATTTAATAGATGTTGTAATACACAACATTAGAGATTACAGTGAAGATAAACATAAAAAAGTGGATGACTACCCCTATGGTGGTGGTTTTGGAATGCTTTTAAAAGCAGAACCAATTTTTAAATGTTATGAGGCAGTTAAAAAAAAAAGAAAAGGGAAGATTAAAGTAATATATCTTTCACCACAAGGTGAAATTTTAAATCAAAAAAAAGTGGTGGAAATTTCAAAATTTAAAGAAAATATATTTTTGTTGTGTGGACATTATGAAGGAATAGACCAAAGAATTATAGATTTTATTGTTGACGAAGAAATTTCAATTGGAGATTATGTTTTAACTGGTGGAGAATTGGGCGCTTTAGTTTTGTTAGATGCGGCAATTAGAATAATTCCTGGTGTTTTAAGTGATGAGGAATGTTATGTAAATGAGAGCCACTATAATGGTTTACTGGAATACCCTCAATACACTCGTCCTGAAAATTGGAGAGGAATTAAAATTCCAGAAGTTTTAAAGTCTGGTAACCATAAAGAAATAGAGAGATGGCGTAAGGAAAAATCTTTAGAAATAACTAAAATTAAAAGGCCAGATATGTATGAAAATTATACTTTAGATAAAACTTAAAATAAGTTAAAATAATATGAGGAAAATTTTAAAAATGTATGAAAAAGAAATATTAATAAAGAATAATATTGGTTTACATTCAAAAGTTTCTGCTAATTTTGTTAAAAAAGCCAAAGAATTTAAATCTTTAATTTGGCTTTGTAAAGAAGAAGATTCCATAAATGCTAAAAATCTTTTAGAAGTTTTGTCTTTAGGAATTATGAATGGAGAAAAGATTAAAATTTCTGCTGATGGTGTGGATGAGGAGCAAGCTGTTGATGCTTTGGTTAAATTTTTAAGTAATGTTAAGGTATAGTTTATCTATACCATAAATATTGTTTTTATTACGTTAATTATAACGTAATTTTTTTATATATTTATTTTAATAAAATGCATAAATATTTTTAAAAGGAAAATTTAAAATATGGATATGTTGAACAAAAATAAAGATAAAGCTTTAAAGTTAACAACAAAACCTGGTGTATATTTAATGAAAAACTTAAAAGAAGAAATAATTTATATTGGAAAAGCAAAAAATTTAAAAAATAGAGTGATTAGTTATTTTAGAAATTTAAATGCGAATAACTTAAAAGTTAGAAAAATGGTTGAAAATGTTGCAGATTTTGATTTTATAATAACTAAAACAGAGTTTGAAGCTTTGGTTTTAGAATGTAGTTTAATTAAAGAATATAAACCAAAATATAATATTTTGCTAAAAGACAGCAAAGGTTATAAATACATTAAAATCCCTAATACTGCTTTTCCAAAAATTGAAGTTTGCACTAAAAAACAAAAAGATGGTGCTAAATATATTGGCCCTTTTGTTAATTCATTTTCTGTTAAACAAGCTGTTGAAGAAGTAAACAAAATTTTTATGCTGCCAACCTGCAAAAACGATTTTTCTAAACCATTCCAAAAAAAAAGACCATGCTTGAATTTTTACATTAAAAGATGTATGGGTGTTTGCCAAAAAAAAATATCTTCAGAAGAATATTTAAAAATTTTAAATCAGGCTATTATTTACATTAAAAATGGTGGAACATCTTACATTGAAAAAATTAAAAAAGAGATGGAAAATTTAGCAAAAAAACAAGATTTTGAAAAAGCTATTAAATTAAGAGACAAATTAAAAGCAATAGAAAAAATAACACAAAAACAAAAGGTTTATTTAAATGAGAATTTGAATGCAGATGTAATAGCTTATTATTGTTTAAGAATGGTTTCTTCTTTTGAAGAAGAAATTTGTTTTGTTATTTTAAAAATTAAAGCTGGGAAGATTTACAATAAAGAAAATTTTATTTTTAACATAACCACTAGTGTAGATAACATAAAAGAAGATTTTCTAGCAAGGTATTATTTTAAAAAAGAAGACATACCAAAAAGTGTTATTTTAGATTATGAACCAAAAAATTTAGAATTATATGAAAAATATTTAAAAGAGCAAGCAAACCACAAGGTTGAAATTAAAATTCCGAAAAAAGGTGTTTTAAAGGAACTTGCAAAAATGGCATATGAAAATTCTAAAGAGATTTTAAATTTAAAGAATAAAGATATTTTTAGAGAAGATGAAACATTGCTAGAATTAAAAAAATTTCTAAACTTAAAAAAAACACCAAACTACATTGAAGCATATGATGTTTCTAATTTAGGAAATTTTGGAATTGTAGGAGGTATGATTGTTTTTAAAAACGGTGGGTTTTACAAAAAAAATTATAGAAAATTTAAAATAAAGACGGTTAAAAATAAGGATGATTACGCTTGTACTAGAGAAATTTTACAAAGAAGAATAGAAAGATTTAAAAAACAAGAAGATGAATCTTTTAAAGTTTTGCCAGATTTAATATTTTTAGATGGGGGAAAAAGCCATTTAATGGCTGCAAAAAAAATTTTTGAAAAAGAGAATTTTAAAGTGCCTTGTTTTGGTTTGGTTAAAGATGAAAAACACAAAACAAGGGCTATTGTTTCAGAAAAAGGGGAAATTTCAATAAAAAATGATTCTAAAATTTTTTTAATGCTTAGTAAAATACAAGAAGAAGTGCACAGATTTACAATAACATACCAAAAAAACTTAAGAAAAAAAGAAAATTTAAACTTTAAATTAAATGGTTTGGAAAGAATTGGAGAAAAAACTTCTATTAAAATTTTAAAACATTATGAAAATTTAGAAGAAATTAAAAAAAGCACATCGGAGGAAATTTCTAAAATTGCAAAAATTAGTTTAAAAAAAGCAGAAGAAATTTTAAAGTTTTTTGAATAAATCTGTTGAAATATAGCATATTATTTTAAATAAAACAAAATAATAAAAACAAATTCGACAATTATACTATAATTTAGTTAAAATTTATAAAATAAAATGATAAATTTTTGGTAAATCTATTGACTCATTTTTTTATTGATGATATACTCAATTCGGTAAAAAAATAATAGGAAAGGTGTGTTATATTATATGGCTAATGGATTTCTGAACTTTTTTAAAGAACCCGAAGCGAAACCAGTTATTAAAGACAAAGAGCAAGTTAACTTAAAATATAAGCATTTTCAAAGGCGATTGTTTTATTCTTTATATATTGGTTATGTTGTATCTTACATTGGTAGAAAAAATCTTTCTGTTGCAATGCCAGGTATTAGTAAGAGTTTTAACTTAGCGAATACAGATTTAGGTGTTTTACTCGGAACATTTTATGTCACATATGGAGTAGGAAAATTCATTAATGGAATGATTGCAGACAAAGCTAATGTTAGAACATTTTTTTCAACTGCATTAATTATGGCAGCAATTTCCTTATTTTGTTTTGCAATTTCTGCTTCGTTTAGCTTTATTTCCATCTCTGCATTATTATTTTTATTTAGCTTTTTTTGGGGTGCAAATGGATGGTTTCAATCTATGACATTTCCTCCAATTGCAAAAAGTTTAACCTTTTGGTATGCAAAAAAAGACCGTGGAATTAAGTGGAGTTTAATTTCAACTTCTCATCAAATTGGGGTTTTAGCGTCTACAGTTATTACAGTGTTTGCAGTTAAACATCTTGGAGGTTGGCAAGCGGCGTTTTATGTGCCTGGACTAATAACCTTACTAACAGGGTTATGGATGTTTAATAGATTAAGAGATAAACCCGTAACTTTAGGGTTACCAGAAGTTGAGAGTTATAAAAGAAGTTTAGAAAAAGGGGAGAGTCTTTACGATTTTGACGCTTTAAAAGATACTAATTTAGAAGCACCCAGTGGCGATTCGAAAAAAGAAAACGAGAAGACTAAAGATAAAGAAAGTTATAGAAAACTTTTAATTAAAAATGTTTTTTTAAACCCAGTGGTTTGGATTTTGGTTATTTCATATATGTTCATTTACATTGTAAGAACAGCATCGGAAGACTGGATTACAAAATATTTTGTTGATGTAAGGCATAATGATTTAGGAAATGCTACTTCAAAGTTGGTTGTTCTTTCAATTATTGGAGCATTTGGAACAGTTTTAGCAGGAGTAATTTCAGAGAAGATGTTCAAAGGAAGAAGAGCTCCGGTTAATATTTTATTTTTAGCTGGGTTGGGAGTTAGCCTTCTAGCCTTTTCAACAAACCCAGCAGAATTGCAGGTTTTAGATTATGTTTACTCTGCTTTAATTGGAGTTTTCACTGCAGGTTTACAAAACTTGGTGGGATTGTGGATTGTGGAACTTTGTTCTGAAAAAGTTGCTTCTGCAGCCAATGGTTTTGCTGGAATTTCTTCTTATGTTGGAGCTTATCTTGCTTCTGTGGGCTCTGGTTATTTAATTGATCATTATGGATGGCAGGGCGCATTTATGTATTGGATTGTTTCAACAATTGTTGCTTTATTATTAATATTAGTAGTAACACCACAAGAAAGAAAACGCATTAAGAATGTTGTTTAATAATTTTAAAAATAATTATAAAAAAAACACTCAAACTTTAAGTTAGTTTGGGTGTTTATTTATATCTTCGTGGTGTAATTCTAAAGTTTCATGTTGTTTAATTTCATTTTCATCTTTAGTTTGAGTTATTTCTTTAGATATTTCTTGAGATATACTTAAATTAGTGAGAGCAGTGTTAATTAAAAGAACAGGTTTTTGTGGTTTATCTTTAAGGGAGTCGTTAGGGACAGTACTTATTTTTTGCTCATAATGCAGATGTTCTCCAGAGCTGTCACCAGTGTTGCCAACATTTCCAATTATTTGGCCTCTTTCAACAATATTTCCATGATTTATTTCAATAACATTACCATATCCTGTATGGTGGTTATTACCATCTCCCACTGCTGCTAATTTTACTACTCCTTTTTCTGAAGCCATAACAGGGTTATTTTGTTTAAATGTTGCAATATCTATTCCTTTATGTCCATGTTTTTTACCTAATTTATCGTAATATATTTCTTTATAATCTTGAGAAATCCTGCATTTTCCTTGAACTGGAAATAGGTGATGTTCAAAACTCATAAAATATATTGTCCTTTCTTATAAATATTTATATATAATTTTTGTTTATTTTTTAACGTTAGATTTTTTTTTATTTACGTCAGATTTTTTTGTATTTTGTTTAGAATTTTTAGTAGAACTATTTTTTAATTTTTTTGGTTTGTTTTTATATGCATTTTCAAAAATACTATTTAATAAAGAACTATTTTGTTTTTTAATTTTATATTTTAAAATTAAACCATATATTAAAACAGGAATAATTATTCCAATAATTATGTAACTATTAATATCGTAAAAAATATCGGATAATAGAGTATGGTTTGTGTGTTCAAAAACAACAGCTAAAATAGCAATAATTATGTTTACTGTTAATATAATAAAAAATGTAATATTATATATTTTAATTTTCTTTAAATTTTTAATATCTAAATCATTAATCATCTTATCTGTTTTATTTAATCTTTTGTGTTTAGATTTTTCATCTGTATCTTTTTTCTTTTTTTTAAAAATCATTTTGAAGATTAATGAAATGGTAATTGCAAATATTATTAAAAAACTGCTTATGTTATAAAACAAATCTGAAATGGCAACGTTACCAGTTCTTTCGTTAATAACGGCAATTAAAGTTGTTGCAATGTTAATTAAGGTCATAACATTAACAATAATGTCTGTAATATTTGCAGGTTCATTACTATTTAATTTTTTTAGACTATCCAAGTCTAAATTTATGTTAGTCATAATTGCCTCCAATTAACAAAAATAATTATTTAACAAATCTTTATATTGTTTATAAATTCTATATTTTATAATTAATCCTAATATTAAAATTTGTATTGTTATAATCTTCAAATATAAGTTCTAGAAAAGTAATGACTAGGCTAA
>CAMZAK010000008.1 GCA_947304245.1 uncultured Clostridia bacterium
TATTAATATCAAAGGCTAAAAAAGCCAAAAAAGACCCGAAGACTAAAAGCACAAATCCCTATGATACTAAAATGGGAGAACTATTAAATGAACAACAGGAAGAAGAAAGATATTTAGGAAAGGAGAGAATAAAAAGCTTAACTGAGCGATTTATTAAAAAAACAATGAAAGAAATATTACCTAACACGAAAGTGTTTCCTACTTTAATTAAAGAAGTCCTTTGCGTTCCAGAAAATCTCCCCCAGAAAAGTATGGAATTAATTATCCAAAGTTTAGAAGAACATGAAAGTTATAACACACAAAACAATAATTTTTCTAATGAGAATAATAGTGATAATATCGATATTTTTAATAACTTTATTGAAACCGTATCAATCATATCTAATGAAAATATTGATTTGTCTAATATTGATTTTTCTGATAAAGATTTAAACCTGTTTATGGATAAGTTATTTTATAATGATAACATATCTAGATTAGATGCTAATACACTTGAGAATCTTTCGGTGTATGAATATGAAAAAAATAATTTAAAAAATGATTTAAATAATAACAAAAACTATAATGAAAAAAGAAAAAAATTTGATTTTAAACAACTCATTAAAGGATTAGATATACTTTTATATCGTGCAAAGACGGAACTCTCAAAACTTAAAGAACTTAAAAATTCTGAAAAAATTAAGAAACTAGAAACTCAAATTAACAAACTTGAAGATTTTAAAAATAACATAAAAAGAAATGAAAATAATAGCACAGATAAAAATATTAATAAAAACGATATAAATGAATTAAACAAAAAATTTAAAGAAAAAAAGAAAGATATTTTAAACACGTTTATAAATAAAAAAACCAAAAAAGGTGAATCTTATAAAATAAATTATCCCAAATATAATGAAAAAAATGCAAAAATTTTATGCAACAACAGCCAAAATGTTTCAAAGACACGTAAAAAATTTCAAAAAATTTATAAAGAAATTACAGATAATTCTATTTATGAGAGTCTACATAGCCTTTTTAACAATTTAAATAATCTTTTTAATATTTTTAAAAAAGAGTTGATATTTCAGAACATATTTATAAAAATGGAACCTAAAGGAAATAATGACATCGAAGAATTGAACATAACTTTTTACCACAATAAATTACTTACAACTTTTCAAGTATGCAAAAATTTTAAAAAATTTTACGATAAAATTAATAGCAAAGAATTTTTAAATAATGGCGATGATTTTTTAAAAAATTTATATAATAAATATAGAGTAACATTAGAAAATGAAAATTTAATTAAAAAAATTCTCGAAGAGGCTGATTCTAACAAAACTATTCCCTCTAAATATTCTCATACTGAAATTTGCAAAAATACTAATAATTTTAAAATATCTCTTGTACATCGTGGTATAAAATCAAAAAATACTCCTTTTGAAATAAAAATAATGTTAGATTTTATACCGTTTATGTATGACATATTTTGTTTATTAGGTTATGTTAATGAAATAGGTGAAATTACAAATCCTGAAGCACAAGAAGAAATGGAAACTTTATTAGGTAAAACAAGTAAAAAAACATATAAAAAAACATATAAAAAAACAGATTATAAAAAAACATATAAAAGAACATATAAAAGAACATATAAAAAAGCAGATAAGAATATTATAATTAAAAAACTAGAAAACATATCACAAAATCCTTTTTTAAAAGATTTTTCTAAATATCTCATAGAACAATTAAAAAATAAACCTTTAAAAGAAGATAAATCAAAAATTAATTATTTACCTTATAGTCTTTCTAACCTTTACATATTTGTTAGAAATTTTAAATTTTTATTAAAAAATACTTATAATTTAAAAATTGAAAATGTTCCTGCTATATTAAAAGAAATGTTGAATGCTTTAAAAACCTTTTATAATGCATGCGGTTATTTAGGTTTTGTTAATGAAGAAGGAGAGATTACAGATAAAGATGCACAAACTTATTTTAATACTTTAAAAAACCAAATAAACTTATACATAGACTATTTAAATTACTTAAATTTAAATAAAAAAGATAACATAACATTTGATGAAGAATATTTAAATTCAAACAAATACAAAACAAGTGAAAGAAGAAAAATAAGAAGAAAGAAAAATAAAAAAGAAGATGTAGCGAAAAGCAATAATTTTAATAACTCACTTGAATCAATTCCATTAGAAGAACCTGCAGAGTTCAGCTTACAAAACTTTAATTTTTCTTATAACACTGCTAAAAATGAAACATCTAAACCAAATGAAAGCGAAAAAATTAAAAATAAAATAGACGAAGAAGAAAAAATCGAAAACAATGATTATATGTTAAATAAAAAAAGAAAAAATAAAAACAATAATTTTAATATTAATCAATTCGAATTAAACCAACAAGAAGAACTAGAAAAACTAGAAAATTTAAAATATATACAAGAAAAAATAGAAAATTTAAAATATCTACAAGAGAAAATAGAAGAAGAACTAGAAGGATCTGTAGACTCCAGCTCACAAAACGATATTTTTTTTGATGACACCTACTAAAAACAAAATAAATAAAAACAGAAGCAGGGATGAATTTTTCATTTCTGTTTTTAATTATGTCTTGGAAAAATTGTGTGTTGTAATATTTTGTCTAATATTGTAGAATGAAATAAAAACAATAAAAGGAGTTTAATTTATGCAAAACAATAATAATTTTAAAAATAATAACAATATAAGAATTCAACTAGAAGAACCGGCAAATTTAAACAAAAAAAACATTAATTCTATTAATAAATCTCGTAAAACAAATGATGACTTTTCAACATATAAAATTTATAAAAAAGATCCTATAATTAAAAACAACTCCATGTTAGGCAAGAAGGTGAAAAAATCTGAATTTTTAGTTTATAACCCCTCCTGTGAAGCGTTAATTAAGAAAATAACAGGATCATTATTTTACTTAAAAGAAAAAATTAAAGATATAGAAAAAAATAAGGAGCTAGATAAAACATTAAAACAAAAAACATTAAACACTCTAAACAATCAAAAAAAAGAATTAGAAGAATTAAGTTATAATTTAAAAGATATTAAAAATTCAATTAAAAAACAAAAAATTAAAAAAAGTGGCGAAATATTAAATAATAATATTGAAAATGAAGTAAACAACTTACAAGAAAAAATAGATTTTAAAACACAAGAAATTTCAAACACCTTAGACTCAATATCTTTAAAAATAACAACCAATAATTCTTATTTGGTGGGTTATGGAAAGCTTGGAAAAATAAATGGTACTTTTGTGAAAAATGTTAGAGAAAACATTTCACATTTATGGGGAAATTTTGAAAAATTATGCAACTACAATGAACAAATTCAAAAGATGTATGGAAAAGAAATTTTAAAATTTATAATTGAAAACAAATTAAAACCTACACTTAAAAAAATGGTTAAAGAGCCTGAAAAATCTCATGAAAACACAAAAGCATATATAAATTTTGAATATGATATATTATGCAAAGTTTTTAAAATATTTAAAACATTAAAAGAATTAAAATATAAACCCAATAACAATAATTCTTTAAAAAACAAATTTTTAAAAAATTTAATTGATAAATATTTACTAATTTTAAAAACAACTATTTTAAACAACAAAAAAGATGATTATAAAAACATTATTGCAAATTTCACTTCTTCACAATATTACAAATTTATTCAAGATATTGAATGTTACATTTCAAATGTTAAAAAAATTAGTATGAAAAAAATATCTTGTGAATTAAGAGAATTATTAAGTTTTGTGCCGGTTTTTTACAATATTTTTTCTGTGTTAGGTTATGTTGACAAAGAAGGAACCATTATAAATAGTGATGCAAAAAATGTTATGAAAACTTTACTAAATGAAATAATTTCAGCTTCTTATTCACTCTAAAAAAGCCATAAACATAAATTTAAATTACTAAAATTTATAAGATTTCAATGAATATTAAAAACAAAAGCAGGAATGAATTTTTCATTTCTGTTTTTAATTATGTCTTGGAAAAAATTGTGTGTTGTAATATTTTGTCTAATATTGTAGAATAAAATGTGAATATTATAAAAAGAAGGTATGTTTTTATGGAAAATAATAATAATTATAATAATTATGATTTACCCAAATCAATACAACTAGAAGAATCTGCAAATAATAACACACAAAACAATAATTTTTTTAATAACATTTTTAATAACTTTGAAAATATCAATAATACAGATAACTTTATTGAAACCGTATCAAACATATCTGATGAAAAAAAAGCACAGGTTTTAAATAATAACATAAACGATAATTCAATGTTAGGTAAAAAAATAAAAAAGACAAATACAAAAAACAATAATTTTAATAACTTCACCAAATCAGTTCAAAAAACCATTCAGTTAAAAGAACCAGAAAAACAAGAAAAACTAAATAAACTAGAAGAAATGTTAAAAAATCCTTTTTTAAAAGATTTCTCTAAATATCTCATAAACCAGTTAGAAAATAAATCTTTAACAGAAGATAAATCGAAAATTAATTATTTAGATTATCGTCGTTCTAACCTTTACGTGTTTGTTAAAAATTTTAGAGTTTCATTAATAAATACTTGTAAGTTAAAAATTGAAAACGTTCCTGCTACATTAAAAGAAATGTTGAATGCTTTAAAAACCTTTTATAATGTATGCGGTTACTTAGGTTTTGTTAATAAAGAAGGAGAAATTACAAATGATGATGCACAAACTTATATTGAAACTTTAAAAAACCAAATAAACTTATACAAAGACTATTTAAATTCAAACAAAAACAATGAACTAAATAAACTAGAAAAAATGTTAAAAAACCCTTTTTTAAAAGATTTCTCTATATATCTCATAAACCAGTTAAAAAATAAATCTTTAATATCTTTAATAGAAGATAAATCGAAAATTAATTATTTAGCTTATAGTCATTCTAACCTTTACATGTTTGTTAGATATTTTAGAACTTTATTAATAAATACTTATAAGTTAAAAATTGAAGATATTCCTGCTATATTAGAAGAAATGTTGAATGCTTTAAAAACCTTTTATAATGTATGCGGTTATTTAGGTTTTGTTAATAAAGAAGGAGAAATTACAAATGATGATGCACAAACTTATATTGAAACTTTACAAAACCAAATAAACTTATACAAAAACTATTTAAATTCAAATGAAAAAAACAACAAAACATTTGAAGAATATTTAAATTCAAACAAATACAAAACAAGTGAAAGAAATAAAATAACAAGAAAGAAAAATAAAAAAGAAAAAATAAGTGAAAAAAAAAGAAAACCAAAAAAGAAAAACATAAAAAAAGATGTAGTGAAAAAAATTTATTTTAATACCTTCACCAAATCAGGTCAAAAACCCATTCAGTTAAAAGAACCAGAAAAACAAGAAATACTAAATAAACTAAAAGAAATGTTAAAAAACCATTTTTTAAAAGATTTTTCTAAATATCTCATAAACCAGTTAGAAAATAAATCTTTAACAGAAGATGATTCGAAAATTAATTATTTAACTTATTGTTATTCTAAACTTTACATGTTTGCTATGAATTTTAAAAATTTATTGAAAAAAAATTATAAGGTAGAAATTAAAGATGTTTCTGAAACATTAGAAGAAATGTTAAATGCTTTAAATATCTTTTATAATGCATGCGGTTATTTAGGCTTTGCTAATGCAAAAGGAGAAATTACAGATAAAACTGCACAAACTTATTTTAATACTTTAAAAAACCAAATAAACTTATTCATAGATTATTTGAATTCAGATAAAAAAGTTTCAGATAAAGAAGTTTCATTTGAAAAATATTTAAATTCAAACAAATACAAAACAAGTGAAAGAAATAAAATAACAAGAAAGAAAAATAAAAAAGAAGAAATAATAAAAAACAATAATTTTAATAACTCCCCTAAATCAAATCCAATAGAAAAACCATTAGATTTAAGTTTACAAAATTTAAATTTTTTAAATAATGCCACTAAAAACGAAACAGCTAAACCAAATGAAAACGAAATAAATGAAAATAATATTTTTAACATTAATTTTAATCTATATGAATTAAACCAACCAAAAGAACAAGAAGAACAAAAATATCTAGAAGAACTAGAAGAAGATTCAAATTCAAGTTCGCAAAACTTTTTTTTCGGTAACAACTTGTAAAAACAAAATGAATAAACCAAGTAAAAACAAAAGCAGGAATGAATTTTTCATTTCTGTTTTTAATTATGTCTTGGAAAAAATTGTGTGTTGTAATATTTTGTCTAATATTGTAGAATAAAACGTGAACATTATAAAAAGAAGGTATGTTTTTATGGAAAATAACAATAATAATTATCATCTACCCAAATCAAGTCAAATAGAAAAATCTCCAGATTTTAATGCACCAAACGATGCTTTTTTTAATGACGTTGAAAATGAAGACTATTATGAAAAATTGGACCAGTTTATAGATATTTTCATTAATAATGATAAAATATCTCATTTAAACACTGAAACTTGTAATAATCTTTCGGCTTTTGAAGATAATGAAGTTAAATTAAATAATGATTTAAATAATAACCTAAACAATAATTTAATGTTAAATAAAAAACGTAAGAAAAATAAGAAAGGTGTTTTTAATTTTAATTATAACCACCTTGCTAGCAGATTAAGTAAGTTTTTATATGCTATAAACAAGAAACTACAAAAACTTAATGATCCTAAAATAATTAAAAAACTAAAAACTAAAATTAAAGATTTAGAAACGTTAAGAAATGAAATAAATAATAACTCAAATAAAAATAAAATAAATGACGCAAATAAAAAATTTAAATCTGAAAAGAAAAGCACTTTAAACATGTTTGAAGATAAAAGAAAAACCAGAGAAGGTAAATCTTGTAAAACAAGTTATCCCTACCATACTAAAAAAAATGCATTAATTTCAAAGAACAACAGCCAAAATGTTTCACGTATACGTGGTGAATTTCAAAAAATTTATGATGTAATTAAAAATAATTCTATTTATGGGAATCTACATAAACTTTTTGATAATTTAAATAACCTTACTATAAGATTAAAAAAAAAGAAGAACGATAATTCTAAATCAATTACAAAAACCCCTAAAGGAAATCATAAAATCGAAGAATCTAACATGAATTTTTACTTCAATAAATTACTTACAACTTTTCAAGTATCCAGAGGATTTAAAAATTTTTACGATAAAATTAAGGATAACGAATTTTTAAAAAATTTATATAATAAATATAGATTAATATTAGAAAATGAAAATTTAATTAATACCATTTGCGAAAACATTGATTCTAACAAAACTATTCCCTCTAAATATTCTCATACTAAAATTTGCAAAAATACTAATAATTTTAAAGCTATTCTTGCAAATCATGATATAAAATCAAATAATACTCCTTTTGAAATAAAAATAATGTTAGATTTTATACCGTTTATGTATGACATATTTTGTTTATTAGGTTATGTTAATGGAATAGGTGAAATTACAAATTATGAAGCACAAGAAGAAATGAAAACTGTGATGGACGAAATAAAAGACACAAAAAATTTATATATAAACTATTTAAAATCAGGTAAAAAAACTTCATTTAAAGAATATTTAAATGAAAATAAAAATAAAAATAAAAACACAAAAATAAAATTAGAAATAACAGAAAATAATAATTTTAATAACTCCTCTAAATTAATTCCATTAGAAGAACCTGCAGAGTTCAGCTTACAAAACTTTAATTTTTCTTATAACACTGCTAAAAATGAAACAGCTAAACCAAATGAAAACGAAATAAATGAAAATAATAATTTTAATATTAATCTACCTGAATTAAATCAACCAAAAGAACAAGAAGAACTAAAAAAACTAGAAAATTTAAAATATCTACAAGAGAAAATAGAAGAAGAACTAGAAGAAGATTCAAATTCAAGTTCGCAAGACTTTTTTTTCGATAACAACTACTAAAAACAAAATGAATAAAACAAGTAAAAACAAAAGCAGGAATGAATTTTTCATTTCTGTTTTTTTATTATATCTTTTAAATATTATTTATTATAAAATAAAGTTAAAATTTATAAAAAAAGGAGTTTTAATTTATGCAGAACAATAATTTAAATAATATTAATAATTTTTACATTCAAATTCAACTAGAAAACCAAAATTCAAACGAACAAAACAATAATTATTTTAATGACATTGCAAAACTAGAATTTAAAATTAACAATATGTTAAATGAAGTTAAACTTAAAACAAATTTAGATGAGTCTATTTTACTTTATTTTAAAGATTCCACAAATTTTTTAAATAACACCATAAGCAGTTTAAAAGTTTTATTAAATAAATATGAACAACTAAAAGAAAAACTAAAAACCATAAAGTCTGTTGAAGAAATAAATATTGTTAACAAAAACATTAGTAGTTTGCTTAAATTTATAAATTCAATGTTAGATTTCATTAAAAAAAGTTTTTTTGAGCTATGCATGGAAAATTTTAAAAACAAAAATCAAATTAGCTTAAACGCAATAAACGAAATAAACATCCCTTCAAAATTGTTAATAGCGCCTATTGTTAACATTTTTTCAAACATTTTAAACGAAACTTCAAGAAGAAAATTTGAAATAAACAATAACATTGAACTTTTTAAAAACTACATAGAAAAAGAAGATTTCACGCAAAAACTCTACAATTTTAAACATGCTTCCAATGAAGATATTTTTAGTTTAAACAAACAATCTAAAAAAGTTAAACTTAAAAGTGCAACTATAAAATACGATACATTTTTAAAATATAGCCAACAAAATTTATTGAGACTAAAAAGTATTTATAATAACTTATTTGAAAATAATAATGTTATTAAATGTTTAACAAAAATAATAGAAGATGAATATGAAAAAATGAAAAAAAAACCCAATAAAAAAACAAAAAAATTATTAGAACTTTACCATAAAAAATTAATTAAAATTATTAACATATATAACGATTTAGAAAAAATTAATAATTTTGATGATTTTGATGATTCAGATAACGATATATTCATTAAAGAAATAATTGAAAAATATAAAAACAATTTAGAAGATTTTATAATTAATAATACTAATAAAATAATTAATGTTTTTAAAAAACCAACTCCCTCTTACATGCATTCTAAATATTACCTTTTGTCTAGTAACATTAGAAAATATTTATTTAGTAGAGATATTAACATTAAAGACACCCCAAAATTAAAAAAGAAATTAGATTTATTAAAATTAATTTACAACATATCTTGCATTTTAGGTTATGTTAATAAAGAAGGTAAAATTACAAATAACATAGCTCTTAATGATGTGAACCTTTTAGAAAACATAATAAACTCATTCACAAAAGAAACAAAAGAAGACAAAAAAATTAGACAGGTATTTAGAGAAATAAAAAACTTTGATAATAAAAATAATCCTAACATTTTTACAAAAAATCTAATTGAAAAATATATAAAAATTTTAGATGATTTTGTAAACAATAAAACCAGCAAAACAAACACCAATCAAATAAATAATTTTAAATTTCCTCCTTTGTTTACAAATTCTAAATATAACACCTTTGCTAACAGAATTAGAAACAATCTAGAACACAAAAAATTGAGTTTTAATAATGCTTTTGAAGCGAAAAAAATGTTAAAAAGTTTAAAATTGCTATATAACATATTTTGTGTTTTGGGTTATGTTGATGAAAAAGGTAACATTACAAATAAAAAAGCGTTAAACCATATGAATCTTTTAGAAGGCAAATTAATCTCATTTACAAAAGAGCTGCAATAACGTTGTTTTCATATTTAAACATGTAAAAATTTCCAGTTGCAATAATGTTCTATTTTTTGTAAAATAATGTCATAAATAATAGATAAAAAGGAGATAGAACATGGAAAATAACAACTTTGATGAGTTTAATTCAATTTCTAACAAATATTTTGTACCCCCCACCCATCTAGAACAAAACGAGAATTCAAATAATTTAACAAATCCAAGCGCTTATCAATACGAAGACCAAATTGGCACTTCTTCATACGACCCAATTGCTATAAACCCTATTAATAATCGTAAAATTGAGTTAAATGAAAACCAAACAACCAACAACATTAAAAGAATTAATCTAAAAAACAATAGTAAAATTAAACCGGAAAATTTAAATCTTTTTCAACAAAACCCAAGCACTCCAAACAATTTTAATAATTTGATAATTAAATTAAAAGAACAACCAAAACCCAACAACATATTTGCACTTAACCTAAAAGATTCCAGTAAAAAGAAAAATGAGTTTTTAAATAAAAAAACTAAAAAATACTCAGAATTTATTCCTTTTAAAGATTCTCCTTACGGCAAACAATTTAACTTACTTGAAAAGTTTGATGAAGAATGGTACGATGAATATGAAAATAAAACTAAAGACCCAGTTAAAAAGAAAATAATTGATATAATTTTAAAAGAAAATTTATCATATAAAATAAACGATTTAGTTGCAGATGCCAAACTATTTTACAATAGTTTATGTAATAAAAATTTAGTTGATGAAAATGGTGGATTATTAATTTTTAACTATAAGGAAAAAAATAAGAATGATATAAATACATATTACGAAATAAAAAAACTTAGAAAAAAATATGAGAACTTTATTATTGAAAATGAACTATATCTCATATCAGAAAATTTAAGCGAACTTGCAAAAGAAATAAAACCAGAAATGAACCTTAAAATTTTAAAAAAAGAAACCAATCAATCTTACAATGAATTAATATCAAGCGAAGAAAATTCTGAGGAAGATATTGATGATCCATTTTATGGAGATCTAGAAATAGAAATGAATACTAACCATAAAGAAAAAAACAAAAAAGAAGATGAGAAAAAATTTAATGAATATGTGGGCGATTTAGTAATAGAAATAAAAAATGACCAAAAAGAAGACCATAATGAAGAAGAGCAATACAAAAAACCTTCTTACTACAAATCTAAATTTAAAAATAGTTTTACACATCTAACAGTGGCTTTAAAAAATGAACTAATTAGATTAGAAAATAGCATCTTAATTAGCAATTATAAAAAAAATGAAGCACAAAACCTCAAAAAAGAAATAGAAAGTTTCAACATAGATTTACAAAATTTCTACTACGATATTTTATATAACGAAGAAAAAAAAGTTGATGAAAAAGGAAACTTAATTAACCTCAACAATTTAGAACAAGCCAAATATAATGCTTTCATAAAAATTAAAGATAATTTAATTGAAAAATGCAATAATTTAAAAACAACTCAAGAAAAAATTGAAGAAGAAACAAAATTTAAAGAAAATTTTAATGAAGAAGAATATTATCAAAATGATGAATATGATGGATATGATGAATTACTAGAAGCAATACAAAACGAAAACTCCTATTCATATTATAAAAAATATTATAAAAAACATTTCAGTAAAAATATTAATACCGATATAAAAAAAATTTCTAGAAGATTTAAAAACATTAAAAATATTATGAATCAACAAGATTTAGAAGAATATTCAAATTTATTGGAAAAAATCAGATATATAAGACTGGAGAATTTTTATATATTTAGAAGATGCGTAAACAATAAAGAAGTTAATTTATTAGGTGAAATATTTAACAATGAAAAAGCTAATAACAAAATTGAAAGAAATATTTCTTCAATACGCGATTGTTTAACTTTAATAGACAGAAATTTTGAAAAATTAGAAGCTAAAAAAGCTGAATTAAACAAAGAAAAAGAAAACTTTTTACACCAGGAAACCTTAGATATATTCCTAAAAGAAATGAAAATTAAAAACAACAATTTAAAGTAAACAATTATGTTAAAATTAATAATAAGTAGTTCTAACTTTTTAGGGCTACTTATTATTTTAGTTTTTAAAAAATTAACATTTTAATATTACAATAAGCACAATAAAAATATTCACTCTTACCATTTAATTTAATGTGTCCAGAAAAACTTATCCGTTGTATTTTATTTTAAATTTAGTAATATTATGTTAAATAAATAAGACAAAATAAGAAGAAAGGCCTTAAAAAATGTATAATATTAATTATAATAATTTAAATGATATTGATTTAGATGGTGAAGATTTAAATAAAATTTTAACCATAAGTTTTAAATCTCTAGATTTAGGCCCAATAATAAGAGATGAAAACGGATATTTTAAAAAATGTTTTTACCCATTAACTTGAAACTAACTAACATAACAAAAAAATTTTTAAGGGTAAATCTTTACTTAAAAGAAATGAAATACAAATAAAATTATTTAATAACATTAAAACGGCACTAATTAATGCTAAATATGCATATTACAATTTAAATGAGCGTGGCCTTATTGATGTTAAAAGTGGAACAATAATTAATTTAGATGCGAAAAAAATAATGGAAGGATTTAGAGTAAAACTATACATCCTATTAAAAAAACTCTATATTTCTTTAGGGATTAAAATATCTCCCCTACATTAAAGTTTTTATTAATTAAACAAAACTATTGTGTTTTTTTAATGCAGTAGTTTTGTTTTATTTTAAATTTTAAAATACCTGCATTGATTAATGATATGTTAAAAATTTCTAGTTGTAATATTATGTTAAATTTAGTAAAATTATGATAAATTAATGCAACAAAATAAAGAACAACTAAAAAGGAGTAGTTTACATAATGAATAATAATTTTAATAACATCAATAAAGAATCACACATAGAAAGACCTTTCTCTAACACAAATAATAATAACTTAAATAATAATAATAACTTGAATAATAATAATTTCAGTTTTAATAATAATTTTAATAACATCAACAAAGAATCTCAGATAGAAAATTCTTTTTCTAACTTAAATAATAATAACTTAAATAATAATAATAATTTTAGTTTTAATAATAATTTTAATAATTTAACTTTTAATAACCTTAATTTTAATAATAATTTTAATAATTTAACTTTTAATAACTTTAATTTTAACAATAATTTTAATAATAATTTAAATTTTTACAATAAAAATCCAGATATCAAAACAGAAGAATTGCTTGAAAAAATTCCTGAAAATGTTAATTCGGACGACTATTTTGCTCACACTATTTGTGAGGAAGGTATATATACCTTGCTGAAAAATTCCACCTATTATGCATGTTTTAAAGAAATAACAAATTTAATACAAAAATTAAGAAATTTAATTGTTAGAAATAAAGAAACTTTTGAAAAGAAACTTGATGATTTCAACAAATTAAAACTGTATGTAATTAATGTATTAAGAAATCTCAATTCATATTTGAATAATTATAAAGAGCTATATTCAAGCTTTAAAATTGACGAAAAAACTGGGAATATTAGTGATGAATATACAAGCTTGTATTTCTTGGATAGATTACTGCTTGTAAAGGACGATTTACTATTAGTCCCTAAAAAAATTTTTCCGATATTGTATGATTACGAAAATTTAAATGGTTACGAAAATTTAAATGGTTACGAAAATTTAAATGGTTACGAAAATTCAGATGATTACGAAAATTTAAATGATTACGAAAATTCAGATGATTACGAAAGTTCAGATGATTACGAAAGTTCATATGATTACGAAAGTTCAGATGATTACGAAAGTTCAGATGAAAGTTCTAGTTTATTTAGTAAAAAAGATGAAAATTCAGATGAAAGTTCTAGTTTTTTTAGCTATAAATATGAAAGTTCAAAAAAAAGCAATAAAAATGAAAGTTCAAAAGATGGGGTAGTAATTGAAATAAACAATGATGAAGATTTAAATAAAGGCTTTAACAATAGTATTAAATCTATAAAAAATAAAAATTCAAGTTTGAAAAATAATAAAATCGGTTTAGGAAAACATGAACTTATTGTTCCTATAATTAATAATATAAATTCCAAATATCAAAATAATTGTTTAACAATACCTAATAATACCAGTAATAATAACTCTAATTATTTAAATAAAAAAACTAAAAGAAACAAAGAAGAATCTTTTTCAAATAATGCACCAACTAAAACACCAACTTTTTGGTATTCTAGATTTTTATATCAATTTAGACGTATGATGACAGAAATGAAAAAGTTAGAAAGAGAAGGAGTAATAAACTCAAATGAAATGTGTGAAATAAAAAAAACATTATATGACAAACCAAAAGATTTTTACAATTATTTACGTAACCAAGGAAAAGGAAAAGTAGACGTTAAAGAAAAAGTAGACGTTAAAGAAAAAGTAGACGTTAAGGGTACCATAATTTATAATAATTTAGATAAAAATGAAAAAGAAAAATATGATGCAATAATGGCAGCTAAGGAAAAAATATATAATAAGTATTTCTCAAATAATAATAACTCTAATTATTTAAATAAAAAAACTAAAAGAAAGGAAAAAATATATAATAACTATTTCTCAACTAATAATAACTCTAATTATTTAAATAAAAAAACTAAAAAAAACGAAGAAAAATCTTTTTTAAATAATACACCAAATTTTTGGTATTCTAGTTTTTTATATCAATTTAAACGTATGATGACAGAACTGAAAAAGTTAGAAAGAAAAGGAGTAATAAACTCAAATGAAATGTATGAAATAAAAAAAACATTATATGACAAACCAAAAAATTTTTACAAATATTTACGTAAGAAAGGAAAAGTAAACAATACGGGTAACATAATTTATAATGCTTTAGATGAAGATGAAAAAGGAAAATGTGATGAAATAATGGCAGCTATGAAAAAAATATATAATAAATATTTCTCAACTGAAAATAAAAATTCTAAAGATGAAAATAAGGTATTATTTTTATGTGAGTCTAATAAAGATAAAAATTCTAAAGATGAAAACAATTTACCATATTTTTTTGAGTCTAACTTTGAAATAGAATTAAGAGATTTAAAAGCAAAATCTGAATATCTTATGATAAAAGGCGAAAAAACAATAGACGATTTATATAATAGATGTAAAATTTTTTACAAAAAATTACATGTACAAAAAAAGGTGGACAGAGAAGGCAACATAATTGAAGAGAGTTTAAGTGAAGATGAAAAGCTAGAATACAATAAATTAAGAGCAGAAATACAAAAACAAAAAAACGTAATTAATAATTTAATGAAAGCTAAAAAGAAAGCTAAAAAGAAAATATTTAATATTTTAAAAAATTTTAAAAAATAAACTAAAATTAAAAGATAAAAAAACAAAATAAGTTAAAATAAACACTTAAACCTAGCAAACAAACTCATTAAACTATGAGTTGAAAAATAAAATGAATAATTAAAAATAATATTAAGCAGTTCTAACTTTTTAGAGCTGCTTTTTGTTTTAGTTTTTCTAATTTAAACATTAACATTATTAAAATTAAACAATATTTACAATAATTTGAATTTTAATAATTAACATAAAACCAACTAAAAAATAAACAATAAACATGTTGAATTGTTACGGTTTTTGAAAAAGTTAACATTTTAATATTCAGTAAACGTAATTAAAAAGTAATTGCTTTTATTGTTTAATTTAACCTAAAGTTTATGGAAAAATTTACCTATTGTAATAATGTTTTAAAATTTATATAATAAAGTCGAAAAAAGTAAAAAAAGGAGTTTAAAAATGAATAATAATAATATTAATAATATATGGACCAAACTGCCCTCCGATGAATACGTTATAACAAATTCTGTTATAAAAAAAATAACACAACCCCCTGTTACTGTTCTTGGAGAAAATTTTGATAATTCAATTTCTAATAATAACAATTTAAAAGAGACTAATTCTTCCCTGTTAAATAAAAAAACTAATAGAGAAAAGTCTTCCAACAATAATATTGAAAATAATAAAAATAATAATGGTTTTGATTTGGACAAAATTAATTTAATTGAATTAAATTTCGCAGAAGAAAACCAAAAAAAAATTAAACAAGAAAATTTTCATGATGACTTAATTGAGAAAATAACTAATAAATTTAATGGAATGAAAAGCAAAATAGATAACGAAGAAATTTTGAGTGGTTTAAAAACTATCGTAAACCACACAAAAAGGATAATAAAACGAAATAAAAAAGTAGATATTCTTAAAAGTACAGATTTAGAAGATTTATATGATGATGTCATAAAACTAATAGAAAAATGCGTAAAAAATATGCCTAACTACTACTCCTTGTCCAACTATGAAATAGATAATGCCGAAATACTCGAGAAAATTTTTAGTTTGGAAAGAGAACTTGAACCAAAGAAAAAGAAAATGAACGAAACTAATTCTAAAACTGATTCTAAAGATACTAATAAAGATGAATTTGATTCCATTTTTAGCAAGTATTTTATAAAATCAATTGAAAATGTAACTAATGAAAAACCTCCAGTAATCAATATTAAAAAAAATAATGTTGTTACTAATATGAATGATTTATGGAAAAATACAAATAAAAATGATGTTTACAAAACTGATAAGAAAATCTCCAATAATAATAACAATAATAATAGTTTTGATTTGAACAAAATTAATTTAATTTTAGCAAAAAATAGACAAAAAAGAATTGAACGAGAAAAGTTTCATAATGACTTAATTGAAACGATAGATAATACATTTAATGAATTAGATAGAGAAATAATTAAACCTGTAATCTGGGAAGGTTTAGAAGATATCGTGGGCTACACAAAAAAGTTAATAGAACGAAATAGAAAAGTAGATATTCTTAAAAAAGAAGATTTAAAAGATTTATATAATGATGTCATAAAACTAATCAAAAACATAGGAATAATTATTGAGTATCCCATAAACAGATTTGTAGATGAATCTGTCGAAATAATGACCAAAATTAATAGTTTAAAAAAAGAACTTGAACCGAAAAAAATATATACTACAGGAAGTAATAACGAAGCAGTTTATTTTCCAGAAGAATTAGAAAGTTTTTTACAAGAAGATTCAGAATATTTTAAAAACTTACCTCAAAATCTAAATAATACTGAACGATTTCTATATGCGGCGGGAGCAAATGTAAAACCAAAAATGTTTGCTGTTTTTTACGAAACTTTCACCAAGTTGAAGAAAGATTATTTCCCGAGTGGTAAAAGAACAAAAGAAAGGAGCCCAGAGGAGATTAATTCTTATAATACAATGGATGAAGCTTTACGTAATACAAGGGACCTGTATAGATATTTAAATGAAAAAGGATATCTTGATAGAAACGGAAATTTAATTGACACTCCAGATAAAATACTGAGTTCAAGAATAATAAAGCATGAGGAAAGATTAAGTGAACCCTTAATGGACCTATATAACGCTTTAGGTTTACATATATAGAACCATTTTCAGCCTACAAATAAGACGTGTTCAACATAAATAAGATTAAATAAATTAAATTTCTCACTAAAACCAACTCATTATTTTTAAAATTCAACTAAATTAAAAGCTATTGTTAAAAACACAATAGCTTTTTTATTTGTGCCTTTGTTGCCGCAGTTTGGGCACTCCCACATGTTGTTTTCATTAACAAAAACTTCACCGTTAAACCCGCAGTTGTGGCAATAACAGAACCTTGTGTTGAATTCAGCGTACTGTATGTTATACATAAATTTAACTAACTCTTTTCAAGTTTTAAAAGAGCTGGTTTTATTTAAAGATGCAAAACTCTTTGTTTCATCTCTTTTGTTTTGCCTTCATTCCAAAAGTGCAGGCCCAAATAGCCGCATGTTCTTCTAATTACAGTTAACTTTTTTGTATCTGTGTTGCCGCAGTTTGGGCACTCCCACATGTTGTTTTCATTAACAAAAACTTCACCGTTAAACCCGCAGTTGTGGCAGTAATCAAACCTTGTGTTGAATTCAGCGTACTGTATGTTGTCATACATGAATTTAACTAGTTCTTCTAAAGCTTTAACATTATGCAAAACACTAGGAATTTCCACATAAGAAATGCAGCCGCCTAAACTTATGTTTTGAAACTCACTTTCAAAAGAAAGCTTACTAAAAGCATCAATTTTCTGGCGAACATCCACATGGTAAGAATTTGTGTAGTAGCCTTTGTCTGTTACATCTTTAATTAACCCAAACCTTTCTTTGTCTATTTTAGCAAACCTGTAACACAAGTTTTCTGCTGGTGTTCCGTAAAGTGAAAAACCAAGCCCTGTTTTTTGCTTCCACTCTTTTGTTTTCTCGTTCATGTGTTTTAAAACTCTAATTGCAAATTCTTTGCCTTTTTTTGTTGTGTGGCTCTCACCTTTCATGAGTTTTGTCATTTCATAAACACCAATGTAGCCTAAAGAAAGAGTGCAGTAGCCGTTTTCAAGAAGTTTGTCTATTGTCTCATCTGCTTTTAACCTTGCTATTGCGCCATGCTGCCAATGAATTGGGGAAACGTAAGCCTTAACCCCTTTTAATTTCTCATATCTACAAAGAAGTGCTCTTTTGCAAAGATCTAATCTGCAGTTTAAAAGCTCCCAAAACTTTTCTTCATCGCCATTTGCAATTATTGCAATCTGCACCAAATTAATTGAAACAACCCCAATGTTAAACCTTCCATTAAACTTAACATTGTTGTTTTCATCATACCACGGAGCTAAAAAACTTCTACAACCCATGCAGCTAAAAACATGGCCCTCATAGTTTTGCTTCATCTTTTTTGCAGAAATGTAGTCGGGGTACATTCTTTTTGCGCTACATGGAATTGCGTAGTCTTTTGTAATGTAGTCATATTTTCCACCTTTTAGGCAGTTGTTTTCATCTAAAACATAAACAAGTTTAGGGAAAACAGGAGTTATTACAACACCCTGTTTGTTTTTAACGCCAAGTAGCCTTTGTTTTAAAATTTCTTTAACAATTAAAGCAACCTCTTCTTCATATTCATAGCCTTCTTCAATATGCATAAAAATTGTAACAAAAGGAGCTTGCCCGTTAGAAGTTTGCAGAGTGTTTATTTGATATTGAATGGTTTGCACCCCTGAATTTAGTTCTTGAAACATTCTGTCTTTTGCTAAAGTTTCGCATGTTTTTTCATCGTAACCCAAACTTTTGTAGTGATTAAATGCCTTTGTTTTGGTTTTTCTTAAATATTTTCCAAGATATTTAATGTCCACACTTTGTCCGCCAAACTGGTTGCTAGCAACCTGAGCCATTATTTGGGTCATAATGTTGCAAGCAGTTTGAAAACAAGAAGGAGACTCAATTAAAGTGTCGTTAATTACAGTGCCGTTGTCTAACATGTCTTCAATGTTAATTAAACAACAGTTAAACATTGGGCTCATGTAGTAATCCATATCGTGAAAATGTAAAATTCCTGTTTTGTGTGCCTGCACAATTTCTGTTGGCAAAAGTTTTCTTTGTGTTAAATCTTTAGAAACTTCCCCTGCAACTAAATCTCTCATTGTGGAATTTAAAACGGAGTTTTTGTTAGAATTGTCCATTGCTACGTAATAATTAGTTCCGTTTAAAAGAGAAATAATCTCGCCATCTGTTGTGTTTGTTGTTCTTTTAAATTCTTGAATTGCTCTGTAGCCCTCATAGGCTTTTGCTGTTAGCATTTGCCCTTTTTCTGTTAGTTTTTTGTAAACCAAATTCTCTATTTTTTTAATTGTGTAATCTTCATTTGCTTTTTTAAATTCTTCTTCAATTTCTAAACTAATTTCTCTGGCTATTTCTTCTTCAATTAAACCACTTCCAAAACGCATAGCCTTCATTATTGCAACATAAATTTTTTCTTTGTTAAACGAAACCTTTTCTCCGTTTCTTTTAATAACCTGCATAAAAACCCCCATTTATTGTTATGTTTGAACTATTGGACACTACATATAGTATTTTTTTCAGAAAAATTTTTTGCAAAGTTTTTTAAAACTCAGCAAAAGTAAAAATATAAAAGCAGTTAAAACAATAATTTATTGTACACCAAACTAACCAAAACCTTCAATAAAAGCTTGTCGATTTTTATTGAATTGTTTAATTTAATTTTAACTCCACTTTTTTAAATTGTCAACGCGAAAGATATTTTAAATAATTAATTTAAATTTTCTACGTTTCTTTTAATAACCCGCATAAAAACCCCCATTTATTGTTATGTTTGAACTGTTGAACACTACATATAGTATTTTTTTCAGAAAAATTTTTTGCAAAGTTTTTTAAAACTCAGCAAAAGTAAAAATATAAAAACAGTTAAAACAATAATTATTATACACCAAACTAACCAAAACCTTTAATAAAAGCTTGTCGATTTTTATTGGCTTCTAGATTGATCTTATATCTATATATTTTATTTGTCAACACAAATATTTTAAAAATATTAAAAAATGTTGATTTAATTTTTTTTATTATGTTATAATTAACATAAGATTTTAAACTTAAAAGGAGCCATAATCATATGAAAGATAAAAGAAAATTTAGAATTAAATTAATAACATTATTGTTTTTTTCAATTTTTATTATTTCATTATTACTTCCAACAATTTACTTCACATATAAATTTATTTCGGTTAAGCTGTTTGGCGGCTAAGCTTTGGTGTTTAACTAAACAGCTTCAACCTGTTTAATGTATTGGCTTTTCTATTAAAAGAATTCTAAATTCCACACCATTGTAGTTAATGGTTGGTTTTTCATTTTATTCGGGGATTCTCCCTAAAACTATAAATAAAAGACCATCAAGAATTTCTGACCTGTTTTCTTCATTAATTTTTAAAGTTTAATGCAAAGTCACATCTTTAAACTAGCTTTGCATTTTAAAGCTATTGATTTTTCATCGGTGTTTCTTAATAACTTTCTTCAAATTATTTTCCAATTCCATTAAAAACAAAATCTTTAACGTCTTTTAAAGTTATAATGCCAGATGTTCCGCCATATTCATCCACAACAACGGCAAGATCTTGGTTTTCTTTAATTAGTTGATTTAAAGCAGCTTCACATTTCATGGATTCTGGTATGTAAACTGTTTTTTTAATATATTTGTTAATGGATTTTTCTTCTAAACCACCATTAATCTTTAACTTTAATAATTCTTTAGCATGAACAACACCAATTATGCTGTCCACATCTTCTTCATAAACAGGAATTTTTGAAAATCCTGTTTCTGCAAAAATTTTTATAACATCTTCTGGTTTGGTGTTTTTTTCCACAGCTTTAATGTTAATTCTGTGAGTAATTATATTGTAAACACTAACGTTTTTTAAATTTAGTAGGTTTTCAATCATTCCGCATTCATATTCTTTAAGTAAACCTTGCTGTTTAGCATTATTTAAAAATTTAAACATACTAAATTTTTCTGGTTCGTGCGTTGTTTTTAAACTAAAAATTTTAGAAAAATTATTACCAGGTCCATCTTCGCTTAAATCTAAAGATTCCATTTAATTTAATCCCTCCATAACTTGTGTTGGTCTATATAATATATAAAATCAACTAAAAAGTCAAATTCATTTTTTGTATGTTTTTATATAATATTTGTAAGTTTGCGTAATTTTTAGTATGATCTTAATATTAATATAGTTAATTTAACATAAATCTGCATAATAACATAAAATTTCACCAAAATAATTAAAAAAAGGAGTTGTTAATGACGAGTACCACCAACGATTTAAACGGCTTTTATGCATTTTTAATTGAAAAGCTAAAACAATACGGGTTTAGTCTTGTTTTTTCTTTAGGGGTGATTATTTCTGCAATAATAATAAACAAAATCACCAATAAAAGTATAAAAAGAGCTTTCATTAAAATGCATATGGAAAAATCTAACATGTTAAATTTTGCCTTAAAATCTTCAAAATACGGAATAATTATAGCTGCAGCTTTTTTAATTCTCTCTAAATTTAATATACCACTAACAGCGTTTTTCACAATAATTTCTTCGATTGTTGTTTCTTCTGGTTTGGCTTTACAGAGTTTTTTAGGCAATGTTGCAAAAAGTGTTCAAATTAAACTAATGAGCCCTTTTGCAATTGGAGACTTAATTGAGGTGGACTCAAAAAAAGGCCGCGTTAAAAAAATAGATTATTTCCACACATACATTGTAAACGAAGAACATGGCCTTGTTATGGTTCCTAACGCTTTAATTGCAGACAAAAGCATAATAAACTACACAAAACGAGAAAAAAACCCAGAAAACAAAAATAACAACTCACCTAGCCAAGAAAAAACAAATTAAAACCAATATATTATTTCTTCCTTTTACATTAAACATATGCAAAACATTTTAAAATATTACTAAAAATAAAAAATAAATACAAAATTTTTAACCAATTCGCTAAAACGTTTAAATTATTATTTTAATCACTTTATTTTTTAGTTTAAACTGCTCATAAACAACTCCTGCCATTTTAAACATCTGCTCTGCTGCCTTTGTGCTGTCTGAGTTTGAATATATGTTTTGCTTATAAATCACCCTAACAATTCCACTCTGGATTATTGTTTTAGCGCATTCATTGCAAGGAAAAAGTGTTGTTTACATTAAAAACAACACCATTTAGTTAATTAAAAACATTAAATAAATTCATTTAAAACCAAAACAAACATAATTTTTAACCAATTCGCTAAAACATTTAAATTATTATTTTAATCACTTTATTTTTAAGTTTAAACTGCTCATAAACAACTCCCGCCATTTTAAACATCTGCTCTGCTGCCTTTGTGCTGTCTGAGTTTGAATATATGTTTTGCTTATAAATCACCCTAACAATTCCACTCTGGATTATTGTTTTAGCGCATTCATTGCAAGGAAAAAGTGTTGTGTAAATTGTAGCATTTTTTGTGCTCTTTCCCGCTGCATTTAAAATTGTGTTTAACTCAGCATGGCAAACAAAAGGATATTTAGTGTTAAGTGCTTTTTCACCTTCCCTATTCCAAGGCATTTCGGAATCTTTGCAGCCAATTGGCATTCCATTGTAGCCAAGTGAAATAACCTTATTGTTTTCATCCACCAAACAAGCACCAACTCTTGTGTTTGGGTCTTTACTTCTTAGTGCACAAACCTGCGCCAAACTCATGAAATATTCATCCCATTTTAAATAATCTTTTCTTTCATTCATCTACAGCAAAACCTCTTTTATTTTTTTAATTGTTCCAATAACTACCGTTTCTATACATCCTCTTGCTGTTTTCTTGCAATATTTTTAGGTTGTAAAAAACATCTTTAAAGAAATTTGTTCCAAAAAATATAATAAAGTTAACAATGCTAACAACAATTGCTAAAATTATTTTGTAATCCTGCCTCATTAATGCCACAGCTATGTGAAATGCAAAATATACTAAATTAATAGCACCAATCCAAATTGTGTTTAACGGAATGAAATAAAACAACAACATCTTCCTGTTTGGGTTAACTGAAGAAAAAGCAAAAAACAATGTCATGTTTAAAAACCTAACATCAGCAAAACCTGTTAAAAAGCCAACAATAATGTTTAAAATAATTCCTGTTATGTAAAACGTTGTAAACCTTACTTCTCCAATGCTCACCTCTAAACTTGTTCCTAAAAAATGCAAAAAATATGCCTCAAGACCAACCATAACAATGTTACCGTTAAACGGTAGAAAAATAAATGTTAATGCTCTCCAATATTGCCCATTTAAAATTAAAATCTTATTGAAATTTAACATGCTCCTTAAAAAAAATCTTCCATTTTGCACTAAAAATATTGCATCCACAACATAAACAAAAGACGAAATAACAACAATAATAAACATTAAATTTGGAATTCTAAAAAAACTAAGATGTTTTTCTAGTTTAAACCTTAGCATAGCTCCCACCTTCCTTCATAAACCTAAATTTCAACCTCCCCTGTAAAAACTTTAGTTGCAGGCCCTTTCATAAAAACTCCATCTTCTTCACAGCTAATTGCCAGCTCTCCTCCTAAAAGCCGCACTAAAACTTCTTCTCCTTTTTTGCAGTAACCATTTTTAACCATAGCAGCAACAACAGCACAAGCTCCCGTGCCACACGCTAATGTTTCTTTGCTGCCTCTTTCATAAACTCTCATTTCAACTTCACTGCTACTTTTTATTTTAACAAATTCCACATTAACTTCTTCTTTAAATAGTTCATTTTTTTCAAATTCTTCTCCCAATTCATTAACATTTAATTTAAAAACATCGTCCACAAAAACAACACAATGCGGGTTACCCATAGAAACACATGTTACCTCATAACCCTCTCCGTTAACTTCAATTTTTTTTAAAACAACCTCTTCTTCGCTTGTTTTAAGTGGCATGCTGCTGCTTTTAAAATTAGGTTTTCCCATGTTAACCTCAACGCTTAAAACCACATTATTTTCAACATTTAACTTTAAAGTTTTAACCCCACTTAAGGTATCTATTTTTAAACTGTTTTTTTTAACATACCCTTTTTCATAAATATGCTTTGCAACACATCTTATTGCATTGCCACACATTTTGCCCTGTGTGCCATCTGCATTAAACATCTTCATGTAAGCATCTGCTTTTTCAGACGGCAAAATTAAAACCAACCCATCTCCTCCAATTCCAAAATGCCTATTGGAAAGTTTTTTTGCAACCTCTTCTTCATTAAACTGAACTTTTTTTTGCATAAAATCCATATATATGTAGTCGTTCCCACAACCATGCATCTTAATAAATTCAAACTTCATTCTTTTTCCTTCCTTCATAATCCAATTTTAAACCATCCTCAAAACTAAAAACAATTAATTTTAAAAAACCACTATTTTTTATATGCTATGCCTTTAATTTCTTTTCTAAAACAAGAAATTTAAAATTCTAATTGGTTTTTTCACATAAATCTAATATATTTTAATAATAAACCATTTCCATTAGTTTTTCTAGCTCTTTCGTGTTTTGTTTTCATAAATTTTTAACACAACCCTAAAAACAAAGGTTTATTACTTATTTTAAAACAGGTGTTAATTTTTCTAGCCCTCCCATATATTTTTGTAATGGTTCTGGAATTAAAACTGTTTTGTCTTTACAATAATTGTTCTCTAAAAAAGCAATAAGCATTCTAGGAGGAGCAACTAATGTGTTGTTTAAAGTGTGCGCAAAATATTTTTCATCTTTGTTTTTAACCCTAATTTTAAGCCTTCTAGCTTGAGCATCCCCCAAATTAGAACAACTCCCAACTTCAAAAAACTTCTTCTGCCTAGGAGACCATGCTTCAACATCTATGCTTTTAACCTTTAAATCTGCTAAATCTCCAGAACAGCACTCTAACGTTCTAACCGGAATTTTTAAAGAAACAAAAAAGTCTACTGTGTTTTTTAAAATCTCAAAAAAATATTTCATGCTGTCTTGCGGTTTACAAATAACAATCATCTCCTGCTTTTCAAACTGATGAATCCTGTAAACCCCTCTTTCTTCTATGCCGTGCGCTCCAACCTCTTTTCTAAAACAAGGAGAATAACTAGAATTTTTAATTGGAAGCTCCTCTTCTTTAATTATTGTGTTAACATATCTCCCAATCATTGAATGTTCACTTGTTCCTATTAAATATAAATCTTCACCTTCAATTTTGTACATCATGTTTTGCATCTCTTCAAAACTCATAACCCCATCAACGATTTCTTTATGAATCATGTATGGCGGGATGAAATATATAAATCCTTTTTCTATTATAAAATCTCTTGCATAACTTAAAATTGCAGAATGAAGCCTTGCAATGTCTCCGCATAAATAATAAAAACCATTTCCGCTTGTTTTTCTAGCGCTTTCAATGTCCACCCCACTAAACTGCTGCATAATGTCTATGTGGTATGGTATTTCATAATCTTTTTCTTCTGGTTTTAAAAACCTTTCAATTTCCACGTTCTCGCTGTCATCTTTCCCAATGGGAACTGTGGAATCTATTATGTTAGGAATTAGCATAAGCTTTTTTGTTGTTTTTTCTTTTAGCTCTCTTTCTTCTTCCTGCAAACTTTCAAGTTCTTGTTTGCTTTTTAAAACTTCACTTTTTAATTCTTCTGCTTTTTCTTTGTTTTCTTTAATGTGTTTAGAAATTTCTTTACTTGTTTTGTTAATTTTTGCTCTTAGTTCATCACATTTGCCCTTAACTGAACAAAACTCATCATAACTTTTAATTACCTCTTCAACTAGAGGAATTTTTTCATCTTGAAACTTCTTTTTTAGGTTTTCTATTACAGCTTCTTTATTGTTTTTAACAAATTTTATGTCTAACATTTAACTTCTCCTTTTAATTTGTTCCTCATTAATGTTTAAAATTATAAATTAACACAATATTAAATTTAATAAACCAACTAATTACGTTAACTTTAAACTATTTTTTTGTTTTTTCTTAGTTCATAACATTTACATTTAAAACGCCTCTAACTTCTCAAACTTTTTAAACTGTTTGCCATGAACATTAACTCGTCTCTATTGTAAAAATCTATTGTTATTCTTCCTTTTTCTCCCGAAATCATTTTAATTATAACCTTCCTTTTAAGCTCTTCTTGCAATTTTTTTTCGAATTCTTTAAATATGTGCTCCTTTTCTTGTTTGTTTGTTTTTTTGCTCTCATCTCTTTTAAAACTAGCAATCTTCTCAATATCTCGCACACTAATTCCTTTTTCAACAACCTCAACTGCCATTCTTTTAACCTCTTCTTCGTCTTTTAAAGAAAGCAGGGCTCTTGCATGGCCGGAACTTAAATTCCCTTTTTTAATTTCTTCAATAACCTCTTGCGGTAGGTTTAAAAGCCTAATTGTGTTTGTAACATAACTGCGAGATCTCCCAACTTTTTTTGCAACCTCTTCCTGCGTTAAACCATACTTCTTAATTAAATTTAAAAAACCTTTAGCTTCTTCCACAGGGTTTAAATCTTCCCTTTGCAGGTTTTCAATTAAAGCTATTTCTGTTACATTTCTCTCTTCCATGTTTTTAACAATAACGGGGACTTCTTTTAGCCCAACCATTTTTGCCGCTCTAAACCGTCTCTCTCCCGCAATTATCTGGTATTCATCTTCTTTTAATTCTCTAACTAAAATAGGCTGAATAATTCCATTGTTTTTTATGGATTCTGCTAATATTTTTAGTTTTTCATCGTTAAAATCTTGCCTTGGTTGCTCTTTGTTAGGTTTAATTTTAGAAACATCTAAAAAGAAAATTTCTTTATTGTTAATTTTAAAGTTTTCTTCAAATAATGCTTCCAAACCTTTCCCTAAACCACTCTTTTTAAACATTAAAACATCTCTTCTTTCTTTAGTTTATTCTGCTGTTTTAATAACCTCTTTAGCTAAACTTTCATAGGCCAAACACCCTTTTGAAGTTTTGTCGTAATATGAAATAGGCTCTCCGTAACTGGGCGCTTCCGAAAGCTTAACATTTTTAGGAATAACTGTTTTATAAATATTCTTAGAGAAAAATTTTTTTATTTCTCCCACAACCTGCATGGTTAGTTTTAGTCTTCCATCATACATTGTAAGCAAAACCCCGGAAATTTTTAATTCTTTGTTGTAATGCTCTCTAACCTGCCTCATAGTTAAAATTAACTGAGATAACCCCTCCAAAGCAAAATATTCACACTGAAGCGGAATAATAACACTTGTGCTTGCTGTTAAAGCGTTTAAAGTTAATATGCCTAAAGATGGCGGGCAATCTATTAAAATTAAATCGTAGTTTTCTTTAACTTTTTCCACCGCTTGCTTTAAAAGAAACGTTCTGTTTTTTATGCTAATCATTTCCACTTCTGCTCCTGCTAACTCCACATTAGAAGGAATGAAATCTATGTTTTTAAACTTTGTTTTTATAATAACATCTTCGGCTTCTATTTTGTTAATTAAAACATCGTAAATTGAATTCTTAATCTCTTTTTTAGAAATACCCATCCCACTTGTGGAATTGCCTTGTGGGTCTAGGTCTATTAATAAAATTTTCTTACCTTCTAACCCTAATGCAGCTGTTAAGTTTATGGATGTTGTTGTTTTGCCCACTCCCCCTTTCTGATTAACAATAGAAATTATTCTGGTTTTTTGCACAACAGCACACTTCCTTATATCTCACTATATTTTATTTTCACTGTTTTATTTTAACATATATTTTTTCTAATGCAACTAAAATGTAGAATAAGATGTTTCATGTGAAACATCTTATTTGTTTTATTATGTTGAATTTTGTTTTTCTTGTTGTTTTTATGATGAATTATAAACTATGATTATAAATATAATTATACCTTTTACTTTTAAAGGTGAAAATAATTTAAATTAAAGATAAAAATAATTTAAAAATAATTTAAAAATAATTTAAAAATAATTACAAATATTTTTTAAAAAACAAAAACTGAAGAAATGTTGTTAAAAATTTTTTTAAATTTTAATAAATTTAACTTACGAATTCATTAAATACAAATAAAACCAAATTTTCATAGAAAGTCAACTCTTTTTTGGTTTGTTAGGAATTTTAACAACATATTTTATGTAATTTTCTTCTTCCTTTTTTTGAACCCTTGCCATAATTCCTGCTTTTCTCATGTTTTTAACTGCAGAATCTATGGTGTTAAAAAAAATTCTAACATCTTTAATTATGGGTATGAACTTTTTCTTTGGCTTTGCTGGTTTTTTCTCAAGATGTTCATCAATTAAGTCTTCGGTTTGATTAACATTCAGTTTCCTGTTAATTATGATCTCTAAAATTTCATTAATTTCTTCATCTTTTTGTAATTTTAAAAGAGCTCTAGCATGCCGTTCAGTTAAATTGTTAGACAGGATTTTTGCTTTTTGTTCATCTGAAAACTTTAAAAGTCTTAACTTATTTGCAATTGTGGACTGTGCTTTTCCAAGTTTTACAGCAACTTCATCCTGCGTTAGCTTCCATTTTTCAATTAATTTGCTTATGGCTAAAGATTCCTCAAAAAAATTTAAGTTTTTTCTCTGCAAATTTTCAATAAGAGCAAAAATTGCGGATTGTTCTTCATCTGTTTTTAAAACAATGCATGGCACATCTTTATTTCCCGCCAACTTTGCAGCTTTTAGCCTGCGCTCACCAGAAACCAACTCATATTCATTGTTTAAATTAACTCTAACAGTAATTGGTTGCAAGATTCCGTTATATTTTATGCTGTCTGCTAAATTTTTTAAGTCTTCAGTGGAAAATATAACTCTCGGTTGAGATGGGTTTTTTTTAATAATATCAACCGGAAGCAAAACAACGTTACTAATAACTCTTTCTTTTTCCTTTGTAAAAAATCCCATAACTTTTACTCCTCTTTTAAATTTGAAATACCTAAAAAAATTATAACAAAAGAAAAATAAATTTACCAGAATTTTTTATCGCAGTATTCGATTAACTATAACAAAAAACAATTTATTAAATTGGAGATTTTAAGATTTGAGAAAAACTTCTAGGATATTTACTCGAAGTTTGCGATATTTTTTTTATTAAAATTAAAACTCTAGTGGCTTCATCAGCTAAATTAAACTTTTTAACCTCTTTAATTTTGCATCCGAGCTTTTTTATTGTTGTTTTTGCCAAATTTAGTTCTTCTAAATAATTTGGCCCTTTTAAAGCAACAAAAAATCCATTAAGTTTAACGAAAGGCAAAGAGAGTTCACATAAAACATTTAACCTAGAAACCGCTCTTGCTGTTACTAAATTAAACTTTTCTCTGAATTTTTCTTCTTTTGCTGCCTCTTCTGCCCTTTTGTGAAAAGCAGTAATATTTAAATTTAATTTTTCCTTAACAATATTTAAAAAATCCACCCTTTTTTTTAGAGAATCTATTTGTGTGATTTCTAAAAAACTGCAAACAATTGCAATAGGGGTTGAAGGGAAGCCGGCTCCCGCACCAATGTCTAGCATTTTAAAGCCTTCTTTGGGTTTTACTACTTTTAAAACTAGTAAGCTATCTAGAATGTGTTTTAAAACAATTTCTTCAAAATTTAAAATTTTAGTTAAATTAAACTTTTTATTGTAATAAAGCATAATTTGTAAAAATTTAATTAGTTTAGAAGATTGTTCTTTTGTTAAAACAAAACCTTCTCTTTCTAGTTCTTGTTTTAAATAATTTTCAAATTCTTCTTTTGTTGTTAAATTTAAATTTGTTTTAAAAAGATCGTTAAAATTTTCTTCCACCTTTTACCTCTTACTAAACTTGTTTTTTCAATAATTTAATTAAATAAAAAAATTTTTCTTTATTTGAGTCATGATATTTAAAGTTCAATTTTAAAATTTTTTCCTAAATATAATTCTAACAAAACCTTCTCTTTCTAGTTCTTGTTTTAAATAATTTTCAAATTCTTCTTTTGTTGTTAAATTTAAATTTGTTTTAAAAAGATCGTTAAAATTTTCTTTCACAGTTTACCTCTTACTAAACTTGTTTTTTCAAAACTTTAATTAAATAAAAAATTTTTCTTTAAGTTTTAGCTTACTGCAACAATTTCTAGTTATTTTTTAATTTATTTTACCTATATTTTTTATTTTTTATAGTTTCAACATAAGCTTTTAGCACAAAATCTATAAAAACTTTTTCATCAATAATCTCTAGCAAAACTAATTTTTATCTTTAAGTTTCTAATCTTTTAAAAACTTTGAAAAATCTATCTGCAATTTTAATTGCATTTTTTCAGCTTAGCCTCGAAACTCCTAACCCTGCTAGTGCTAAAACTGTTACTATTGCTGCAATACTGTTTTTTAAAATTTTTCACTCATTTCTATTAAAATCATATAAAAAAACATTGTTTTAAAACCAGGCTAGCTAAATGTTTACTATTTTAATTATTGAAAAAATTCTTAAAGCTTACTCCAATTTTTATAGTCTTATTTTGTTTAATTTTTCTCTTGTTAATTATAACTTTTTTAATATTACTTACCCACACAAAATTTAGAAAAAATCTCTTCAACAACAACCTCAGAAACCTTCTCACCGGTGAGCTCTAATAAAAATTCTATTGCAGACTCGAGTTCCACTCCAGCAGCGTCTAACAAACACTCATTTTTTAAAATCTTTAAAGTTTCATCTAAACTTTTAACCGCGTTTTTAATTGCTTTTTTTTGCCTTTCGTTTAAAATTAAGATTGTGTCTTTGTCTTCAAAACAATCTTTTTTTTCTAAATTTACTAGCTGTTTTTTTAAATTTTCTATGCTCTTTTCATCTTTACTAGAAGTTTCTAATGTTAAATTAAACTCATAGTTTTTAAATTTGGTTTTTAAATATTTTAAATCTGTTTTATTGTAAACCAAAACAACTTTAGCATATTTATTGTCTTTTAAAATGTTTATGTCTTCTTCTTTTGCTTTTTCATCCACAACAAACAAAATAACGTCTGCCTCTTTTAAAGTTTTAATTGCTTTTAAAATCCCTATCTTTTCAATTTCGTTTTCTGTTTTACGTATTCCAGCAGTATCGTAAAAATTAAAATTAATCCCTTCAATTTCAACAGAGTGTTTTAAAACATCTCTAGTTGTGCCCTCAATTTTTGTTACAATGCTTTTTTCTTCTCCGCAAATTTTGTTCATTAAAGTGGATTTTCCAACGTTTGGCTTGCCCACAATTGAAACATTAACACCGTTTTTAATTAAAGACTCCATTTTGCAATATTTTAAAATTTGCTCTAACTTTTCTTTCTCTTTTAAAATTTTAAGAGATAGTTCTTCTGTGTTTATTTCTTCAATGTCTTCTTCGGGGTAATCTAAATAAACTGCAATGTTTGCGTCTATTTTAATTAGTTCATCTAAAACAGCCTTGCTTTTTTTGTTAAGCTCACCATTTTTAACAGAATTAGCAGCCTTTAAAAACAAAGAACTGTTAGCACTAACAACATCCATAACAGCTTCTGCCTCTGTTAAAGAAATTTTACCGTTTAAAAAAGCTCTTTTAGAAAACTCTCCTCTTTTTGCGGGTGTTGCTCCATTTTTAAAGCAAAGTTTTAAAATTCTTTCTAAAATTAAGAGTCCGCCATGGCAGGAAATTTCAACAACATCTTCTCCGGTGTAGCTGTTTGGCGCACGAAAAACCAAAGCAACCACATCATCTAAAACATGGTCTCCCTCAAAAATTTTGCCATAAGTTGCCTCATAACCCTTCAAACTTTCTAGTTTTTTAAAAGATTTGAAAAATCTATCTGCAATTTTAATTGCATCTTTTCCACTTAGCCTAACAACTCCTAACCCTGCTGGCGCTAAAGCTGTTGCTATTGCTGCAATACAGTTCTCCAAAATTTTTCACTCATTTCTATTATAATTATTATAAAAAACACTATAAGAAAATTTGTTTTAAAACAAACTTAGTTAAATGTTTATTAATTCTAATTTTTAAATAAATTTTTATTTGTTTTAAGTTCTAGTTTTTTAAAAGATTTAAAAAACCTATCTGCAATTTTAATTGCATCTTTTCCACTTAACCTCACAACTCCTAACCCTGCTGGCGCTAAAGCTGTTGCTATTGCTGCAATACAGTTTTCCAAAATTTTTCACTCATTTCTATTATAATTATTATAAAAAACACTATAAGAAAATTTGTTTTAAAACAAACTTAGTTAAATGTTTATTAATTCTAATTTTTAAATAAATTTTTATTTGTTTTAAGTTCTAGTTTTTTAAAAGATTTAAAAAACCTATCTGCAATTTTAATTGCATCTTTTCCACTTAACCTCACAACTCCTAACCCTGCTGGCGCTAAAGCTGTTGCTATTGCTATACAGTTTTTTAAATTTTTTCATCTAACATTTCTAGTTTTTAAATATATTAACAAAACTGCTATGTCTGCTGGGTTAACGCCAGAAATTCTTGAAGCCTGCCCCAAACTTTCTGGTTTTATTTTGTTTAATTTTTCTCTTGCCTCTTTTCTAAGGCCAGAAATTTTTTCATAATCTGTTTCTTTTAAGAGTTTTATTTTTTCAACATTAGTTAGTTTTAACATCTTCTGCTGCTGCTTTTTAACAAATTCTTCATATTTAAAATCTGTTTCTATTTCTTCTTTTAGTTCAAATGTTAAATTTTGCTGTGAGGGTTCACAAAATTTTTCTAAAATTTCTAAACTAAGTTGAGGTCTTTTAATTAGTTCGGTTAATTTTTTAGAAGTTTTAATTTCGTTTGTGTTAAGCTCTTTTAGTTTTTCATTAAATTCTTTTGTTGGCTTAATTAAAACTTTTTTTAACCTTTCTTTTTCTGTTTTAATTTTTTGTTGCTTTTCACAAAATTTTTCATAATCTTTTTTTGAAAGAGTTTTTAGTTTTAAGCCAATTTCACATAGCCTTTTGTCTGCATTATCCTGCCTTAAAAGAAGCCTAAATTCGCTTCTTGCTGTCATTATTCTATATGGCTCATTGCAGCCTTTTGTTACTAAATCATCTATTAATGTTCCAATGTAGGAAGAAGCCCGTGTTAATGTGAATTCACTTTCATTGTTAATTTTACGTGCAGCGTTAACACCAGCAACAAAACCCTGCACAGCAGCTTCTTCGTAGCCTGAAGTTCCGTTAAATTGGCCTGCACCATAAAGCCCACTAATTTGTTTGAACTCTAATGTTTTATATAAATCTAAAGGGTTGCAGCAGTCATATTCTATTGCGTAAGCTGGGCGCATAACCTCAATTTTTTCAAACCCTTTAATTGTTCTTAAATATTCAATCTGCACATCTAACGGCATGGAAGAAGACATGCCCTGCAAATACATCTCATTTGTGTTTAAACCAATGGGCTCAACAAAAATTTGGTGCCTTTCTTTGTCTTTAAACCGCACAACCTTGTCTTCAATTGAAGGGCAGTAGCGCGGGCCAACCCCTTTAATAATTCCTGCAAACAAGGGAGATCTATCTAAATTTTTTAATATTATTTCATGAGTTTTTTCATTTGTGTATGCCTTAAAACAACAAACTTTATTTGTAATCTTCTCTTCATTAAAAAAAGAAAAGCTATGAATTTTTTCGTCCCCTTCTTGAACCTCCAACTCAGAAAAATTAATGCTTCTTTTGTTAACTCTAGCTGGAGTTCCGGTTTTAAACCTTCTTAAATTTATGTTTAAACTTTTTAGATTTTCTGAAAGTTCACAAGAGCTCGGCATTAAATCTGGCCCGTTTTTTGCAGTAACACTGCCAACAAATGTTTTAGCCTTTAAAAAAGTTCCACAACAAACAATAACCGCTTTTGTTTTAATGTAAACGTTCGATTTTGTAAAAACACCGCAAACTTTAGAGTTTTTAACCTCTAGCCCAACAGCTTCATCCTGTTTTAAAAAAAGGTTTTCTTGTTTTTCTAGAAGAAACTTCATGTTTAAGTGGTAGTTTACTCTGTCTATTTGTGCTCTTAAACTCCTAACAGATGGCCCTTTTTTTCTGTTTAAAATTTTACTTTGAATTGTTGTTTTGTCTGCAACTTTAGCCATAACTCCGCCTAAAGCGTCTAGTTCGCGAACAAGATGCCCTTTAGCTGTTCCCCCAATTGAAGGGTTACATGGCATGTTTGCTATTTTGTCTAGTGATATGGTTAAAAGAACTGTTTTTTTTCCAAGTTTTGCGCAAACAACAGCAGCTTCAATTCCAGCATGGCCCGCTCCAATTACAACAACATCTGCATCACAATTTAAAAATTTCATAATTCTTTTTTCCTTCATCTAACTCACAATAAAACCATACACTTAATAATATCACAAAAATCAATAAATTTAAACAGATTAAAAATAACTTTTAAAAATTCACCTCTTTTTACAGGAATTGCTCCATTTTAAAGCAAAGTTTTAAATTCTTTAAAATTTAACAGTCTGCCATAACAAAAAATTTTGAGAACATCTTCTTCATGTAGTTGTTTAGCGCACAAAAAACTAAAGCAACCACATCATCTAAAAAATGGTTTTCATCAAAAATTTAAAATCTATCTATAATTTTAATTAACATAATATATAATTTATATTGTTAAAATAGCATCTCTAAAACAGAAAACATTTTTCTAATTTTAATATTATTATGTTAAAAATTTGAATTTTAAATTTAAGCAAACTTTGTTTTTTGTTCTCTTCAACTAAAAATTAAAACATCTTTTGTAAAATAACCACTACAATATACTTTAGTTTTTACAAAATTTAAATCTATCTAAATTCTAATTACTTTCCCTAAACTCAAACCCTGAAAAAACCTTCTCAACTGCAATTGCTACAATAAATTCATTTGAAATTTTCCACTTATTTTATTTATAAGTTATTATTAAAATTTTATAGGAAAGTTTTTTTAAAACAAATTAATTAAACATTCACTA